>CAZOWW010000093.1:0-23894 GCA_964583765.1 uncultured Kineosporiaceae bacterium
GCCTGGGCAGGGTGCCCGCGGGGGAGCCTGGGAAGGGTGACCCCGGGGGAGCCGGGGTCGGGTGACCCCGAAGGAGCCCAGAAGGGTGCCCCTGGAGGAGCCCGGGAAGGGTGCCCCCGATGATGTGTTGGGGGAGGGAGTGCGCGACCATGGTCCCGGCAGGTGGGACCACCCACGGGCGGCGCCACGAGGGGGAGGACCCCATGGACAGGCAGCAGGAGTTCGTGCTCCGCACCATCGAGGAGCGGGACATCCGTTTCGTCCGATTGTGGTTCACCGACGTCCTCGGCTCACTGAAGTCGGTGGCGGTCGCCCCTGCCGAGCTGGAAGGTGCCTTCGCCGAGGGCATCGGGTTCGACGGCTCCGCGATCGAGGGCCTGGCCCGGGTGTTCGAGGCCGACATGCTCGCCAAGCCCGACCCGGCGACCTTCCAGGTGCTGCCCTGGCGGGGGGAGACCCAGGCCACCGCGCGCATGTTCTGCGACGTGCTCACGCCCAACGGCGAGCCCGCCCTGGCCGATCCGCGGCATGTGCTCAAGCGGGCGCTGGCGAAGGCCGCCGGTCATGGGCTGACCTTCTACACACATCCGGAGATCGAGTTCTACCTGCTCAAGAAGGCCGTGGAGCACGGCGAACAGCCCGAGCCGGTGGACCAGGCCGGGTACTTCGACCACGTGCCGCGGGGGACGACGCACGACTTCCGCCGGGCGGCGATCTCGATCCTGGAGTCGATGGGGATCTCGGTGGAGTTCAGCCACCACGAGGGCGGCCCGGGTCAGAACGAGATCGACCTGCGCTACGCGGACGCCCTGACCACCGCGGACAACGTGATGACCTTCCGCACCGTGGTCAAGGAGGTCGCCCTGGAGCAGGGCACCTACGCCACGTTCATGCCCAAGCCCTTCTTCGATCAGCCGGGATCGGGCATGCACACGCACCTGTCGCTGTTCGAGGGCGACCGCAACGCCTTCCACGAGTCGGGTGCGCAGTACCAGCTGAGCAAGGTCGCGCGGAACTTCATCGCCGGGCTGCTCGCGCACGCCGCCGAGATCACCGCGGTGACCAACCAGTGGGTGAACTCCTACAAGCGCCTGTGGGGCGGGCAGGAGGCACCCAGCTACATCTGCTGGGGGCACAACAACCGCTCGGCACTCATCCGGGTGCCGATGTACAAGCCGGGCAAGGGCAACTCCACCCGGATCGAGTTCCGGGCCATCGACAGCGCCTGCAACCCGTACCTGGCCTTCGCGGTGCTGTTGGCGGCCGGGCTCAAGGGCATCGAGGACTCGCTGGAGTTGCCCGAGGGCGCCGAGGACGACGTGTGGTCGTTGACCGCCTCCGAGCGGCGCGCCCTGGGCATCAAGCCGCTGCCGACCAGCCTCGACCACGCGATCGGGCTCATGGAGGACTCGGAGCTCGTCGCCGAGACCCTGGGCGAAGGGGTCTTCGACTACTTCCTGCGCAACAAGCGCCAGGAGTGGGAGGAGTACCGCCGCCAGGTGACCCCGTTCGAGCTGAGGCGCTACCTGCCGCTGCTGTAAGCCCAGGTCGGAGGGCGAATGACCCCACGACGACGCGAGGGGGCCGGTGGCACACCCGCCGGCCCCCTCGTCGTCCTTCCCGGCCTGGTTTGCCGGCGTCCCCGCTCCCGGGTCGTCTGTGGGCCGTTCGGTGACCGGGCCGTGGTGTCGTGGATCCGTGCCGTCAGGCGACCGTGATCAGTACGGGGCGTTGGCCGGAGGTATCCCGGCGAGCAGCTCTGCCACGGAGTGGGTGCGGATGTCCGGCCGGGGTCCGTCCAGGTGGTGGGCGACCACGTGCCGGACGTGGTCGAGGGCGGGCCCGGCGAGGCCGTCGTAGAGTGCGACGAAGAGTTCGCGGGCCCGGGTCCGCGGCCACCCCGGAGGCATGACGCTGAGCGGCAGATCGGGGTCGATGAGGGAGAAGTGCCGGTAGGTGCCCATGACCTCGGTCCGGGTCCGTACGGCCTCGCTGTCGCGGATCTCGCCGGCACTCACGGACCCCACGATGGGCAGCCAGCGTCGGAGGAACGCCCCGTAAAGCTCGGCGATGGCATCGAGGTCCCAGGCATCCAGGGGGTTCCGGCCGGGCACCCCGGGCAGCGGGAGCTGTTCGGACCGGAACGCGGTGACGGTGCCGTGCCCCATCTCGGCCAGGACGTCGGTCACGCGTTCGGTGAGGCCCTTCGGGGAGACCCACAGTGCGTCGTACAGCGGGGCGTACCCATGCCAACGCAGTCGTGCCCGCAGAGCCCGGCGTTGGGCGTCACCCTGCTGGGGGAGGGAGAAGGTGATGAGCGTCCAGCGGCCGTCCCAGGACTCCGCGTCGGCCGCGAAGCCGGCGATCCTCCGACCGCCACGGGCGAGTGACCCCGAGGCGGGCACGCTCAGGCGGTAGGAGGCCTGCCGTCCCCGGCGCTCGCTCTCCAGCACGCCGCGGCGGACGAGCCGATTGATCGTGGTACGCGCGCCCGACGGGGAGTTCCCGAGCTCGGTGAGCAGCTCCACCAGGGCCCCTGAGGGCAGGGAGGTCCGATCCCGCAGGGTGTAGTCGGCAACCATGGTCACGGTCATGCCCTGCGGGGAATTGCCTGACTGGTGCCGTGGCAGCCGGACCGCGTCAGCCCCGAGCTCCGGGAGGATCGCCTCCGCGTAGGCGAACGGGTCTGCCACGGCTCTCCGCATCTCGATCGGTCCTTGACGGACTGTAACGGGCCTGACCCCCCAGTGTCGCTGTGATCTCCTGCGCCCCTCCGATCGGCTCGTCCCGATCTGAGGGCATCTGGGACGGGCGTTGACAGTTTGTGGTTCGGTCGGGAGCCTAGGTGCATTCAGTCGGCCGCCGCGGCCACCGGGGCTGTCGCCCAGGTCCGGAACTGCCCGTGTCACCAGCACCTTGACCACATCCGAGTGCGGAGTGAGGAACGCACCCCATGAGCGGGATCAGAGGCCGTCTCGGTCAGCGATGCCGGGCCCGTCCGGCCGATGAGCGGGATGACGGCCCGGGCGACCACGTTCGGTTTCATCGGCACCGAGGTTCTGTGACGGAGAATCCCTCGCACCGCCTTCAAGATCTTCCGAAGAACCTGCTGTCGCCGGACGGCGGGACGCATCTACTGCGTATGGGATCGCAGGATCAGCCGATGACGGCGGGAGAGCCGGCCCAGGGCCCTTCGCTCATCGCCCTCCGGTCACTCCGGATCGAGGGCGGTCCGGGCCGTCCGGGCGGCCACAGCCGCGGTCGCGGGCTGCTGGAGCGGCAGGTGTCACCGTGATCTCCCCACGGCGCCGACACCGCAGCGGGGAGGTCGCTTCCACCCCGCCTGACCGCCGCCGGCCCCCGATTCGATGAGGGCGTGTCCCCGGGCACGCAAACCGTCCTCGCCTATCAGGATCATCACCCAAGGAGAGTGGAGCTCGAGCATGAAGGATCATCGAAGTCCTGTTCGGCGACTGATGGTCGGCGCCGCGGTAGCAGCGGTGGCACTGCTGGGTTCGGGGCTGACGGCGGTGGTGGGGGCACCATCGGCCGCGGCGGCCACGACGGCGGGGTGCGGCCAGGCCCCGACCTTGGCCAGCGGCACCCGGACGATCACCAGCAGCGGGCAGAGTCGCAGCTACATCCTGCGGATCCCGGACGGCTACGTGAACACCCGGGCGTACAAGCTGATCTTCGGTCTGCACTGGCTGAACGGCAGCGCGACCAACGTGGACAACGACAACTACTACGGCGTGCGGCCGTTGGCGAACAACAGCGCCATCTTCGTCGCGCCGCAGGGCCTGAACGCCGGGTGGGCCAACACCAACGGCCAGGACGTCACGCTGATCGATGACATCCGCACCCAGATCGAGAACGCGCTGTGCGTCGACACCACCCAGCGGTTCGCGATGGGCTTCAGTTACGGCGCCTCGATGAGTTTCGCCCTGGCCTGCGCGCGACCGACGATCTTCCGCGCGGTCGCGGTGTTCTCGGGTGCCCAGTTGAGCGGCTGCAGCGGGGGCACCCAACCGGTGGCCTATCTCGGGATCCACGGCACGACCGACAGCGTGCTCAACATCTCCAACGGGCGCTCCCTGCGGGACAAGTTCGTCGGGCTGAACGGGTGCACCCCGCAGAACCCGGCCGAGCCGGCGTCGGGTCAGGCCCAGATCAAGACCCAGTACAGCGGGTGCCGCGCCGGCTACCCGGTCACCTGGATCGCCTTCTCCGGTGACCACTACACGCCGTCATTCGTGGGCTCCGAAGCCTGGTCCTTCTTCAGCGCTCTCCCCTCGACGACCACCACGTCGACCACCACGTCGACCACCACGTCGACCACCACGTCGACCACGTCGACCACCACGCGGACGACGACCACCACGGCGTCCACGACGACCACGAGTACCGGCACGCGGACCACGACCACCAGCGGCGGCACCGGCGGGTGCGCGGCCGCCTACACCGTGGCCAGTTCCTGGACCGGCGGCTTCGTGGCGAACGTGACGGTGACGGCGGGCAGCGCAGGGACCAGGTCGTGGCGGGTCACGTTGACCCTGCCGAGCGGTTCGGCCGTCAGCAACGGGTGGAACGCCACGTTCACCGGGAGCACCGGGACGGTGACGGCCACGAACGCGAGCTACAACGGCACCCTCGGCTCCGGTCAGTCGACCAGCTTCGGCTTCCAGGGCACCGGGTCGGGCAACGGCGTCACTGCCTCCTGTACGGCCGGCTGAAACCGCGTCGGACGTCCCCTGCCGGTGTCGGACCGGGTGGGGACGTCCGACGCATCACCGGGACCATGGGAGGCCTCCGCTCCTGGCCGTCGCCAGGTACCCGTTCGAGCTGCGGCGCTACCTGCCGGCGCGGTGGGCCGAGGGGCCCTTTCCCGGGTGTTCGCCTGTCCGACGGTCAGGGGTGGGCGAGATCGGTGAGACGCTCGGCGCCGGCCGGTGCGCGCACGGTGACGGCACGTCCCCAGGAGTGGTAGTCCAGGGTCATGGTCAGGTTCTTCGCACGGACGGTGCAGCGGAGCAGTTGTGGGTGGGCACCCGGTACCACGGAGAAGGTGGCGTTCGCACCGCTGAGGTGCAGCCCGTTCGACAGCTCGATCTCGGGCACGCCGGCAGTGATGACGTGCACGGCCTGGCCGTCGAGGTGCCCCGTCCGCTCGGCGAGCGGTCCCTCGGCCCGTTGGAGCGTGCCTGCTGCCACGAGGAGAGGGCTGTTCTCGAGAGCGTTGCCGGTGGCGCCCGGCAGCACGACCCAGCGATCCACGAAACGTGCCGTGACCGTGGACGGGAGGTCCAGGTTCGCCCACATGAACCGCGTGTCCGCGTGCCAGTAGGTCACGCCCCGGGTGACCACGATGGCTCCGCCGCCCACCGTGCCCGAGGAGTCGCACCGCATCGAGGTGGCATTGACCTGACAGGTCGTGTCCTGCCGGAGGTGTGGTGCCCGCTCGGCCATCCGGAACTGCACACCGGCGGCGGTGGAGACCTGCTTCGCCAGGTCGTCGAGTTCGGTGCGGATCGACTTCTGTCGCGGATCCTCGGCGGCTGCCGTGGCGGTGTGCCGGGTGGACGGCGCGGTCGTTGCCGTGGAACCTCGCCACGGGTGGTTGAGGTCGAGCCACGCACCGAGGAATCCCGCGCTCAGACCGAGGACCGCGATCGCAAGCACGGGGGCCCAGGTCGCGCGGCGGGGCACCGCGGACAGTGGCCGGAACTGTGCGGGCGGCGGGCCGGCCGGAACGGGCTCCGGCGGTGCCGGAGGATGTTGGCGGGGCCCCGCGCCGTAGACCCCCTGGCCGGGGCCCGCCGCACCGGCCTGCGGCATCCCGAACCGCGGGACGGTGCCGCCGTACTGGGGGGCTGGGGTGCCGAACTGGGGGGCTGGGGTGCCGAACTGTGGTGTCGTGCTGTTGGGCTGCGGTGTCGTGCCGGCGTACTGGTCGTACTGCGGAGCCGGAGCACTCGAGCCGTACCGGCCGTTGTCGCCCGTCGGAGCGGCTGTCGTGGGAGACGGCGGGCCCTGGGTGGGGAGCAGGCCGCGGCCGGTCCACGAGGGTCGAGCAGGTTGGGGCGGGGGATCGTCCGGGGACTGGGTCATCGGTTCCCTGCCTCGTCCTGGGTCACTCCGCCCGTGGGC
Organism: uncultured Kineosporiaceae bacterium; assembly: GCA_964583765.1. Classification (GTDB taxonomy): domain Bacteria; phylum Actinomycetota; class Actinomycetes; order Actinomycetales; family Kineosporiaceae; genus CAZOWW01. The sequence goes on from CAZOWW010000093.1 coordinate 6,148, forward strand.
GGCCGGGCGGACCGCGGCAGTCATGGCGGTCCGAGGGCAGGTATCGACCCCGCGGCGGGTGACCTTGACATGGCAGGGCTCCGAGGGCGCGAGTCCCTCGGCTCACCAGTCGGCGGCGAGAAATCCCGAGGCGAGGGTGGCGACCTTCTCCCCAGGATGAACGATCTTGAGATCGTCCCCGGACAGGTAGAGCAACCAGTCCCCGCCTGCGTCCGTGGACAGGCTGCTGTGCGAGCGCGTCGTCATCCCGGTCGCGATGGGACGCACGAGCTTCCCGGTCGTGGGATCGATCTCCTCCAGGGACACCGACCTCGGACCAGGGTTCACGCTCGTGCCGGAGGCGGCCTTCGGGCTTCCGGGGCCGGGGGAGCTCGACGTGCCCTCGCAGCACTCCCGGTCGACGAACAGGTCGCCGTCCGGCAGGAAGACACCCTCGGTGTAGTAGTCCGCCCCGGATGCCGGCACGATCCGCGGTCCGCCGTCGCCCGGGACGTCCGAGTAGTAGTAGTGATCGGTGTCCGGGTCGAGCAGGGTCAACCGGCGTCCCTCGTGGTCCTGGACCTCACCGGTGCTCACGGCGAGCAGTTGGTTGTCCTTGCGCCAGGACAGGTGGGTCACCTCGGCCGTGAACCCGCTTCCGGCGAGCGCCGGGAGCATCGGGTACCGGCGTTCCCTGCCTGTGGGCAGGTCCCGGATCACGACCTCGCCGGCGGTCGCGGCGTCCCCAGCGGAAGTCCGGCACCCGGACGAGGAGGTGTCCCGGAGCACGTAGGCCAGGGTGCTGCCGTCGGGGCTGACCGCGGGCAGCGAGCCGCCGTCGACCAGCAGCGAGGGGACGCCGCCCGCGATCGGCACGCGCCAGATCTGGTCACGACAGTCGAGGGTTCGTGCGAAGTAGACATGGGCGTCGGCGAGGTCGAGCGCGACGGCGTCCCCGGACACCCCGGAGGACACCAGGGTTCTCAGGCGGATACCCGTGATCGGGTCGAGCACGACCAGCGCGGTGTCGATGCTCACCGCGACGAGGGTGCGTGGCCGCCCCTGCCGGTCGTCCAGGGACGAGACGGAACTGCTGGGGGACCCGCCGACGGATACCGAGGGCGCGCCGGACCCGGGAACCGCCCCGGCGCCGGCCGTCGCGGTGGGCTCGGGGGAGGGTGGATCCGAGCATCCGGCGAGCGCGCTGAGCGCCGCCACCGCGGCCAGGAGTCTTCTGGCCAGCCGGGTGCGCACACGGTGTCGCTGTCCGCACATCAGTCCACCTTCGGGGTCGGGCCGGCCCTCGGGACGTGGCCGGGATCTCCTGGAGGAGCACCGCAGCGGCTCGCCAGGACGACCGTCGTGGGACCGTTCCGGAGATCCGCGCGGCCTGATCGTGTCATCTCCCGGGACGGCGGGACCAACGGCCCCGCCGGGGAGCCCGTGGCCTCGGTCCCAAGGCCTGCCGAGTCGGGGCAAAGCGCTCCTCGCCCCCGGGGGTCGTCGAGGGCTCGGGTGCGGGCACCGGGACGAGGGGGCAGACCCACGGGATCGCGAAGATTCGGGAGTCTTCCGTCCTGGATACGCCCAGTTCCCCGTGTCGTGCGCTCTGCCCGGATACTGGTAGCGCGAACGGAGGCGACGATGCAGCAGACCGAGCCGGCGCGACCGGTGTTCGTGGTGCAGCACGAGGACGAGGCGGGGCTGGGTCGGCTCACCGGCCGACTGGGACCGGTGCGTCTGTTCCGGCCGGACCTGGGACGGCCGCTGCCCGACCCCGAGGAACTTCCCGACTGCGCCGGCCTGGTGGTGTTGGGCGGCGTCTACGGGGTCTGGGACGACGACGTCTGGCCGTGGCTGCCCGCGACCCGCGCCCTGCTCGCCCGTGCCGTCGCCGCGGGGGTGCCGACCCTGGGCATCTGTCTCGGTGCCCAACTGCTGGCCGCGGCGGCCGGTGGCCTGGTCGACCAGGGCGAGGCCGGCTACGAGGTGGGCGTGACCGAGGTGGCGCTGGCACCCGCCGCAGCCTCGGACCGCCTGTTCGGCCAGGTGCGTCTGCGCCACGGGGACCGTCTCGAGGTCGTGCAGTGTCATCGGGACGCGGTGCTGGAACTCCCGCCGGGGAGCACCCTGCTCGCCGTCGGCGGTCAGTACCCGTACCAGGCGTTCCGGGTGGGGGACTGGGCGTGGGGTGTGCAGTACCACCCGGAGGTGCTCCCGGAGGACTTCACCGTGTGGACGGCCGACCCGTCGCCGGAGATGCTGCGGTCGGCGCCGGACCTCGACGCGGTCACCGTCCGGATGCACGACGCCGAGGAACGGCTCGCCGCGCTCGCGGAGAGCCATGCGGCGGCATTCCGAGCCGTCCTGCGCGCGCGCGGGTCCCTCCTGCCTCTCCCGGTGGACAACGCCGGATATCCCGACGGGCTGCCTGAATCCGGGCTGAGAGCGGCCGCGGCCGGCGGTGCGGACACGACCTCGTGAGCACGGACGCCCGGGCCCGGACGCTGGCCGGTCAACTCGTCCGCCTCGGGTTCGTCGAGGTCGACCGTGCCCTCGCCCTGCTCGCCGAGCCGGTCATGGCAGGGCTCGTCGACCCGCTGGAGGACGTCTTCGAGGACGGACTCCTCGTGGCGCTCGGCGCGGTCCCTGATCCCGACCTGGCCCTGGGCGCCCTGGTGCGCATGCTCGAGGGCCTCTCCTCGCCACCGCCCCGACCCGCGCCTAGCCTGCCGGTGGGCTGGAACCCGGACGGCGCCGCGCCCGCCCGGTTCCCCGGTCCGGCCCCCGTGCTGGGTCCGGCGGTGAACGGTGGCCCGGGCGACCGGATGCCGCTGCCGGCGTCGCGGGGGAGCGATCTGGCCCGCGTGCGTGCCGTGCTGCGTTCCGGCGGTCCGGTGCGCGACCGGCTGCTGGCGGTCCTCGGTGCCTCCGCCGCGCTCGGGGACCATCTGGCCGTGCATCCCGAACACTGGGTGCACTTCCTGGAGGATCGTCCGCTCGAGCCCCCGGGCAGCCCGGACGACGGCAACGCCATCCGGGTGCGACGGGACCAGGCCGACGAGGTGCGGGCCGACCTGCTGCGGGCCGTGCACGCCGATCCGCGGGCCGAACGGCCGGTCACGGGCCTGGACCCGGAGACCGCGGCGTCAGCGCTGCGGATCGCCTACCGGGGGCGGCTCGTGGGCATCGCCGCACGTGACCTGACGGCGCCCGACCCTGCGGCCGCGATGCCGGCCGTCGCGCGGGAACTGGCCGACCTGGCCTCGGCCGCGCTGGAGACCGCGCTGGCGGTGGCGCGGGCGCAGCTTCCCCCGGGGAGCCCGGACTGCCGGCTCGCGGTCATCGGCATGGGCAAGTGCGGGGGGAGCGAGCTCAACTACGTCAGCGACGTCGACGTGATCTACGTGGTGGAGCCGCTCGACCTGCAGGCGCCCGGGGCCGAGCAGGAGGCGATCGAGGTGGGCTCCCGCCTCGCGGCGGCACTGGCCCGGATCTGTTCGGCGGTCACCGTGGACGGCACGCTCTGGCCGGTGGACGCCGCCCTGCGGCCGGAGGGCAAGAGCGGTCCGCTCGTGCGGACCCTGGCCAGCCATGTCTCGTACTACCGGCAGTGGGCGCAGACCTGGGAGTTCCAGGCCCTGCTGAAGGCCCGGCCGGTCGCCGGGGACCGCGAGCTGGCCCTGGACTACCTGAACGCACTGCGCCCGATGGTCTGGCGGGCGGCCGAGCGCGACCACTTCGTCGAGGACGTGCAGGCCATGCGCCGCCGCGTGGAGCAGCACGTGCCACGCAAGGACGCCGACCGTCAGCTCAAGCTCGGTCCCGGCGGGCTGCGGGACGTGGAGTTCAGCGTGCAGTTGCTGCAACTCGTGCACGGCCGGGCGGACTCGCGGCTGCGCACGGGCAACACCCTGGACGCACTGGAGGCGTTGAGCACCTACGGGTACGTGGGCCGCGACGACGCGGCGGAAATGGACCGCGCCTACCGCACCCTGCGGGTGCTGGAGCACCGGATCCAGCTGTTCCGGCTCCGGCGCACGCACGTGGTTCCCGATGCCCCGACCGATCTGCGCCGGCTCGGGCGGTCGTTCGGTTTCCACGCGGACCCCCCGCGGGAACTGGTCGACCTGTGGCGGCGCAGTGCCCGGCGCGTCCGCCGCCTGCACGAGAAGCTCTTTTACCGGCCGTTGCTGGCGGCGGCGGCGCGCCTGACCACCGACGAGGTGCGCCTGACCCCCGAGGCGGCCAAGGCGCGCCTCAGCGCCCTGGGCTACCGGGACCCGGACGGCGCGATGCGTCACCTCACCGCGCTCACCTCGGGCGTGAGCCGGCGGGCGGCGATCCAGCGGCAGCTCCTGGCGGTGATGCTGGGGTGGTTCGCCGACGGGGCCGACCCGGACGCGGGGCTGCTCGCCTTCCGCCGGGTGAGCGAGGAACTGGGCACCACGCACTGGTACCTCAAGATGTTGCGGGACTCCGGGGCGGCCGCCGAGCGGATGGCCCTGGTGCTGTCCTCGAGTCGCCTGGTGGTGGGTCTGCTGGAGAAGGGCCCCGAGGCGGTGGCGCTCTTCGGTGACGACGCGGCACTCGCCCCGCGCTCGGGGGAGGCGGTTCTCGGCTGGTCGCGGCACGCCGCCTCCCGGCACACCGACGACCCGAAGGCGCTCGCCGTGGCCGCCCGGGCGGTGCGCCGCCGGGAGATCGTCCGGACGGCGATCGCCGACATCGTGGGCCGGATCGACCTGGATGCCGTGGGCCGGGCCCTCTCGGACGCCGCGGTGGCCGCCCTGGACGGCGGCCTGCGGGCCGCGCAACTGGCCGTGGCCCCCCGTTTCGGCGGGGAACTACCGGTGCGGGTGCTGATCGTCGCGATGGGGCGGCTCGGCGGCGGGGAGGCCGGCTACTCCAGCGACGCGGACGTCATGTTCATCCACGAGCCGGTGCCGGGTGCCGACCAGCAGCAGGCCAATGCGGCGGCCATGGCGGTACTCAGCGAGTTGCGGCTGTTGCTGTCCGAACCGGGCCCCGAGCCCGCCCTGGACGTGGATCCCGACCTGCGTCCGGAGGGCCGCAACGGGCCGCTCGTGCGCAGCCTCGGCTCGTACGCGGAGTACTACGCCCGTTGGTCCTCCCCCTGGGAGGCGCAGGCCCTGACCCGGGCGGTGCCGGTGATCGGCGAGGAGGACCTGGCTCGCCGATTCGTGGAGCTGGTGGATCCCCTGCGCTGGCCGGACGGCGGCCTGCCCGAGGCCGCGGTGCGGGAGATCCGTCGGATCAAGGCCCGGGTCGAGTCCGAGCGGCTCCCGCGGGGGGTCAGCCCCTACCGCCACCTCAAGCTCGGGCGCGGTGGCCTGGCGGACGTGGAGTGGACCGTGCAGTTGCTCCAGCTCCAGCACGCCCACGAGGTGCCCGCGCTGCGGACGAGTTCGACGCTGCGGGGACTGCACGCCGCGGTCGCCGCGGGGTTGCTCGCCGCCGCGGATGGGGAGGTGCTCGAGACCGCCTGGCGGCTGGCCTCGCGACTGCGCAATGCGGCCATGCTTTGGCGCGGCAACGCCTCGGACGTCCTGCCGACGCACGTGCGGGACCTGGACGGCATGGCCCGGCTGATCGGCTTCCCGCCGGCGCGCACGGAGCTGCTGGAGGAGGAGTACCAGCGGGCCACCCGGCGTGCGCGTGCCGTCGTGGAACGGGTCTTCTACGACGGTCTGTGAATCGTCGGCGTACCCAAATACCTTCACCAGGTTCGGTATCGTCGACGCGTTCCGGCGCGAGGCCGCGCCGACCGTCCCAGGGAGCCCGTATGACGGCGTCGAACCTGCCCTTTCCCGCCGACTTCCTCTGGGGCGCGGCGACCGCGGCCTACCAGATCGAAGGTGCCGTCACGGAGGACGGGCGCGGCCCGTCGATCTGGGACACCTTCAGCCACACGCCGGGGGCCGTGGAGCGGGGCGAGAACGGGGATGTGGCCTGCGACCACTACCACCGCTGGCCCGAGGACGTCGCTTTGATGCGGGAGCTCGGCCTGCGCGGGTACCGGTTCTCGGTGTCCTGGTCCCGCGTGCAGCCCGAGGGCACGGGCGCGGTCAACCGGCCTGGGCTGGACTTCTACGCGAGGCTCGTGGACGCGCTCCTGGAGGCCGGGATCACCCCGGCCCTCACGCTCTACCACTGGGATCTGCCGCAGGCGCTGGAGGACGGCGGTGGCTGGTGTTCCCGGGACACCGCGGCCCGGTTCGCGGACTACGCGGCGGTGGTGTTCGGTGAGTTCGGCGACCGCGTGCCGTTGTGGATCACCCTGAACGAGCCCTTCTGCTCCTCGTTCGTCGGGTACGGGGAGGGGCGGCACGCCCCCGGCGTGCGATCCGGGGAGGGGGCGCTCGCCGCGGCCCACCACCTGCTGCTGGCGCACGGTCTGGCGGTGGAGGCGATGCGCGGGGCCGCCGGCAGCGGACACCCGGCCCGGTTCGGCATCACCCTCAACGTGCACGACACGCTTCCGGCCGGGGACGGCGAGGCGGACCGGGCGGCGGTGCGGCGGTCGGACTGCCAGAACAACCGGGTGTTCCTCGACCCGCTCCTGGCCGGGCGGTACCCGCGGGCGGAGCAGGAGACCTGGCCCGGTCTGACCGACTGGGGTTTCCGCCGGGACGGTGACCTCGACGTGATCGGCACGCCCCTGGACTTCCTCGGCGTGAACACGTACTTCCCGGCCTACGTCGCCGACCGCCCGCGTGTCGAGCCGGATCCCGCGCGGCGCATCGCCACGGACATCGGCGTCGTCGAGGTGCCCCCGGCCGGACTGTCGCGCACGGCGATGGGGTGGCCGGTGGAGCCCGAGATCATGTACCGCCTCCTGGGTTGGCTGCGGGCGGACTACCCGGAGCTGCCGCCCGTCTACATCACCGAGAACGGGATCGCCTGCCACGACGTCGTCGGCCCCGACGGCATCGTGCACGACGGGGACCGCATCTCCTACCTCGATGGCCACCTGCGCGCACTGCGCCGGGCCATGGCCGAGGGCGCGGACGTGCGTGGCTACTTCGCCTGGTCACTCATGGACAACTTCGAGTGGGCCCGAGGGTTCGGGATGCGGTTCGGTCTGGTCCAGGTCGACTACGGGACCCTCGCCCGCACGCCCAAGGACAGCTTCGCCTGGTACCGCGAGGTGATCCGGGCCGGCGGACTGCCCGGGTGAGCTCGGCGTCCCACCGGGCCCGGAGCCGACGGAGGTGAGCCGGCCGGTCCTCGTCGACCGGCCGGCTCATGTCGCCGCGCCGCGGAGCAGAACGACTGTCGCCGCGCCGCGGGGAGTACGACCGCCGCCGCTCAGCGGGGCAGCACGACGCCCGTGAGCTCGGCCAGAGCGGTGAGCAGACCGTCCTGCACGGCCAGATCCGAGGCTGCCGGGTTGGCGGTCAGTTCCGCCTGCCGCTTGAAGTAGCGCCCGGTCACCGTGGCCGCCGGGTCGTCGCTGGTGGCCAGCCAGACCTGGGTCGCGGCGCCCTCGGGCAGGTCGTCGGTGGCGTTCGGGCCGCCGAGCTTCGTGCGGATCCACCCCGGGTCGACCGCCGTGGTCAGCACCTCGGGCCAGAGCCGGGCGACCGCGAAGGCGAGCACGACGTCGTAGAGCTTGGAGTCGCTGTACGCCTGCATGCCGTTCCACGGCTTGCGCTCGTACTGCAGGTCGGCCAGGTCGGCCACGCCGTCCGCCTCGAGACCCGAGGTGAGGTAGATCAGGCGCCGTGGCCGGGGCAGGAGCGCCGTGAGCAGGTACGGCGCCACCGTGTTGACGTGGAGGATGCGCTCGATCCCGTCCACGGTCACGCCGCGTTCGGGGATCCCGCCGCCGATTCCCGCGTTGTGGATGATGACGTCGAACGGTCCGTACTCCACGGCCTCAGCGGCGAGCGAACGTGTCTGGGCCACGGAGGCCAGGTCGCCGACGACCGCGCCGATGGCTCCCGGGACCGCGGCGAGAGCGTCCGCGGCCCGCTCCTGGGTGCGTCCGTGGAGCAGGACGCGATGGCCGGCGGCGACGAGATCGGCCGCCGCGCGGCGCCCGATCCCGTCGGACGATCCGGTGATGAAGACAGTGACCACGAGAAGCGCCTTTCTCCGTGTCTGTTGGGGCACCGAGTCTTTCGGGGCACCGACCTGCGGTGCGGAGCCTGTTGGGGCACCGACCTGCGGTGTGGAGCCTGTTGGGGCACCGACCTGCGGTGTGGACCGGGCACCACCCTGACCGAACAGCGCGGTGCGGAGGTGAAGGTAGCCCAGGCACACCCCCGCGGGCGCGGTAAGCCGGTGTGATTCCGTACTTCCACTCGGGATTGGGATCGCCCGTCCTGCCCGTGAGATCGCCCGTCCGGCCGATGGGATCACCCGTCGGCAGCAGAGCCGGGTACTCACCGGCTGTCTCCGGAACAGAGCTCCTCGATCCCGCTTGGGAGACCCGGCGTGGGCCTTCCGGCCCGGTGGAAGGTGGCCGAAGGCCTGGTCAGGGGAGAGGCCGGCACCTGGTGGACGTGTCCGCACCTCGTTCCGGTGGGCCCGTTCCCGGGGGCGGCGGCAGGTGACGGTGCGAACGGGATCGCCCGAACGGGTGGTTCCGGCGCTAGGCCGAACGGGTGAACGGAGGGCCCAATTCGCGACCGAGGGTCAAGTCCGGGCATGCGAGTGGCCGATCACAGCGGCGACGTACCGAACCGGCTCGGCGGTTTCTGGTCCCCGCGTGGTGACACCGTTCTGGTCTCCGCTCGGTGACACCGCCTGCCGGTGTGGATGTCGAGTTCCGTCGGTGACGGCGGACACGTCCGTGAACGGGATCTCCGGGAGAGCCCGGAGGAAGGGACATCACCATGCAGGCAAGGAAGTCCGGGAAGCGGCAGCATCGGCTGGCGGCCATCGCCGTGGCGACGACCGCGGCGACGCTGGGCGCGGGTTCCGCGTTCGCCGCTCTGGCCGCGACTCCGCACGCAGCCACCACCGGCACGATCAAGGCGTGTGAGCTGAAGACCACCGGCGTGATGCGCTGGATCGCGGCCACCGCGAGCTGCAAGTCGACCGAGAACACCCTCACCTGGAACGCGGCCGGGGTCAGGGGCGCCACTGGCGCCACCGGCGCGACCGGCGCTCGTGGCGCGACCGGCGCTGCTGGCGCGACCGGCGCTCGTGGCGCGACCGGTGCCACGGGTGCGACCGGTGCCACGGGTGCGACCGGTGCCACGGGTGCGACCGGTGCCACGGGTGCCGCCGGCGCGACGATCCTGTCCGGTACGGGCGCTCCCGACGACTCGGTCGGCGCGGACGGCGACTTCTACCTCGACACGGACGCCTCCACGCTCTACGGCCCGAAGGCCGACGGCACCTGGGCGGACAGCCCCCTGTCCCTGGTCGGGGCGACGGGTGCCACGGGCGCGACGGGTGCCACGGGCGCTGCGGGTGCGACCGGTGCTGCGGGTGCGACTGGCGCTGCCGGTGCCACGGGTGCCGCGGGCGCCACGGGTGCGACCGGTGCTGCGGGTGCGACTGGCGCTGCCGGTGCCACGGGTGCCGCGGGCGCCACGGGTGCGACCGGCCCGACGGGTGCGACTGGCGCTGCCGGTGCCACGGGTGCCGCGGGCGCCGCGGGTGCGACCGGCCCGACCGGTCCGACCGGTGCCGCGGGCGCCACGGGCGCGACCGGCCCGACCGGTGCCACGGGTGCCGCGGGTGCCACGGGTGCCGCGGGTGCCACCGGAGCTGCGGGTGCGACCGGAGCTGCGGGTGCGACCGGCGCCACGGGTGCCACGGGTGCCACCGGTGCCGACGGCGCCGACGGTGCGACGGGTGCCACGGGTCCGACCGGCGACACCGGCCCTGCGGGCCCCGCCGGCCCGACGGGTGCGGCCGGCCTGTCCGGTCTCACCGGGGCAGTGGGCAACGCGACGGTCATCGCGGTCGGCGACACGACCGCCACCGCGGTCTGCGCCGAGGGCCAGAGCGTCATCAGTGGTGGCTTCACGCTGAGCAATGGTTACGACCCGACAGACGTCTTCGTCGTCGCCAACGCCCCGACGGCCAGCGACACCTGGACCGTCACGGTGAACAGCGCGGCCGGCGGCGGCAAGGTCACGGTCACGGCCATCTGCGCCAACGCCTCCTGATCACCACGGGTGCCCGGTGCGGTGAGGCCGCACCGGGCACCCACCGCTTCGAACAGTGAGAGGCCCGGCCGGACTGGCCGGGCCTCTCCCACGTCTGCCCGGGCGGGCGAATCGCACCCACCAGCAGTCGTCATCAGTGTTCTGGGCAGGGTCCGGACCCCGGCGCCGTCGTGGGCCAGATGTGTCTGCCCGATGACGGTGCGAACGGGATCGCCCGAACGGGTGGGGCCGGGGTCAGGCCGAACGGGTGAACGCATAGCTCGATTCGCGACCGAGGGTCAAGTCCGGGCATGCGAATGGCCGATCACGGCGGCGACGTCCTGAACCGGCGCGGCGGTTTCTGGTCCCCGTTCGGCGACACCGTTCTGGTCTCCGCTCGGTGAGGCCGTCCGCCGGTGTGGAGGTCGGGTTCCGTCGGTGACGGCGGGCACCTCGGTGAACGGGATCTCCGGGAGAGCCCGGAGGAAGGGACATCACCATGCAGGCAAGGAAGTCCGGGAAGCGGCAGCACCGGATGGCGGCCATCGCCGTGGCGACGACCGCGGCGACGTTAGGCGCAGGCTCGGCATTTGCCGCCCTGGCCGTGGCTCCGCACTCGGCCACCACCGGCACGATCAAGGCGTGTGAACTGAAGACCACCGGCGTGATGCGCTGGATCGCGACCAGCTCGAGCTGCAAGTCCACCGAGAACATCCTCACCTGGAACACCACCGGCCCCACGGGTGCCCGGGGTGCGACCGGAGCCACGGGTGCTCGGGGAGCCACGGGTCCCCGGGGTGCGACCGGTGCGGATGGTGCGGATGGTGCGGCCGGTGCGACGATCCTGTCCGGCTCCGGCGCTCCGGATGATGCGAACGGGTCCGACGGCGACTTCTACCTGGACACCGACACGGTCCAGCTGTACGGGCCGAAGGCGGACGGCGCCTGGGGAGAGACCTCCGTGGTGCTGCAGGGTCCTGCGGGTGACCAGGGGCCTGCGGGTGACCCGGGTCCGACGGGTGACCAGGGGCCTGCGGGTGACCAGGGGCCTGCGGGTGACCAGGGACCCACGGGCGACACCGGCGCGAACGGTGCGACGATCCTGTCCGGTACGGACGCGCCCGATGAACTGGTGGGTTCGGACGGCGACCTCTACCTCGACACGGCCACCTCCGCGTTGTACGGCCCGAGAGAGGGCGGTGCCTGGGGCGATCCGCTGTCGCTGCAGGGCGCCACCGGTGCCACGGGTGCGGACGGCGTCTCGGGGTACGCGCAGGCGGCTGACGGCGCCCCGACGGCCATCGGCAGTGGGGATCCGACGACCGTGACGGCGACCTGCGATGACGGCCTCGATGTCATCAGCGGCGGGTATGCCGTGAGTGGCGCCCCGGATGATCTCACCGTCCTGGCGAACGGGCCGTCGTCATCCACGGAGTGGACGGTCACGGTGTTGTCCTCCGCCCCCAACGGCAGCACGATCACGGTGAGCGCGGTCTGCGCGAAGACCTCCTGATCACCGGGGATCCCCCGGGCAGCCCTGCGCGCCGGGCACCCACCGCTCGGCGGGAGTCGGGTCGAGGTCCGGTCGGGTGTCCGGTCGGGTCTCCCGAAACCCCGCAGCCCCGAGGCGCGGGTCGCCGCCTCGAAGGCCTCCTGGGACGAGGGCCCAGGAATGCTTCCACCGTGGTGAGGGAGGTCCGGAACCGTGGCGTGTGCAGGCGGAACCGTGGCGCAGGAGGTCCGGAACCGTGGTGTGTGAGGGCCGGAGGACGGTGGTCCGGGGGAGGTCGGACTCCGAGATGGTCGTCCGGGCGGGCGGGCCTCGGGGTTCCGCCCGCCCGGACCGCTCGGCGGCGAGTCGTTCCCGAGGGGTGTGCCGACCGGAGTGGCCGGTGCCCGCGGGGCCGGAATCGCGAGGGACTGTCCGTGAGGTTGTTCCATCGGCAGGCGTGCCCTCGGCCCTGAAGCGGCGATCGGGTGCGACCTTCTGGGCGATCGAGTGAATCCTGCCACCTGCCGTCACCAGGCGACCGGTCCCTACGCGGGGACCACCGTTCGGCCGCTCTCCGCGTAGGACTCCGCCTCGCGCAACAGTTGGGTGACCCGGCGGGTGATGGCTGCCCGACTCCGGGCATCGAGGTCGACGAAGCCCAGGCCCAGGTGGTCCTTGTCCTTGACCGACTTGCGCCACGAGACCTGGGCCGAGAGCGGGTACGGCTCCTCGCCGTCGTTGCACAGTGCCACCGCGACGCGGTCCCCCACCTTGAGGGCTCCTGCGGCGTCCAGGACGCACTGAGCTCCGCCCTCGCTGAGGTCGAGCAGGTCCGCAGTGAGCGTCCCGGCGGCCACCTGGAGCTGCACCGTACCCCCGGCGTAGATCCGGGGGTGCTGGCGACGATCCACGTCGTGGGCGAGCAGGACGAGCAGTTCCATCTGGGAGATGGCCTCGTGGATGCTCGTGTCCAGCTCGCCGACCGTCTCGCGTTGATGGGCGACGAGTACCCGGGCCTCGTCCACCGAGGAGTCGATCCGGGAGACCCCCTGGATGATCTCGGTGATGACCGCGGCGATCTCGGCGGCCTCGCGCTGGAGCGCCTCGATCGTCGTGGTGATCTCTCCGGTCGATCGTGCGGTGGTCATCGCCAGGTTCTTCACCTCGTGGGCGACCACGCCGAAACCCCGGCCCGCGTCCCCGGCCCGGGCCGCCTCGATGGTCGCGTTGAGGGAGAGCAGGTTGGTCTGCTCGGCCACCGTCGCGATGAGCCCGGCGATCCCGTCGACCTTGTGCAGGCTCTCCTTGAGCGCCCCCAGCACCGTGTCCGCCCGGTGGGTGCCGCTGACCACAGCGCCGGTGACATCTCCCACGGACTGCACACTCGTGTCGATGGTCGATCCGACATCCAGCACCGCGTCCGCCTGCTGCACGACCTGGCGGAGAACCTCGGTGACCATCGCGGTCGTCTCGTCGAGCACGGCCTGGGACTGCCGGCGCATGTACCGCTCGCTGAGGTACTGGTGCAGGTAGGTCTCGGCCCGGGGTCCGGGGACATCGCCGGGATATGACTCGGCTCGCGGTCGTCCGGCGGCCTCTTCCGACCGTTCGGTGAGCAGCGCGTCCATGGCCAGGGCCAGCATCTCGATGTCGTCCGCGGGCGATGTGCTGCTGGGACCGTCGGTGAGTCGTTCGCGCCGACCGGTACGGACGTCCTCGACGGCGTCCCGGAGCATTTCCAGGCCCCGGCGCATGCGCCGGGGGCCGGTCCGGAGGAGGGCGACGCCGAGTGCGGCGCACCCGAGCCAACCGAGCCAGCCGAGGCAGGCGAGCAGGCTCACCGCGTCACCGGCCGGAGTCCTCGGCCGGCGGTGGGGCCGATCGTTGTTCGTCGGGTGCAGGAACCGACTGACATCACGCGCTCGGCTGTACCTCGAGTCGTCCTCACCCATGGGTGATCGGTGCACCTGACGCAAGCTTGAGCCTTCGGGGCCGTTCTTCCGAGTCCGTCCACGGGGCGTTGACCTGGACGGTTGCCCGACCGGACGGCCTGCTCGCCCGCCGGGGCGGATCCACGCCGGGGCGGGTGTGTCAGCCGCCGGGCACCGGGAGAATGCGCGGATGGCGCTCGACCCGGGGTGGACCCCCGAACGGGAACAGTCCGTGCTCCACCTGATCTACGCGCTGCTGGTCCGCCGGGGCGGGACATGGCCCAGCTTCGCCCAGGTGCGGGGGCACCTGGAGCGGGGTCTGCGGGTCTCCGACCCGGGCGCCGTCCTGGCCGGGCTCGGGGCCGACCTCCTCGGAACACCTCGGTCGGGAGCCGGAACGGGATTCGAGGCGGGAGCCGGATCCGGGGCAGGGACGGGACCCGGGGTGGGATACGCCGACGAGGACCCGGTCCGCCTCTCGCTGAGGGGCGTGGACCGGTGCGAGGGCGGACGGGCGGACCTGGAACTCCTCGTCGGCTTCCTGCACTGGGCGGGTGGGCGATGCGCGGCCGCACTCGCCGCCCCGTCGGGGACGGCACCGGATCGGCTCGTGCTCGCGGGGGTCGACTTCGCCCGGATGCGGAGCGCGGAGCAGGCCTGTTCCCAGGGGCAGGCCAGTCCTGCGGGACAGGCTCACGGAGAGGGCGAGGAGGACGTCGAGCCGGAACTCCGGGGAGCGCTCGTGCGGCTACGGGCGCTCGCCGGGCTGCTGGACGGTCCGTGGGTGGCCGAGCAGCAGGATCCCGGGCGTCCGTGGCGGTGGCAGCTCGTCGTGGACCCACGCCGGGTGGGGGACCGGGCGGAACTCGCCGTCGCCGATGTGCCGCAGCTCCTCGACCTGGTCGAGCCGATCCGGGTCCCACCCAAGGACCCGCAGACACCGGAGCCAGGGAGGTCCGTCCCCGCCGCAGGTCCCGTCCCGGTCGGTGTGGTTGCCCCCGTTCCGGCGGGTGCGGCTGCCCCTGGGGTGGCCGCGGATCCGGACCCGGACCCGGCTGCGGACATCGCAGCAGGTGCGGCGGCGAAGGGTGAGCAGGATCCCGGATGGACTCTGCTGCGTCCGGAGCTGGCCGATCGCTGCGGCGCGCTGGTGCACGCCGGGCGCCACGACGAGGCGGTGGGCGAGGCCTGCCGGTTCCTGGAGTCGGTGGTGCGTACCCGGACCGGACGGGCCGGCAGCGGCGACCTGCTCTTCCGCGCGGCGTTCGGGAACGGCCCCATGTCCGAGGGCGACTCCGGGCACGGGAACGGTCGCGCGGGGGCCGTGTCGACGGCCTCCGGCGGGTCGGACAGGCCCCTGGACGTCGCGGGGTGCCCCCAGGCCGCCCACCGGACCCAGGCCCTGTGCGCGGGGGCAGTGGCCCTGTTCGACCCGGAGCGTTGGGCCGAGGGGAGTGCCCCGGTGCCGTGCCGTGACCGGACGGACTGCCTGCGTCGGCTGGTGCTCGTCAGTTCGTTGCTCGATCTGCTGGACCGGGACCGGCACCGGGCGCCCGCGGTGGTCGGTCACGACCCGGAGGGAGACGTGCTGCGCCTGCGGGTGCTGCGCGCGGGCGTGGACCCGCAGGTGCTCGTCGACGGGCAGGAGGTCGGCGTGCTGAGCCGCTCCGGGGAGGCCGCCGGCGCGGAGGAGATCCTGTGCGTGGACATCGCGAGCCTGTCCCCGGGCGACCACGAGGTGCTGGTGCTCGACGGCCCCCGCCAGGGGGAGCCCGTGACGGTGCGCGTGGAGGCCTCGGCCGGTCCTGACCGTACGAGCAGGGTCCACCTGGCGCCGGAGTGCCTGCTCCTGCGCGAGGGCGACCGGGTGCCCCTGCAGGCCCTGGCCCGGCGGCTGGACGGGGGCGGTGCCCGGACCGAGCCGATTCTCGATCCGGACGTCCGCTCCGCGGATCCGTCCGTGGCTGTGGTCGCGGAGGGAACGGTGGCCGCGACCGGATCCGGCCGAACGACATTGGTACTGCGCCACGGTGGTCTGTTCGCCGAGGCCGTGGTCGAGGTCGCGGCTCATCCGCGGGGTACGGTCACCGACTGGCTGACCGGGTTGCCGCCGGTCACCGGGCTGGTGAACACGCCCGGCGGTCTGGTGCTCTGCACCGGACAACCCCTGGTGACCCGGGTGGACGGGCAGGGCCGGGTCGGCGTCCTCGCTCGCCTGCCTCGCGCGCTGTGGGAGGGGGACGCCGGAGCACAGCGGCTCGCCGCCTCCCCGACCGGGGACCTGGCCGTACGTCGGGAACGGCAGCCCGGGATCCTCGTCCTGCATGCGGGGGGCCGGTACCGATCAAGCCACTGGGTGCCCATCTCCGGGGCCCTGGCGGAGCCCTGCGCGCTGGCCTGGAGCGGCAGCACCCTCGTATCGGTTCTGCCGTCCGGGGCGGTCTGGTGCCTGCGTGAGGACGGCAGGCCGGGTCAGGTGGGGCGGGTGTCCGGCGTGCCCCTGGACGTGACCGCGGACGCGCAGGACATCTGGGTTCTCACCGGCGCTCCGGTGCCCGGTCTGTGGCGTCTGCCGGTCCTGGGCGGCCGGGACCCGGTGAATCTCCGCCCGGCGCGGGACGGGGACGGTGCGGGCACCCTCGTCCACCACGCCGGTGCGCATCTGCTGGGGGATGCGGCAGGTGGCCGGGTGCTGCGGCGGGACGACGCGGGACAGGAGACCGTCGTGGCCTCGGGACTGCAGGGACCCGGATGCCTGGCGGTGGCCGGCGACGGGGCGGTCCACGTCGCCGAGCCGGGCCGTGGCGCCGTCCTGCGGATCCTGCCGTGAGCCTCGGGTGGGTCGGACCGTGAGCGGGTGGGGTCGGACCGTGAGCGGCTGGTGCGTGGCCCTCGACGTCCACTACCCGCCGGCAGGCGGAGCCAGAGGCGCGTTGGTCCGGTCCTCCGAAGCGTCGTTCGCGGTCGTCTGCGCCGAGCGGGTGACGGTGCTGGCCGAGGTCGCGCCCTACGAGCCCGGGCGGTTCTTCGCCCGGGAGCTGCCCGTCCTCCGGGCCCTGCTCGCTGGGGAACGTGACCTGGACCTCGTCGTGGTCGACGGATACGTCCACCTCGATCCCGATGGTCGCCCGGGGCTCGGGGCACATGTCCACGCGGAGTTCGGCGTGCCGGTGATCGGTGTGGCCAAGACGCCGTTCCGCGCTGCGACCCAGGCGCTGCCGGTGCGGCGAGGAGAGGCGACCAGGCCGCTCTACGTGACCGCGGCGGGGCTCGACGCGGCGGATGCGGCCGTCCTGGTCGGGCGTATGGCGGGGCCGTACCGGTTGCCGGACGCCCTACGGAGGGTGGACCGATTGTCCCGGTCGGGGGAGTGCGCCGGGGGGAGCACTGAACCGGGGGAGCACTGAACCGGGGGAAGAGCCGGATCCGGGGAGAAGGCCGAGCCCAGGAGATGCGCTGACCACGGTGGCGAGGGCCGAACCGAGGAGAAGCGCCGAGCGGCCGGACGGGCGGCCCCGATGCGGCACGCAGGACCTGTCAGCCTGTCGCGCCGCCCCTCGCGGGACCGCCCGTCCTTCGTTCTCGTTCTCATGCGTGGTGCTTGGTGCCGTGGTGCGTCGCCGACCCGGTTGTGCGGGTGCCTCAGCCTGCGTCGGGTGCCGTCACGGGGTCCTGTTGCTCCCGGCACGCGACCCGGGGAGGCCGGTCGGCGACCGGCGGATCAGCTGGCGGTGCAGGAGACCGTCGCGCCGCTGCCGCTGCCTGTTCCCTGGAAGCCGAAGTTCGTCGACTGCCCGGCTGCCAGACTCCCGTTGTAGCTGGCGTTGGACACCGTGACCGTGCCACTGCTCCCGCTCGCGGTGCCGTTCCAGAGGCTGGCCACGCTCGCCCCGCTGGGTAGGTTCAAGGTCACCTTCCAGCCGCTGATCGCCGCACTGCCCGCCGTCACGTTCACGCTGGACGTGAAGCCGCCGGGCCACGAACTGGTGACCGAGTAGCTCGCCGAGCAGCTACGACTGCCGTTCGAACCGCCGCTGGTCGTGCTGGTGGCCCGGGTCGTGCTCGTGGTGCTGGTGGCCCGGGTCGTGCTGGTGGTGCTGGTGGTGCTGGTCGGGCGCGTGGTCGTGGTGCTGGTCACCGGGGTGGTGCTCGTCGTGGGCCCCTCGCTCACGGTGATGTTGGAGGAGCCGCTGCTCTGGTAGCCCTCGGTGGCCA
>CAZOWW010000094.1:0-23838 GCA_964583765.1 uncultured Kineosporiaceae bacterium
AGTGATGGCCAGGAGGATCGTCAGGCGATTCGGGTCGGACACGGCCGCCAGTACCGGCGTCAGGCGAGCGGCAAGACCCGGCAGGTCATCGTCCTCGGTCGGGGAGCCGGTCCGCGCAGTCACGGGGCCATGAGAGCACGACCCGCCGGCCGAGACAACATCGCGGACTCTCGTCATTCACTTGGCATGCCGATGCCAACCCGAACCGTTGACAACAGTTGTGGCTGTTGACAGTAGTGCATGTGCATGCTTTCCTGCGGTGGTCACCTCATCCCCCGGAGCGCACCGTGCCCCTCAACCACCGCGTCGTCCTCGCCCGCCGCCCCGAGCCCGGTCTCAGCGCCGAATGTTTCGCGCTGTCCGCAGACCCGGTCCCCGAACCGGCGGACGGGCAGGCCCTGGTCCGCACCACCTGGCTCTCGATCGACCCGACCACCGCGGGTTGGCTGCGCGCGGGCGGCAACTACCTTCCCGAGGTACCGCTGGGCGATGTCGTCCGCAGCATCGGCGTCGGCGAGGTCATCGCCAGTCGCAGCCCCGCCCTGCCCGAAGGAACCCTGATCCAAGGGCTGACCGGCTGGCAGGAGTACGCACTCGTCAGTCCCACCGATCCGCTCCCACCACTGCCGCTGCCGCCGTTCCTGCCGGTCGAACACGCCCTGACCGCCTGCGGCATCACCGGGCTCACCGCGTACTTCGGCGTCAGCGACCTGCTCCGTCCCACACCCGGGACGACGATCGTCGTCTCGGCGGCGGCCGGCGGCGTCGGTTCGATCGCCGGACAACTGGCCAAGCTGGCCGGGGCACGTGTGATCGGCATCGCCGGGAGCGAGGCGAAGTGCGCCTGGATCACCGACACGCTCGGCTTCGACGCGGCCGTGAATCACCGCACCGACGACCTGGACCAGCGACTCGGCGAACTCGCCCCCGCGGGGGTCGACGGCTACTTCGACAACGTCGGTGGGGCGACCCTGCGGGTCCTCCTGGCCCACCTGGCTGTCGGTGCCCAGATCGTGCTCTGCGGGGCGATCTCGGCCACCAGGGGGGACGCGCCCCTCGACCTCACCGCCCTGATGTACCGCGGCGCACACCTGCACGGCCTGTTGCTGACACACCATCTGCCCCGAGCCGCGGAGGCCGCCACCGTGATGGGCGCCCATGCCGCGGCCGGGCGCCTCGTCACCCGGCTCGACGTCCTCGAGGGACTGGCGACCGCCCCCGAGGCACTGCTCGGACTGTTCGCCGGAACGAACACCGGCAAGCGCGTCGTCCGTCTCTGAACATCCGCACGTCCCCGCGAAACGGCCTGCGAGCCCCGCCGGGCCACCACCGATCCCCTCGCCCCCGGAGTCTCCTGATGATCGATGCCCTGCACCTCGCCCCCGAGCGCGTAGCCCGCGCCTATTCACGCCGCAGCCGCATCTACGCGCGAACCGTGGCTCGCTGGGAACGACCGCACCACGAGGTCGCCCTGAGGGCAGCCCGTGTGCAACCGGGCGAGCGAGTTCTCGAAGTGGCCGTGGGACCCGGGCTCAGCCTTGTCGATCTCGCGCGCGCAGCCGGGCCCGAGGCCCCCGTGTCCGGCGTGGACCTCTCTCCCGGGATGCTCGACCTGGCCCGCAACCGCCTCACCGCCGCCGGACTCACCGATGCGCACCTGCAGCTGGCGGACGCCGGCCACCTCCCGTTCCCGGACGCCGGCTTCGACGTGCTCTACAACGCGTACCTGCTCGACCTGATCCCCGACCACGACATTCCCGCGGTCCTCGCCGAGTTCCACCGGGTCCTGGCTCCCGGTGGCCGAATCGTGCTGCTCAACATGAGCAAGCCCGACACCACGACCAGGACCATCCGGGAACGGGCCTACCACCGTCTGCCGAGCTCCGTCGTGCTCTACCTCTTGGGCGGTTGCCGTCCCGTACTCGTCGCCGACCTCACCACGGCGGCAGGCTTCGTCGACGTGGAGCGCACCTACCTGTCGCACGGCATGCCTTCGGAGATCGTCACTGCACGTCGCCGAGCAGGCCGTGGGACCTGCTGACCACCTACCAGGTTCTGCGCGGTCGTGGCCGCGACGACGGAGGCCGCCGGCATCGAGCCGGGGCCGCCCGGGGCGGGTTCAGATGATGTAGTCCTCGGGCCCGAACCCCGTCAGCTGGTCCATTGTGTCCGCCGGGTGCTGGGTGCTGGTCCCACCGATCACGCGGGCCGGGATCCCGACCGCGGTGGACCCGGGAGGCACGGCCCGCAGGACCACGCTGCCGGCGCCGATCCGGCTGTCCGCCCCGATCTCGGTGTTGCCGAGGATCTTCGCTCCCGCCCCGATCATCACTCCACGGCGCACCTTGGGGTGCCGATCGCCGTGCTCGTTGCCGGTGCCGCCGAGCGTGACGGCATGCAACAGTGAGACGTTGTCCTCGATGACCGCGGTCTCTCCGATGACCACACCCGTTCCGTGGTCGATCATGATCCCGTGACCGATCTGGGCCGCGGGGTGGATGTCGACGGTGAAGACCTCGGAGACCCGGCTCTGGAAGTGCAGGGCCAACCCGGTACGCCCGTGAGTCCAGAGCCAGTGCGTCACGCGGTACGCCTGCAGGGAGTGGTAGCCCTTGAAGAACAGGAAGGGCTCGACGAGCGTGCTCACGGCGGGATCCCGTTCGAAGATCGCGGTCAGGTCCGACCGGGCCGCCACCCCGAGTGCCACGTCCGCCGTGTAGGCCTGCTCGAAGACCTCGTGGACCTGCAGCGCCCCGACATCGGTGTTGCCCAGCTTCTGGGCGAGGTGATACGTCAGCGCCTGCTCCAGCCGCGCATGGCCCAGGATGGTCGCGTTGACGAAGCTCGCCAGCACCGGCTCGGATGCCGCGAGGGCGGTCGCGTCGTGACGTAGGCGTGCCCACACCGGATCCGGTCCCGGAAGAGTCGGGACGGCGGCATCGAGCGGCTGGTTGGACACGGCCTTGATCCTACGTCGGCTCCTCGCGGACCGAGGTCTCCGCCCACGGTGGCGGCCCGCCCCCGCGGCCCGCGCAGCGGCGCGGCCCTCACCGCCGTGGTGGTCACGGTCGCCCTTCTCACGGGCAACGTCTGGGTGCTGGGCCCAGACGTTGGTCTTCGCACTGGCGAGCATCTTCGGTCTGCAGGCCTCCCCCTACGGCTGGCTCTACCGGGTGCTGCTGCGACCCCGGCTCGGGGCGCCGAGAGAGCTGGAAGATCCTCGACCGCCGCACTTCGCGCAGGTGGTCGGTCTTGTCGTGTGTCTCCCGGGAGTGGTACTGGGCCTGCTGGGCGTGCCGTTCGCGGTGGGGACCTCCGCCGCACTCGCCCTCGTGGCGTCCCTCCTCAACGCCGTCTTCGGCCTCTGCCTGGGATGCGAGCTCTACCTGGCCCTCGCCCGGCTGAGGGCAGGACGGGTGACCGCGGGGCGCTGAGGGGGTTCCGCCCTGGTCCTTCAGGGACCAGGTGGGCCTGAGGGGGAGTCGATCCATCGGTCTGGTCGTCCCGCTCGGACACCTCGCAAACTGCACCAGTTCGGTGGACAATAGGTCAGGAAGACCTTACTGTTGGCCCACGACTGAGGTCGTCACCAAGGACCACACCGGCCGGAGGGAGAACTCCGTGAGCCCCGGGCTGTCCAGCCGCCGTCACATCGACCTCCTTCGGGTGAGTGCCGCCGCCTGTCCACGCTGACCCCCGGTCGCCGTCCCCCGGATTCCCCACGGCCGCGCCCCGCCCGCCGGGATCACTCCCGGTCCGTCGCTCTCCGGTCGTGATTCGCGGAACGACCACGGTCCGTCGTGGTCTCGGCGCCCGTCGGTGAGACCACGACCCAACGGAGCGCGCCGGAACAGGTGCCCGTCTCGACGGGCACGCACTGTCGGCGCCCGTTCTCTGCCTGCCTTCCCGACTGTGACCGCGCCTTCGAACCGAAGGCGTGCCCGAGGAGACAGCCGTGACCTCTGCCAGAACCTGGCCCGCCCATGCCGACGACCCGCAACCTCCGGCGGGCCGGTCCCCGGGCGAACCAAGTCCGGATCTTCGCCGGATCTTCCGCTCGCAGGCTGCCAGCGTCGCGATCATCACCGCCACGGGAGCGCCTGGGCCCGTGGGCTTCACCGCGACCTCACTCACGTCTCTGTCCGTGGAGCCCCCGCTCGTGTCGTTCAACGTCGGGCGAGCGGCGTCGAGCTGGGCAACGGTCGTGCGCGCCCAGCACGTCGGGATCCACCTGCTCGGACCTGGGCAGGAAGACCTGGCGACCCGCTTCGCCCGCCACGGCGCCGATCGCTTCGCTCCGCCCACCTCCTGGACGACGGGACCCTGCGGTGTCCCGGTCCTGGGCGGGACACCGACCTGGCTGGTCGCACGCATCCGGCACCGGTGGCGCACAGGGGACCACACCCTCCTCGTCGCCCGGCTCGAGCACCTCGGAGCCTGTGCCGCGGAGCTCGTCCCACTGCTCTACCACGACGGACGGTTCCGGGTGCTCGCCGCGTCTGCGCACCCCGTGGTCAACCCACCGATCCCTCGAGCCGGCTTCTGACACCCCTGGGGACGAGCGCCATGACCCTGCACCTGCACTGGTTCCTGCCCACCTCCGGCGACAGTCGGGACGTCGTGGGCGCCGGCCACGCCAGCGCCGATCCGGTCCTCGGCGATGCTCCGCTGGGGACGCCGGGTCGGCGGGCCGTTCCCCGGGAACCCGACATCGAGTACCTGGCCCAGGTCGCCCGGTCCGCGGAGCAACTCGGCTTCGAAGCCGTCCTGACACCCACCGGCACCTGGTGCGAGGACGCCTGGCTGACGACGGCGGCCCTCACCCGGGAGACGACGCGGCTGAAGTTCCTCGTCGCCTTCCGACCCGGGCTGATCACTCCTACCCTCGCCGCCCAGATGGCCGCCACCTACCAGCGGCTGTCCCGCGGGCGGCTCCTGCTCAACATCGTCACCGGCGGCGACGTCGCGGAACAGCGTCGGTTCGGTGACTGGCTCGACCACGACGAGCGGTACGAACGCACGGGCGAGTTCCTCACCGTCCTGCGCGGAGCCTGGTCCGGCAAGCCCTTCGACTTCACCGGCCGGCACTACACCGTTGCCGGGGCCACCGTCTCCCGTCCCCCGCAGCCGCAACCGCAGCTCTTCTTCGGCGGAGCCTCCCCTGCCGCCCAGGAGGTCGCGGCCGCCCACGTCGACACCTACCTCACCTGGGGCGAGCCCCCCGAGGCGATCGCCCGGCAGCTGGATCGGGTGCGCACCCTCGCCGCCGCCCACGGTCGCAGTCTCACCTTCGGGATCCGCCTGCACGTGATCAGCCGGGACCGCGCCTCCGACGCCTGGGCGGAGGCCGATCGGCTGCTCGAAGCCATGGACCCGCAGGTCATCGCGCTCGCCCACCGGCGCATGACCGACGCGGACTCGATCGGCCAGCGGCGCATGGCCGCACTCCACAACGGTTCCCGGGAGAACCTCGAGATCTACCCCAATCTCTGGGCGGGCTTCGGCCTCGTCCGTGGCGGTGCCGGGACCGCGTTGGTGGGCAGCCACGAACAGGTCGCCGAGCGGATCGAGGAGTACCACGCCCTCGGCCTGGACCACTTCGTCCTCTCCGGGCAACCCCATCTCGAGGAGGCCTACTGGTTCGGCGAGGGCGTCCGTCCCCTCCTGGCCGCCCGGGGCCTGCTGGGCCACCTTCCCACCCGACCGGACCCGGACCTCCCCTCCGATCATGTCCGCCGTTCCACTCCGGCCCCGGCCACACCCCACGCGCCGCCGAGCCGGGGCCCCGGATGATGATCTAGCTCACATCCACATACTTGACCGAGTTAATGGACAATCGATCCGTGCTCGGGCTACCGTTCGTCATGAGTTGCTGTCGGTGTGGAGCCCCGGCTCGGTGAGCCGCATCCCCCGGACGGCAACAGGTGCCCCAGTAGTGACACGGGCGCCGAGGGCCCGACCATTCGGCCCTTGGGTCCCCGCGGCGACACCGTTCACCGCCACCAGACACGGGAGGAGGAGCGCATGGCTCGGCTGATCTGGCGTCGACACGTTGACTTCCTCCTCGTCTGCACCTGCGCCTGTCGGCCCTGACCAACTCCTCGGATCGGCGGACGAGGTGTCGCTCCGCCGGCAAGGACTGATCAGTGAGCCGGCATAGGCGACGGCTCCTGAACAAGGCCGAACCCCGCTGCCCCGCGTTCCCCGGTTTCCCTCATCAGGGCACCCCGCCCCGGCGTCGTCCGCGGGCGAGCCTGTCCGTACGCCTTCAGACGTCCGTCCCTTCACGGGAGACACCCATGTCTGCGCTCCGTCATCTGCACAGCGGCCCCTGCGCGGACGGGGAGCCAGCAGCCCCGGCGACGGGGCGACGCTGCGACCCGGCCGCGGCCCTCGACCCCCGCAAGGCCCCGTGATGGCCGCGGCACCGCCCGACCTGTCGGTGGTGATCGTCGGCGCAGGCCCGCGAGGGAGCGGCCTGCTGGACCGACTGGTCGCCAACACCCCCGAGCTCCTGGGCGAGCGACGGATCACGGTGCACGTGGTGGAGCCCTTCACCTTCGGAGCCGGGCGGATCTGGCGACACGACCAGTCCCCCCTGCTGTGGGCCAACTCGCAGGCGGAGGACATGACCATGTTCACCGACGACTCCTGCCGGATCGAGGGCCCGCTGCTGCCCGGACCGACCTTCCTGGCGTGGGCGGCACTTGCCCGCGCCGAGGGGTTCGGCCCCCCGGAACTGGACACCGAACGCAGCTCCGTCGACGGCATGAGCTTCCCGACCCGTCGGCTGCTCACCGAGTACCTGGCCTGGACGTTCTGGCGGACCGTCCGTGCCGCCCCGGCGAACCTGACCGTCCGAGTGCACAGCGACCGGGTCGTGGACCTCACCGAGGACGCCGACGGCCGGCAGGTCGTCCACTTGCAACGGTCCGCCCGACCGCTGCACGCCGATGCGGTTCTCCTGGCGCAGGGGCACCTGCCCACCGTTCCGCTGGGCGCCAGCGCCGCCCTCGCCTCGGCGGCAGCCGAGCACCGTCTGACCTACCTGCCGGAGGAGTACACCGCCGACAGCGACCTCTCGGTGTTGCCCCCCGGCCAGGACGTGCTCGTCCGGGGTGCGGGCCTGTCCTTCGTCGACCTCACCGTGCTCGTGACCGAGGGCCGTGGCGGACGGTTCGAGGAGGGACTGGACGGGGTGCTGCGGTACAGACCGTCCGGGCGGGAGCCACGGTTGTGGGTCGGGTCACGACGAGGGGTGCCGTACCGGTCCAAACTCACCTACCGCCGTCCGGGACCCCGTCCGCCGCATCCCCGGTTCCTCGATCCGGCCGCCGTCGGCACCCTCCTGGAAGGCCCGGGCAACGCCCCCGGCGGCCAGCTGGACTTCCGGGTCGACATCTGGCCGCTGGTGGCCAAGGAGTTGGCGTTCGGGCACTACCACGAACTGTTCACCGCCCACCCTGACCGGGTCACCAGGGCATGGACCGTCCTCGAGGCGGATCTGGCCCGGATGGCCTGGGGCAGTGACGAGTTCGCGCAGGCGGTCGCCGAGGCGGTGCCCGACCCCGCCGACCGGTTCGATGTCGAAGCCCTCGACCGGCCCCTCGCGGGAGTGCGCCTGCCCGACTCCGAGGCCCTCCAGGCGTACCTGCTCGCCCACATCGAGGCGGATCTGGCCCGTCGCGGTGATCCCCGGTACTCCGCCGATCTCGGAGTGTTCGACGCGCTGTTGGCCGTGTTCGAGCCCCTCAGCCGGATCCTCGGGTCGGGCCGGGTGGGCCCCGAGTCGCTGACCCGCGACTTCGCCTGGTTCTTCGGATTCTTCAGCTACCTGGCCAGCGGGCCGCCCCCGCGCCGCCTGCGCGAGCTCGTGGCCCTGGTCCGGGCCGGGGTGGTGAGGTTCCTGGGAGCGGACCTCGAGGTCACGATCAGGCCCGCGGAGGGCACGGACCCGGCGGTGTTCGTGGCGACGAGTCCCACCGTCCCCGGCTCGAAGCGAGCGTCCGCGCTGGTGGAGGCCCGGGCGCCGCGTACCACGGTGTCCGGCACGGCAGATCCCCTGCTGGCCGCCATGTACGCCCGCGGTGAGGTCAGCGAGGAGATCCTCACCGACAGCACGCAGGCCGCGCGCATCCCCACCGGCAGGCTGCTGGTCACCCCCGACGGCGCGCAGCTCGTGGACGCCGAGGGTCAGGCACATCCGCGGCGGCTCGCCTTCGGCTGGGGAACGAGTGCCGCGACCGCGGGCGCCTTCTCCCGCCCGGGAACGGATGCCGCCTTCTTCCGCCAGAACGACTCCGCGGTCCGGGCGCTGCTGCGGGACCTGGCCACCACCCGCCCGCATCCGGTCCCTGCAGCACATCCGCTGCCACGGGATGTGGGCCCGGCCCTGCAGGTGGAGCATCTCGAACCCCACCACCCCGACGCCGAGCCCCTGCTGCTGGAGCTCGAACTGGAGTACTCCGCCCGCTACGCCCTCGGCCGCACGGAGGTCCGCGCCCAGGCGCCGGAGGGATTCACCCCGCCGGATGGCGCCTGGATCGTGCTGCGCGTGGCCGGGTCGCCGGTCGCCGCGGGGGCGTATCGGCGACTGGACGCCTCGACCGCCGAACTCAAGCGGATCTGGACGCACCCCGACCACCGGGGATTCGGCCTCTCCCAACAGCTGGTCACGCAGTTGGAGCGGTGCGTGACCGAGCGCGGTTACCACCGGATCTTTCTGACCACCGGGCCCCGCCAGCCGGAAGCCGAGCGCCTGTACCGATCGCTCGGCTACACGCCCTTGTACGACTCCGCCGCTGATCCCGAGTCCCTCGGACCGCTGTCGTTCGAGAAGACCCTCCCCGACCGGAGGACTCGATGAGCCACCTCGCCGTCGCCCTCGATCCGTTCGGCTGGCACCCCGCCGCCTGGAGGCGCTCGACCTTCGACCCGACGGCGGGGCTGCGTGCCGACCACTGGGTCCGACTGGCCAGGCAGGCACAGTCCGGCCTGCTGGACTTCGTGACCTTCGAGGACGCGCCGGGGCTGCAGTCCAGCCGCTACGAGGCCGTCGACACCCGCACCGACCAGGTCCGTGGTCGCCTGGACGCGGTCCTGGTCGCCGCGCGGCTGGCGCCGCTGACCCAGGGCCTCGGCCTGGTGCCCACGGCCAGTACGACGTTCGCCGAGCCCTTCCACGTCTCCACCGCGATCGCCACCCTCGACTTCGTCAGTGACGGCCGGGCCGGCTGGCGGCCGCAGGTCCACGGCCGCGCCGAGGACGCGCGGCTGTTCGGCCTGCGCTCCCTTCCGCCGTGGTCCCCGTCGGCGCTCACCCCGGAGACGCAGGCGGTGATCCGCAGCCTGTTCGCCGAGGCGCAGGACGTCGTCGAGGTGGTGCGGTGGCTGTGGGACAGCTGGGAGGACGACGCGGTGATCCGCGACCCCGGCACCGGACGGTTCCTGGACCGGGACCGGCTGCACCACGTGGACTTCACCGGCGAGTACTTCAGCGTCAAGGGACCCTCGATCACCCCGCGGCCGCCCCAGGGCCAGCCCCCGGTGATCGCCCTGGCACACGCCCGGGTGCCCTACGAGTTCGCCGCCCGTTCCGCCGACGTCGTCCTGGTCACCCCCGCGGACACCGAGGACGCCGCGCGCATCGTCGCCGAGGTCCGCGCCGCCGAGGCGGATGTCGGGCGCAGTCTGCCGCCGCTGCTGGTGTTCGCCGATCTGCTCACCTTCCTCGACACGGATTCCGGGACGGCCGAGGCACGCAGGGCCGAACTGGACGAGCTCGACGGGCAGCCGCTGTCCAGCGATGCCGCGATCCGCGCCACCACTGCGACGCAACTGGCCGAGGAACTGGAGGCCTGGGAACGGACGGGAATCGCCGGGTTCCGGCTGCGCCCCGGTGAGGTGGCCGTCGACCTGTCGCGGATCACCGACCAGTTGGTGCCGCTGCTGCAGTCCCGGGGCACCTTCCGTCGGTCCTACACCGGTTCGACCCTGCGCGAGCAACTCGGGCTGACCCGTCCGGCGAACCGCTATGTCGTCCTCGGCGGGGCCGCTCGCACACCGTCGCCCCGCCCCGGCCAGACCCCGGAGGATCCCTCGTGACCGCCACCGCGACCCGCCAGCAGCCGAGGAAGCAGGTCCATCTCGCCGCCCACTTCCCCGGGGTCAACAACCACACCGTCTGGAGCGACCCGCAGGCCGGCAGCCAGATCGCCTTCTCCTCCTTCGCCCACCTGGCCCGCACCGCCGAACGCGGCCGGTTCGACTTCTTCTTCCTCGCCGAAGGGCTGCGGGTGCGCGAGCACCACGGCCGGCTGCACGAGCTCGACGTCGCCGGCCGCCCGAACACCACTGCCGTGCTGGCCGCGCTGGCCTCGGTCACCGACCGGATCGGCCTGGCCGGCACCCTGTCCACCACCTTCAACGAGCCCTACGAGCTGGCCCGGCAGATCGCCTCCCTGGATCACCTGTCCGGAGGGCGGGCCGCCTGGAACGCCGTCACCTCCCCCGATGCCTTCACCGGCGCCAACTTCCGGCGCGGCGGCTACCTCGATCCCTCGCTGCGCTACTCGCGCGCCCGAGAGTTCGCCCTGACGGTGCGCGAGCTGTGGGACTCCTGGGCGGCCGACGATCTCGTCGGTGACCGGGGCACCGGCAGGTTCCTGCGCCGCGGTGAGGCGGGGTCGTTCGCCCACGCCGGCGACCAGTTCGACATCGCCGGGCGGTTCGCGGTGCCGCCGTCGCCGCAGCGACATCCGGTCGTGCTGCAGGCGGGTGACTCCGAGGGCGGCCGGGAGTTCGCGGCGGCCGCCGCGGACGTCGCCTTCACCCGACACAGCGGGTTCGAGGACGGGCAGGCCTACTACGTCGACGTCAAGCGCCGCCTGGCCCGCTACGGACGCGCCCCCGAGGACCTGAAGATCCTTCCGGGCGCCACCTTCGCCCTGGGAGACACCGAGGCCGAGGCCCAGGAACTCGCCGCCCACGTGCGCCGGCAGCAGGTCAGCCCGGCGACCGCGATCCTGCTCCTGGAACTGGTCTGGAACCGCGACCTGTCCGGCTACGACCCGGACGGGCCGCTGCCGCAGGTCGATCCCGACCTCTCCGGTGAACCGACCGTGCTGCGCGGCAGGGTCGGACCGACCGACCCGGCCGCGACGGCGCGGAAGTGGCGCGCGCTGGCCGAGGAGAGGCAGCTGTCGATCCGGGACCTGGTGATCGAGGTGACCGGACGGCAGTCGTTCATCGGCACTCCTGCGCACGTGGCCGCCGAGATCGACCGGTACGTGCAGAACGACGCCGCGGACGGGTTCATCCTCGTGCCCCACCTGATTCCCGGGGGACTGGACCCGTTCGTGGACCAGGTCATCCCGCTGCTGCAGGAACGCGGTGTGTTCCGCGCCGAGTACACCTCCGACACCCTGCGTGGCCACCTCGGCCTCGGTCCTGCCCGCCCGGCCACCGCCTGGGCCGCCGCGAGTGCCCACCCGCCGCGTGACCGCACCGACGCCCCGGCAGCCACCGCGACCGACTCTCCCTGACCCGTCACCGACTGTTCTGCCCCACCGACACCCACTGCCCCACCGCCACCCGCTGGCCGACCTGACGGACGTGATGCCGATGACCGCGACCCGCCCCGCGCCACCCGAACAACCGATCGTCGAGGCCGGGTTGCGCCTGGAGGTCCACCCGGACGACCAGCTGGACGAGCTGGCGCGTCGTCCGGTCGCCCCTCGTCGCCACCCGGCCCGCTGGGTGGCGACCGGCGTCGTCCTCGTGCTGACGGCACAGCTGGCGCACGGCCTCGTGACCAACCCGTTCTTCGCCTGGGACCGCTTCAACTACTGGTTCGCCCGGCGGGTGGTCATCGACGGACTGATCGTCACCCTCGAGCTGACCGCAGCCTCGGCGGTCCTCGGATTCCTCGGCGGGGTGCTCCTGGCGCTGGCGCGCTCGGCCCGCAACCCCCTGCTCCAGTTGGCCAGCTGGGCCTACGTGTGGCTGTTCCGGGCGATCCCGCTGATCGTGCTGCTGCTCTTCCTGTACAACTTCACCGCCATCTACGCCCGGCTCGGCTTCGGGGTGCCCTTCGGACCCCAGTTCGTCACCTTCAGGACCAACCAGGTGCCCGACTTCGCCATCGCCGCGCTCGCACTGAGCCTGAACGAGGCCGCCTACGCCGCCGAGATCGTCCGAGGGGGCATCCTCTCGGTCGACCACGGGCAGGTCGAGGCGGCCCAGGCGCTGGGTCTGAGCAGGTGGCGGCTGTTCCACCGGATCGTGCTGCCGCAGGCCCTGCGGGCCATCGTGCCCGCCTACGTCAACCAGCTGATCGGGCTGATCAAGAGCAGTTCCCTGGTGTTCTACGTCTCGATGATGGACCTGTTCGGCGTCGTCCAGTCGATGGGCAGTACCTACCCGGCGGACATCGTGCCGCTCCTGCTGGTGGCCACGATCTGGTACGTGATCCTCACCAGCGTGCTGTCGATCGTGCAGTACTACGTCGAGCGGTACTACGCCCGTGGCGCCGTTCGGACCCTGCCGCCCACCCCGCTGCAGCGACTGCGCGGTGGGATCACCAACGTGCGAGCGGGACTGCACCGCCTGACCACCGACCGCACCGGCGCGGAGGCGCACCGATGACCGCCACGACCACCACCACGCCGGCCCTCGACGTCCGGGGCGCGAGCAAGTCCTACGGCACGCACCAGGTCCTGGACCAGGTCGCACTGCAAGTTCGGCCCGGTGAGGTGACGGTGATCATCGGCCCCTCCGGGTCCGGGAAGTCCACCCTGCTGCGCGCGATCAACCACCTCGAGGCCCTGGACAGCGGGGTGATCAGCGTCTTCGGCGAACCGATCGGGGTGCATCCGCATCGCGGCCGGTTGCGCCCCGTGGCGCACCGCGTGCTGCGTCGGCAGCGGGCCCGGATCGGATTCGTCTTCCAGAACTTCAACCTGTTCTCGCATCTGACGATCGCCCAGAACGTGGCCGAGGGGCTCCTGGCCCACCGGCGGGCGAACGCGGCCGAGGCCCGTGAGCGCGCCCTGGCCCTGCTTGAGCGGGTCGGCCTCAGCGAGAAGGCCGACGCCTACCCGCGGCAGCTGTCCGGCGGCCAGCAGCAGCGGGTGGCGATCGCCCGCGCGTTGGCCCTGGAGCCGCAACTGCTGCTCTTCGACGAGCCCACCTCGGCCCTGGACCCGGAACTCGTCGGCGAGGTCCTCGCCGTGATCCGGGACCTGGCCACCACCGGGGCGACCCTGGTCGTGGTCACCCACGAGATCGGCTTCGCCCGGGAGATCGCCGACACCGTCATCTTCATGGATGCCGGCCGCATCGTCGAGCAGGGCCCCCCGGCCCAGGTCATCGACGCCCCCCGCCACGTCCGGACCCGCGAGTTCATCGGCAAGGTTCTGTGAACCCCGGCGTTCCGGCAACCGCACCCCTCACACACCGAAGGAGATCCATGTCCCCCGTGCCCCGCCGTTCACGCCTGCGCGCGATCATCACCGCCGCCGTGACCGCCACCCTGCTGCCGGCTCTGGCCGCCTGCGGCTCCGACAAGAGCGCCTCGCCCGGCCCCAGCACCGCCCCGAGCGCCTCGACCGCCGCCAGCACCGACGTCGTCGTCGCGGACAACGCCGGGGCACCCTTCATCGCGACCACGATCACCGTGCCACGGGTCGACAGCATCCGCGCCAAGCTGCCCAAGGGCATCCTGGACAGCGGTGAGCTGAAGATCGGCGTCGGAGCGCTGCCGGCCGGATTCCCGCCGCTGGCCTTCGTCGCCACCGACCAGAAGACCCTCACCGGCTCCGAACCCGACTTCGGCCGCCTCGTCGCCGCGGTCCTCGGGCTGAAGCCCGTGGTGTCCAACGCGACCTGGGAGAACCTGTTCGTCGGATTCGACAGCGGCCGCACCGACATCGGCTTCTCCAACATCACCGACACCGAGAAGCGCAAGCAGACCTACGACTTCGCCAGCTACCGCCAGGACAACCTGGGCTTCGAGGTCGCGGCGTCCAGCACCTGGAACTTCGACGGCAACTACGAGAACCTCGCCGGTAAGCGGGCCGCGGTCTCCCGTGGCACCAACCAGGAGAAGATCCTTCTGGAGTGGCAGGCCAAGCTGAAGTCGGAGGGCAAGAAGCTGGACATCAAGTACTACAGCGACGCCAACAGCACCTATCTCGCGTTGACGTCGGGCAAGATCGATGTCTTCTTCACCCCCAACCCCGAAGTGGCCTACCACACCGCCAAGGACAAGGGCACCCCCACCGCGACCCGCAGCGCGGGCACCTGGTCGGGTGCGGGAGCCTCGCTGCAGGGCCTGATCGCGGCCACGACGAAGAAGGGCAGCGGATTGATCGAGCCCGTGGCCGAGGCGATCAACTACCTCATCCGGAACGGGCAGTACGCCACCTGGCTGACGGCCTACAACCTCAGCGACGAAGCCGTGAAGACCTCGCAGGTCAACCCGCCCGGCCTGCCACTGACGAACTCCTGACCCGTCCGGACCAGGTGACGACGTGACGGTGGGGACCGCACGCGGTGTGTTCCCCACCGTCACGTCGACCAGTGTTCCGGGTCGTCGCTGCCGGCGGGGGGACGTACCCGCAGGCATCGACGACCGGCAGCAGCACCGCACGCACCGCCGGCACAGTGAGGACAGCCATGACCAGCGCCCCGTCCCAACTCGCCGACCCCAGCGCCGACGATCGACACCACCCACCTGCACCTCACGCGGCCGTGCACCCGCCGACACGAGTGTTGTCCCACCGCAACACCGTTCCCGCCGAAGGAACAGGCCTGCGCCTGGTCCCGCCGGACGCCATCCCCACCGGCGTCGAGGTACTCGCCGTTCTGGTCCGCGACCCCGTGCCGCCCGCGGCACCCCTGTCCGCCCTCGACCCGGGCGACCGAGCCCTTCACTCCCCCGACACCGGGCTGGATCGACCGCACCCCTGTCTTCACCTGGCGGCCGCCGCCCAGCCGTTCGGGTCCGTGCTCGCCGGGCCCGGCCTCGTCATCCACGAGCAGGCTCGCCTGGTGTACCTCGACGGACACGAGGTCGGCCTCACCCGGCGCGAGTTCGACCTGCTGCTGCACTTCACCCGCTACCCGGGTCGGGTCCACAGCCGCGCCCGACTGCTGGCCACGGCCTGGGGATTCGACGACCCACCGCTGCGCAGCTCGCGCAACGTCGACGTCCACGTCGCCCGGTTGCGCCGCAAGCTCGGGCCCCTGCACGGCGGGCGGTTGGAGACGCTGCGCGGCGTGGGGTACCGCTGGAGCCCGCGGTATCCCACCCTCACGACGGCGTCCGGCCCCCAGGAGTGAGTCGCATGCCCCTGGCGCAGGTCGACCGCCCACCCGCGGATCCGGTCGGTCGATCCATGGAGGAGGCGGTGTCGGAGGTGGTCGGCCTGACGGTCGACCTCATCCGGTTCGACACCACCAACACCGGTGACCTCGGCTCCGGCCCCTGCGAGCGGGACGCCGCGGAGTACGTCGCGGAGAAGTTGGAGGAGGTCGGCTACGACGTCACCTACCTGGAGGAGGCCGGTCCGCGGCGCGGCAACGTGATCGCCCGGCTGTCCGGCGCCGGCCCGCACCGAGGGGCGCTGCTGGTGCACAGCCACCTGGACGTCGTCCCCGCCGACGCCGCCGAGTGGAGCGTGCACCCGCTGTCCGGAGAGGTGGTCGACGGCTTCGTCTGGGGCCGCGGTGCCGTGGACATGAAGCACATGGTCGCCATGACCCTCGCCGTCGCCCGCGCACTGAAACGGCACGGAGTCGTCCCTTCGCGGGACATCGTGTTCGCCTTCCTCGCCGACGAGGAGTGCGGGGGCCGTTACGGCGCCCGCTGGCTGGTGGACCACCGCCCGGATCTGTTCGACGGCGTCACCGAGGCGATCGGCGAGGTCGGCGGGTTCTGCGTGCCCCTTCCGGGGGGCCGGCGCGCCTATCTGGTGCAGACCGCCGAGAAGGACGCGGCCCAGTTGAGCCTGCATGCGCGCGGGCGCCCCGGCCACGGCTCCCTGCTGCACGGCGAGACGGCGGTCAGCCGGCTGGTCTCGGCCGTCGGCCGGCTGCAGCAGCACCAGTTCCCGAAGATCGTCACCGCCGCGGCCGCCGACTTCCTCGACGGAGTGCGGCGACTCACCGGCGAGGACTACCCCGCCGACGACCTGGCGGCCGCGCAGGAACGCTTCGGCAGCCTGGCCCGGCTGCTCGGCGCCTCGCTGCGGGACACCCTCAACGTGACCTGGCTGGACGCCGGCTACGCGAGCAACGTCGTCCCCGGGTCGGCCCACGCGATCGCCGACTGCCGGATCCTGCCCGGCCGGCGGGCCGACTTCGAACGTGAGCTGGCCGGGTTGCTGCCCGATCTCGAGTGGGAACTGCGGGTCGTGGACGGCGCGCAGACCACGTTCGACGGTGAGCTGCCCGGCCGCCTCCTGGCCGCCCTGCGCGCGCACGACCCCCAGGCCGAGGTGCTGCCCTACCTGCTCGCCGCCAGCACCGATGCCAAGAGCTTCGCCCGGCTGGGAATCCGCAACTTCGGTTTCACCCCGCTGAGACTTCCGCCCGACCTGGACTTCGCCGCTCTCTTCCACGGCGTCGACGAGCGGGTCCCGATCGAGGCACTGCGCTTCGGCACCCGGGTGCTGCACAGCCTGCTCCGGGACTGCTGAACCCAGGCCCGGCCGGCAGCTCCGGCAGGTACCACCCCACGGGACCACGCCACCTGCCCGCTCCCGCCTCCCGAGAACCGCCTGCCGGTCGCCGTGGCCGCCGGCGAACAGATCCCCTACGAGCGCCGCGCCCCGCGCTGAGGGCTCGACCGGGGACTTCGAGGCCTCGCCGGGGTCAGCCGCGTCCGACCGCTTCCGCCCGTCGGCGAGGAGATCGCGGAACCTGCGGCACGTTGCGGGAGCCGGCGCCGGGAGGCGATCACGTACCGGGGAGTTCGCGGTCGTCGTCCGCCAGCCAGGCCGCGCGCAGATCGGGCACGCCTTCCACCGCGGGCGGAGAACCCCAGGCGGCGGAGAATCGTCCGGTCGCACCGGGCAGCAGACCCACGGCCACCAGTTCGTCGTCATCGGCGAAACCGGGCAGGCGCAGCAGCCCGCGGGCGTAGGCCCAGAGGTTCGGGTAGTCCACCAGCGAGGCCGCTCCCCAGCCGAGCTGGGCCCGGTACTCCAGGTCGAAGCCGATCAGCACGGCGAACAGGGCCACGTCCGCCTCGGTGGGCACCTCGCCGAGCACGTAGCGCCGGCGTCCCAGGTGCAGGTCCAGGTCGCCGAGCCGGGCGTACACCACACGCTGGGCGACCCGTCCGACGGACTCCGAGCCGGCGAAGACGGCCCGTTCCAGCCCGCCGACGAGGTCGGTGTGCACGAACAGGTCGAGGGTGTCGATCTCTTCACGCAGCGCTGCGGGGTAGTACACCCTTCCCTCGTCGGAAGCACCCAGGATCGACCTGGCCAGCTGCCGCCAGTCGTCACTGATCAACTCGCCGTCGGCGTCGTGGAGCCGGGGAGTGATCGCGTCGGGACGTTCCACCACCTCGATCCGGTCGGTGAGCCCCGCCAGCCGACGCGCGGTCAGGGCCGCCCTGCCGCGCAGTGAGTCCAACGAGGTGACCAGGCGGTAGGCACCCTGTGGACGTAGCACCACCGCGCCGGGTCGTTCGGGAGGGTCGGCCACGAACTGGCCGTCACCGTCATGGCTTCCCTCGGGACGGTGGTCGATCAGACTCACTGCTGACTCCTCGGACACTGCTGGCCCCCCGGACACTGTTGGCCCCCCGGACACGATGTGGGTCCGAGGGTCGGACGGAGCGTCGGGGAGGAACTCCGGACGAGGCCGCGGATCGGTGATCCGGTAGGTGAGCGTCAGCAGACGCTGACCGGAGTCGACCACGGCGGTTTCCCGCTCGGGGCGTCGGACGAAGCCGTACCGGTAGTAGAGCTGGTGCGCGGCGGTCATCGCCGGACCGGAGTGGATCTCCAACAGCCCGTATCCCAAGGCCCTGGCCAGAGCGACGCAGTGGTCCGTCAGCTGCCAGCCGAGATTGTGACCCCGACCCCGGGGACCGACACCGAGGATGTTGAACGTGAAGGCCGCATCACGGTGACACTCCGGCTTGGGCGTGAGCACCGCGCCCAGGATTCCCTCTCCGTCACCGACCACCCAGACGTGCGCGCCGGCCGCGCGGGCGGCGATCTGGGCCAGGTGATCGTGGTACCACTCGGAGACCCAGCAGCCCGTGCTGAAGGCAGCCTGCAGCACCCGGCCCACCTCGGGGAACTCCTCCGGGTGGGCAAGTCGCAGCGCGCGGCCGGCGCCGAGGTCCTGGTACCGCAGTTCGGTCGGGAGGAACCGGGTGTCCTGGCCACCGGACACCCGGGATCCCCCAAGGATGGTCATCCGTTCCCCCGTACCTCAGTGTTGTTCGGAGTCAGCAGTGTTGTTCGGAGCCGGCAGCGTTGTTCGGAGCCGGCGGCGGGGATCCGAGCCACCGGCCCGAGGTCAGGACAGGTGCCACAGTTCGGCAGAGCCTCCGGCACCCGGACCGGAGTAGAGCGGCGAACCTGTCAGGTGGCTGCGGCCTGCCGGTTCCTGCCAGGCCGCCAGCGACTCGGCGGGCTCGGGAAGCCTGGCCTCCTTGACCAGCAAACTTCCGAGGAGGTAGGCCCCGGACGGCCCCGGCACCAGGCCGAGGAAGTAGAGCTCGCGGTCATCGACGAAGCCCTGCGCGAAGAGATCGCGGGCGTAGGCCCAGAGGTTCGGGAAGTCCTGCAGGTGCTGGACGTTCTCCTCACCGAAGATCGCCGCGATGCCGGGGCGGTAGCCGCGCTCGTAGCTGGACAGGGTCTGGAACAGCCGGATGTCGGAATCGGTGATCCGGTCCCCGAACAGGTAGCGACGGCCGGCGAGCCGGAAGTCGTAGTCGGCCAGCCGTGCCTCGAACACACGGAGCGCGACTTCGGCGGCCCGCCGGTTCGTGGCGAAGATAACCTTGTACGTGCCGTTGTTGACATCATCGAACAGCTGCTGGTTCAGCAGGTCGATCTCGGGCCGTAGGTCCAGCGGGTACAGATCGGGGGCATCCGCGGCATGGAACGGCTGCCAGGCCGTCTCGAAGTCGAGACTGAGCAGGTGGTAGTTGTTCGTCACCACCAACCCGGTCCGGGTGTCGAGCACGGTGGGTGAGGTACCCCGTCCGCGGAAGCTCGGGTCGGTGCGCCGGTAGAAGTCGTTGAGCAGGTCGGTGCCGTAGCGGCTGCGCAGATCGTTCTCCACGTCGGAGATCCGCCACCCCTGCTCGTCGCGCCCCGTCAACAGCACGAACGGCACCGCGTCGCTCAGTCCCAGCAGCCGTAGCACGATCAGTTGGCGGCGGGCCCACCCGCAGCCCGGGTTACCGAGCAGCAGATAGCGCCCGACCTCGGGAGGCGCCTGGCCCTCGCCGTCCCCGAAACGGGTGCTGAACCAGTTGCGCTGGCGTCGGAAGGCGCCGTCGGGCGTCTGCTCGGCGTTGGTCTCGGGGAACCGAGCGGTCTCGACCGGCTCGGGCCGTTCCCGGAGGCTGCTCTCGAGGTCGGGGGTCAACTTCGTCATGCGCGTTCTCCTGTCGTGCGTACGCCTGCTCAGGTCATCTGATGAAGCGGGACCGGAGGGCCGAGCCGGCCGCTGGACCACACCACTGCTCCGCCGGCCGTGGCCTGCGTAGCCAAGAACCGAGCGAGCCGCCCTACAGCTGATCCCAGGCCTGCGTGAGCACCGTGCGCAGCCCGGACTCGATCGCGTCGAACTCCGGCTGACCGGAGATGAGGGGCGGGGCCAACTGGATCACCGGGTCGCCACGGTCGTCCGGGCGGCAGTACAGGCCGACCTCGCGCGCTGCGCGCGAGAGAAAGCCACCGATCAGCAGGTCGGCCTCCGCGGGAGCGAGCGTCTGCCGGGTCTCCTTGTCCTTGACCAGTTCGATCGCCCAGAAGTAGCCCGCGCCCCGGATGTCGCCCACGATCGGCAGATCATGGAGCTTCTCGAGCGTGGCCCGGAAGGCCGGCGCCAAGGTGCGGACCCGGTCCACGAGACCCTCCCGCTCGAAGACGTCCAGGTTCGCCAGGGCGACCGCAGCCGAGACCGGGTGGCCGCCGAAGGTGTACCCGTGCGGGAAGTACGTGCCCGCCTTGCGGAACGGGGCGAACACCCGCTCATTGGCGATCATGGCGCCGATGGGCGCATAGCCGCTGCTCAGGCCCTTCGCGCAGGTGATGATGTCGGGGGTGTAGCCGAGGTCCGTGCAGGCGAAGATGCCCCCGATCCGGCCGAAGGCGCAGATCGTCTCGTCCGAGACCAGCAGCACGTCGTAGGCGTCGCAGATCTCCCGCAACCGCTCGAAGTACCCCGGCGGCGGGACGAGGCTGCCGCCGGAGTTCTGCACCGGTTCGACGAAGAGGGCCGCCACCGTGTCCGGCCCCTCGAACTCGATCACCTCGGCGACCCGATCCGCCGCCCACCGTCCGAACGCCTCCGGGTCGCTCCGCAGGGGCTCCGGCGCCCGGTAGATGTTGGTGTTGGGCACCTTGAACGCGCCCGGTACCAGCGGCTCGAAGAGCTGCTTGGCACCCGGGACCGCGGTGAGCGACAGCGCACCGTGGGTGGTGCCGTGGTAGCTCAGCGCCCGGGAGAGGACCTTGTACTTGAGGGGCTTGCCCGCGAGCTTCCAGTAGAGCTTGGCCAGCTTGAGCGCGCTCTCGACGGCCTCCCCGCCACCGGTGGTGAAGAAGACGCGGTTGAGGTCGGCCGGGGCGTACGCAGCGAGCCGCTCGGCGAGACGGATGGCCGCGGGATGCGCGTAGGACCACACCGGGAAGTAGGCGAGCTCTCGGGCCTGCCGCGCGGCGGCCTCGGCGAGTTCCTCACGTCCGTACCCGACCTGCACGGTGAACAGGCCCGAGGCCGTGTCCAGGTAACGCCGTCCGGACTCGTCGTAGACGTGCACACCCTCACCGCGAACGATCACCGGGGCGGCGGTCCGGTGTTCCCAAGGAGCGTGCTCGGTGAAGTGCATCCACAGGTGGTCCCGGGCGGCGGCGGAGAGGGAGCCGACGTCGCCCGCGGGCGAGGACGGAAGCGTGACGGTCATGGGGATTCCTCGGAGGATCGACGGTACAGACGCCTCGGAAGGCCGAGGTGGGCCGGACCTCGCATCGTTCGACGTCGGCCACGGCGGCTCGATCCTACGGGAAAGCTCACCATTCTTGTCTACTTACTTGATTGGCTTCTGCGGTGGACCGGGCGGCGAGCACTGCCTCCGGCCGGCCCCGTGGACGTACCACCCACCCGCATCAGCACGATCAGGAGCAGGACGAGGGACCACGCTTCCGCGAACCAGGTGTGGAGAGCCATCGTCCTTCCAGGGTGAGGATCCTGGCGCGGTGGGCAACTCGACGCACGGTCCCGCGGCTCCCACCTGGCCCACCACGGCGACGCTTCGCGGACCTGCTCATCGCCTGCATCGCCATCAGCAACGCCCTGCCCCTCTCCACGAGCAGCCCCCAGAACCACGTCGGGCTCGATCATCTCCTGGCTCTCCGCCCCGTCAACCGACCGACGTCAACGTGACGCCAGCGCCCACCGTTTCCCCAGCGTGGGGCGCCCTGGACCTGCCGGCCCTGGACCACGTACCTGCCGCGATCGGTGGCGAACACGGCCGGACATCCCGTCTGACCGGACTCCGTGCCCAGCATGGTCAACCTCATCGCTGACCCCCAATCGTGAAGTTCGCAGGATTTCTCCCCTGAGCGGCGGGGGCGTCCAGAGGGGCCGTTCCGGGGCTGGGAACCGCTGCCTGAGGTCGGCCCACGGCCGGAGGCCGGGGCCACACCTCCGATGGTCGCTGGGTCCAGCCCCGGAGGCCCGCGGCGTCCAACGGCCGTACTGTCGAATCCCCGACCGAGGAGGAGTGCTGATGCGCGCCGTGACCTACTCGATGGGCGTCTCCCTGGACGGCTACATCGTCGGACCGGACGGCGGCTTCAACTGGACGGAGCCCGACGAGGAGGTCTTCGGTTTCGCCACCGACCAGATCCGCGAGGTCGGCGTCCACCTGATGGGACGACGGCTGTACGAGACGATGTTGTACTGGGAGACCGCCGACCAGGACCCCTCGCTCGACGAGTCCATGCACGTGTGGACCGCACTCTGGAAGCCGCTCCCCAAGGTGGTCTTCTCCCGCACGCTGTCCGCGGTGCAGGGCAATGCCCGCCTGGCCTCGGGCAGCCTGGCACAGGAGATCGAACGGCTGCGGGCCGAGCCGGAGGCGGGCGACATCGCGATCGGCGGTGCGACTCTCGCCGCCGAGGCCGCCGCGCTGGGTCTGATCGACGAGTACCGGCCCAAGGTCTACCCGGTGCTGGTCGGCGGGGGCATTCCCTTCTTCCCCCGGCACGAGCACCGCGTGGATCTCGAACTCGTCGAGACCCGCACCTTCCGCTCGAAGGTCGTCTACCTCCGCTACCGCGTGCAGCACTGACCGAACCGCGTGACACCAGCCCTCAGGCGACCGCCGTTCGCCGGCTGAGGATCATGCCGGAGGTCTGCCTGCGGTCCCGCAGAGCTAGACGACAAGCTCAGGGTCGCCCTTCGGACGCGACCTTGCCGTCCGATAGGGGCGGTGCCGGATACGGCGTGCCACCCGGTAGTGGTGGGCCTGATGCAGCCACGACAACCCGCCGACCGTGATGTACAGGAACCGCGGGATCGGCGATCGGGCGATCAGCTCCTGCGCCGCGGCGGGAACCGGTCGACCCTCGGAGAGTGCGTCGGCGGTCAGAACGACGGCGCGACGCAGCTGTGCGGTCATCTGGCCGCCCTGGTCCAACGGACGGCGGTTGATCAGCCCTTCCCCTGCGCCGACGGCCAGTCCCCCGGCCCACGCCATCCCGCTCCGGCGGGCGAAGGTCGCGCAGATCTGCAGGGCGGAGGCGTTGTGGTGAGCCTCGGGGAACCCGCAGTTGAGCAGGGCCACCAGACGAGGGCCCGGCCGCCCGGTGTCGGAGTCGGTCGCGGTGCCGGCCATGGTCTCGGCTGCGGCGGCGCGACGGGCATGGAGGCGTTCCAGGGCGGCAGTCACCGGGGCGGGGAGGCTGTCGACGTACAGCGGTGTGGCGAGCACGACGAGATCGGCGGCGTCCACGGTTTCCATGACCTCGTCGCGGCGGTGGGAGGACCCGAACGTCGTGTGGATCTGCACCTCCTGCACCGTTGCGCCCCGCTCGGCCAGCCGGTCGGTGAGGTACGTGCCGAGGAAGTGCGAGTTGCTGGTTCGCGCGCGAGGACTGCCCACGAGCAGGACGACCTTGCGTGGCGCCGGGCCGGCGTCGTCCGCCAGGTCGGGGGCGGGCATCGCGACGGCCCGGGCGGGACCGGCCGGTGTCTGGTCCCCCACCCAGTGGGCGGCGCGGGCGAGCAGTTCGGCGTCGTCCGGGTCACCGACCACGACATGACTAGCGGAACGGACCGAGTGCATGTTGAGGGCCACCCGGGAGGACAGCTGCCGGAACGCCGCCGCCGCCTGGTCGTCCGGCGCGGACAGCCAACCGACGCTCACCAGATCCGGGTAGCGGCGGTAGCGGCGCCGGTGATGGGTCTCACCGCCGATGGAGAGGAAGAACGGGGAGATGTTCTGGATGAAGTGGTCCATCGCTCCCTTGAGCACCGAGCTGTACCCACCGAAGGTCACCGGGGAGAGCAGCACCACGCGCTCGCCGGCCACGAGCTGCTCGGCGACCAGACGATTGTCGTCGTCGACGTTGC
>CAZOWW010000095.1:0-23575 GCA_964583765.1 uncultured Kineosporiaceae bacterium
AGGTCAGGGTGGCGACGACATCGTCGTCGAAACCGGCCAGCACCACGTCCTCGGGCACGCGCAGGCCCTCGTCGAGCAATGCCTGCAGGGCGCCCGTGGCCGAGATGTCGTTCGCGGCGACGACCGAGTCGAGGTCATGACGCCGGGTCAGCAGCCGTCTCAGCTCGCGATAGGCGACCTCGTGCCAGAACTCACCGTCCACGAACAGTTCCTCGTCGACGCCGGCGCCGAGTGCGGTCAGCTCGGCCCGGAAGACCTCCTCTCGTTCCACGGCGTCAGCTTGGTGCCGCAGACCCCGCACGAACGCGGGACGGCGCACGCCGCACTCCTGGACCAGATGGCGCACGAGGGCCCGCAGCCCGCTGGCGTTGTCACCCCGCACACAACTCGCACCCGGCCTGGGGCTGCCGATGCCGACGAAGGGGACATCCCGCTCGGCCAGGAGGTCGGTGAGCGCGCGCTCAGCGGCGGCGGTGAAGCAAGCGGTCGCGAGCACGCCGTAGGGCTCCCGCCCCTGCAGGACCTGCGGCAGCCCCTGGTTCGTGGAGTCGAACGAACACACCACGAGCACCGGACCGCGCTCCCGGAGAACGGGGATTGCCCCGCGCACCAGTCGCTGGACGTAGTCGTCGAACCCTGCGCTGATGACCAGAGCCGGCCGACGAGCGCTCACCATGGACTCCTGCCCGGTCGCCGCGTCCGTGGCGGTGAAGAGTCCCGGAACGCGCAGGTGACCACGGCTCCTCGCGGAAGCCGTCCACATACCCTGCTCGGCGCCCCGGAGCCCAGCCTTGAGATCACTGCCGTTCCGAAGAGACCATCCGGAGCGGCGGGCACGGCCGAGGGCGAACCCGGTGAAGGGAAATCCAGCGCAGGGGAACCCAGCCAAGGGCAGGCACGACCCCTTCCCGGATCATGGGCGCTTGAGAGCCCTGGGTCCGGAGCAGGAGATCGTGCCTGCCCTTCCGTGCCTCACCCCGGGCGGTGCGGGGGCCAGACCGGATCCCGCCGACCGGCGGCGGACGACGCGAACCTCACCTCGACGGGCAGGGCCTCGATCAACCCTGCTCCGGTGAGTGCGCGGATCCCCCAGGGACGGCTAACCACGGGGGACGGGGTGTCCCGAGTGCGCCCTGTGTCCGGCGAGGAAGCCAGGTCCAGTGGAGGACCCAGGTCCCGTGAGAACGCGTGATCAGGCGCAGGTGGTCCAGCTTCCCAGACCCTGCAACAGGTCATCCCTGATCCACCCGGCGTCGTAGCTGCCGCCCCCTCCCCGCGCCGTGTTGTACAAGAACGTCCAGGTCTCCCCCTGGTAGGTCGTCCGCGCGTAGCAGATGAACACGAGGCCGTCCCCCGGGTAGGCGTAGCTGACGGCGGCGCACGACGTGGACGGACCACTGCGGATGTTCACGCGCCCGGTGACGGTGCTGGCGAGGGTCTTCACGGGCCCGGTGGGGTTGTTGCTCGGGATCTGCGGGCATGAGACGGCCGAGGCCGAGGTCGATGTGACGGCCACCGCGACGGGTGCCAGAAGGGTGGCGCCCAGGGCCACCACAATACCGGTTCGGAAACGCATGAATCCTCCATGGAATGGCGGTGCCGGAAATCGTCGACCGGCTTCATCCGGGTCGGCAGAAGAAGGTCGACTTCACATCCCCGCAGCTCAGACCGACAGGACGGTTGTCTGCGAGGTCCGCATCGGCGGGTCCGGCGGTACGGAAATGGATTATGCGGAGCCGTGTTGGGGCCGGGCAAGCCGCCGGCTTAACGGGCGACTAATGGTTTCGTGATGTCCCTGGAGGGTGCGGTGCCGCCTCCAGCCGACTGCGGACCTCGGCCGCCGTGGCGTCACCGAACTCCTCGAAGAGGGCCAGGGCCCGCTCGCCGTGCGCTCGCGCCTCGGTCCCTCGCCCGGCCGCCCCGAGCGCCAGCGAGAAGCCGTCGTGCGCTCTGGCCCGTGTCAGCGCGCTGCCGTGCCGGTCCGCCTCGTCCAGCGCCTGCTGATGTCGCTCGAGCGCCTCGTCGAGCTGCCCGGCGAGCCGGTGGACGTGGCCCAGGTGGGTGAGGATGTCTGCGACCGCGGACTTGAACCCACTGCGCCGGTTGAAGTCGAGGGACCGGTGGAGCAGGCCGAGCGCGGCCTCGGGATCGCCGAGCTCTCCGCGACTGCGGCCGAGTTTGGCCATGACCAGGGCCTCGGCCTCCGGGGCCGCCTCCTGCCCCCAGATCCGCATCGCGGCCTCGAAGTGGTCCGCGGCTGGGGCGTGATGTCCCATGGCGGTGAGGACGCTGCCGAGTCCGTCCCGTGCCTCCGCCTCGACGCGGCGTTCGCCGGTCGTGCAGGCCCAGTCCAGGGCAGGGGTCAGGTGATCGAGGGCGCGCTGGTACTCGCCGCGTTCCGACTCGAGCAGTCCCAGGCAGTAGAGCGTCCGGGCCTGTGCCAGTCGGTCGTCGGTGCGTTCCCAGAGCGGCAGCGTCCGGTGGAGCAGATCGAGCGCGGCCTCGGCGCGGCCTGCCGCGTGTTCGACGAACGCGAGGTTGTGCAGGGCACAGGCCTCGGCGTGGACGGCGCCACTGTCCCGAGCGCAGGCGACCGCCTCCCGCAGGTGCCGTGCGCCCTCCTCCACCCGGCCCCAGCGGCAGAGCACGGCGCCACTGCCGACCAGCGCCTGCGCCTGTCCCCGGAGGTCGCCCTCGGCGCGGGCGGCCCGGCATGCATGATCGTGCACGGTGAGGGCGTCCTGCAGATGCCCGCCGTCCTCCAGATGACCGGCCACGACCTCGGCCAGGTGCACCGCGTGTCCCGGTCGGTCGTGATCCGCGGCGTGCGCGACCAGGCGGACCAGGCCGGCGCGTTCACCCGCGAACCATTGCCGGGCGGCGGGGGCACCGTCCACCGCGGGTGGCGGTACCTGTGTCGGTGGGGTCGGCCGGGGTGGACGTCGCCGGGGTGAGTGCTCGTCGAGTACCAGGGCCGCCGAGGCGACGGTGTGATCGAGGAGATCGTCGAGTGCCTGCTGGCGTCGGGCGGGGGCGTCCGTCGTCCCGCAGAGGCCATGGGCGTAGAGCCGCAGGAGGTCGTGCATCCCGTAGCGCCCCGGCCTCGGTCGCTGCACGAGATGCGCTCTCGCGAGGATCTCCAGGGCCCGCGCCGCGG
Organism: uncultured Kineosporiaceae bacterium; assembly: GCA_964583765.1. Lineage (GTDB taxonomy): Bacteria > Actinomycetota > Actinomycetes > Actinomycetales > Kineosporiaceae > CAZOWW01. The sequence continues at coordinate 3,158 of CAZOWW010000095.1, forward strand.
TGGCGGGATCGGTGCCGCAGAGCGCGGCGACGGAGAGGACTCCCCAGTCCGCGCCCGGGAGCATGCCCAGGAATCGGAAGTGGCGGGCCACGTCCTCGTCGAGGTGGCGGTAGGACCACGAGAACACCGCCTCGACGCCGACCCGCGGATCCCCTCCGGCCTTCATGAGCGCGAGTCGCTCCCCCTCATCGGCGAGTTCGGCCGCCAGACGGGTGAGCGGCGCGTCGCCGCGCAGGGACGCGAGTTCGGCGGCGACCCGCAGGGCCAGCGGAAGACAGCCGCACCGCTCGGCCAGGGCCGTGACCGCGGCGGCCTCACCGTGCGCCCGGTCTCCGATCAACGTGGTCATGAGCCCCACGGCCCGGTCGGGTGAGAGCAGGTCGACGGTGATGCGTTCCGCCCCGTTCACGGCGACCAGGTCGGCGAGGCTGTTCCGGCTCGTGACCGCGGCCAGGCAGGTGGGGACGCCCGGGAGCAGCGGGCGCACCTGGTCCGCCGAGCTCGCGTTGTCCAGGATGACGAGCACTCGCCGTCCGGCCAGCAGGGATCGGTAGGCCGCGGCGCGCTCGGCCAGGTCGAAGGGGACCTCCTGGCCCCGGACGCCGAGAGCGCCGAGGAGGCCGGCGAGTGCCTCGGCCGGGGAGATCGGCCGGTCCAGGTCGTAGCCCCGCAGATCGACGTACAGCGCGCCGTCGGGGAACTCCCCCGCGACCCGGTGCGCCCAGTGCACTGCCAGTGCGGTCTTGCCCACGCCGGCGGTGCCGACGAGCGCCAGGACGGTGACCGCGCTCGTACAGCGGCTGGCCTCCAGGAAGCCGTTCATCGCCGCGAGCTCGGTCTCGCGCCCGAGGAACGGATGGATGTCGCAGGGAAGCTGCGCCGGCACCGGCAGGACGTCCGGCCGAGGAGCTCGGGGCGGCGCCGGGGGTTCCTCAGGGGTCGGGTGCGGCGGTCCCGCGGAGGCCGGAGCAGGATCAACGAGCGCCAGCGCCTCGGCCACCTGCCCGACGTCCAGGAGCGCCTCCAGCCGTTCCGCGGCGTCAGGAGTCTCGGCGCAGAGGTGGCCCGCGCGTCGGCGCAGCTCGTCGAGCACTTCCTCGGTGCGGCCGAGCTGCAGGCAGGCCCGTCCCCACCGGGCGAGTGCGTGGCGCAGCAGGCCGGTGAGCGACGTGCGCGTCTGCCGGGCCCAGGTACCCGGGAGGTCCCCCAGGGGCGTCCCGGTCCACGGCTCGAGCACCTCGGCGAGACGACGGCGCACCAGGGCGGGGTCGCTCGTCTCGGTGAGCGACTCGAGGGCGGCGGTGATCCGGTGCAGGTCGACCAGCTGGGGGTCCAGGCGCAACCGATAGCCGCCGACCTGCCGCTGCAGCTCGACGGGGGTTTCCGCCGCCGTGCCGAGGTGACGCAGGGTGCGTCGCAGCCGGGTCACGTGCCCGTGGACCGCAGCTCGCGGGCGGCACGGTGCCTGATCGTCCCACAGGCGCGCCACCAGAGTCTCGAACGGGACGGTACGGTCCGCCTCCACGAGCAGTACGGCCAGGAGCAGGCGTCGGCGGGGCGGTCCGACCTCCGGCGACATCGGACCGAGGATCCTCAGGACACCCCCGAGCGATGCCGGTCCTGTTGGGTCCGCCTGCGCCACCATCTCCGGCACGTCCCGTCCTCGTCTCCGCGACCCGGGAGAAGGTTCGCCAGGACACTGGTGCGGACAGCCTGTCCGACCCGCGTCGACATCGGCGCCGGGTCGGGGCGGGGTCGCCCGTTCGCCGGGCGCAGTGTTCATTGCCCGCGCAATATTCTCACCGTCGCCCGGATGAGGGCCGATAGGGTTCACCGCCGTGCGGGCGGAGGCCGGCAGCCGGACACACCGTCCCGGAGAAATGGGGATGTTTCGTGATCGACGTCCACCTGCTCGGGGAGATGCGGTTGCGGGTGGGACGGCAGTGGGTCGATCCGGGGCCTCGCCAGCAGCGGACCGTGCTCGCGGCGCTGCTCGTGGACGCCGGGTGCCCGGTGCCCGTGGAGGTCCTGGTCACACGGGTCTGGGGGGACGAGGCGCCGCAGGGTTCGCGGAAGGTCCTGCACGTGCAGTTGAGCCGGATCCGGCGCCTTCTCCAGGAGGCCGGCGCCGAACTGCCGCCCGCGCAGGCGCCGTCCGTGGATCGCCTGGCCGGTGGCTACCGGATCACGGTGCCTGCCGAGCGGGTGGATCTGTTCCGGTTCCGGGCTCTGCTGGCGCAGGCCCAGGACCAGTACGAGCTGACCGGGCGACGACGGGCGCTCGAGGAAGCCCTGCGCCTGTGGACCGGGACTCCGCTGACAGGGCTCACCGGGCGCTGGGTGGAGAGGGTGCGGGCACGCGCCCGCCAGGAGCGCCTCGAGGCGGTGGTCCAGTGGGCCGGGATCGCCGCGGGCGGTGGCGGCGCGGAGGAGACGCTCGTCCGGCTCGCCGGCCTCGAGGAGGAGTACCCGTTGGCGGAACCCCTGGCCGCGGCACGGATGCGATTGCTCGCGACCCACGGGCGGCCCGCGGAGGCTCTGGAATGCTTCGCCCGTCTTCGGCGCTGCCTCGTGGAGCAGTTGGGGACCCAGCCAGGGCCGGAGCTGCTGGACCTGCACACCGCGATCCTGCGGGGAGAGCCCGTTCCGGGGACTGTGCTCGTGACGTCCCGGGCCGGGGGCGAGGCCGGGACCGGCGCCACCGACAGGAGCCTGGACGGGAACAGGGCCATGGAGTGCCCTGTCGCGCGCACACCCGCGCAGCTACCCGGCGACGTCCGGGCGTTCACCGGTCGGGAGCGCGAACTGCGGGTGCTCGACGGGTGGGCGGAGGAGGCGCGGGTGGCAGGGCGGAGCCTGCTCCTCGCCGTCGTGGGCATGGTGGGGGTGGGCAAGACCGCGCTCGCGGTGCACTGGGGACACCGGGTCACGGCCGACTACCCGGGGGGCCAGGTCTACGTCGATCTGCGCGGTGACCCTGCCGGAGGCCCGCTCTCCGGTTCGGCGGTCGTGGCCGCGGTGCTGCGTGCGGTGGGGGTCCCGGGGGAATCGATCCCCGCGGATCTCACCGCCGGATCGGGGCTCTTGCGGAGCCTTCTGGCCGAGCGCCGGGTGCTGGTCGTTCTGGACGGTGCGACCTGCGTGGACCAGGTGAGACCGTTACGGCCCGGGGCCGGCGGCAGCGTCGTGCTCGTGACCGCCCGGGACGCGCTGCCGGGTCTTGTGATCCGTGACGGGGCACGGCGGCTGGAGCTGGATGTGCTGCCGGACGACGAGGCGGACGAACTGGTGCGTGCGTTGCTGGGCGGTCGGCCGGACCCGGGGGCGGTGGCGGGTGGACCGTTGGCCCGGTGCTGTGGCCACCTTCCGCTCGCCGTGCGGCTGGGGATCGAGTACGCCCACGCACAGGGGTACTGCAGCGCTGACGAGATCGCCGCCGCGCTGGAGTGCCCCGACGTGCGTCGGGACGTGCTCGGTGCTGCGGTCGCCGCGCGTCTCGGCCCGCTCCACGGTGTGCTGGAGCCGGAGACCCATCGCTGCCTGCGCGTGGCGGCGACGCTCCCGGAGAGCGGGTGGTCCACCGACGAACTGGCGGTCGTGGCGGGGATCCCGTCGCGCCGGGCCCGCGAGCTGCTCGACACCCTGATCACCGGGCAGTTCCTGCGTCGCGCTCGTGGAGAGACCTGCGTGATGCACCCGCTCCTGCGCCTGGCGGTGGCGGCGCTCGAGCCTGTGTGAGGGGCTCGGCCCTATTTGAAGTAGTAGTACCAGTTTCCGTCGTAGGTCTTCTCGAAGTTCTCCCTGCTGTCCACCTGGATGGAGATCTCGGCGCGCTCCAGGTACCCGAACTCGTCGTGGGTCCGCACGAGGGTGAAGTAGGTGTCGGCCCAGCCCTCCGGCAGCGGTGAGGTGCGCAGCTCGGTCGCCTGGGCCTCGGTGTGCACGAACACGATCGGCGGTCCGGAGAGGCACCGGGTGCACCACAGGCGGTCCCCGAGTCCGAGGGCCCCGGTGAAGGTGTCCAGTTCGGGCGCGGTGATGGATGCATGAGCTTCCTGCTTCGCGACCCGTTCGAATTCCGAGAAGCAGACGAAGGTCTCCTCCGCCCAGTCGAGGTCCGCGGGCGAGACGACCGGAACGCGGAACAGCGACCGCAACTGGGCGTCCGAGAGGTTCTCGGCGAGCAGACGGGCCACGGTGCGCTGCTTGGCGGGATCGAAGTTGCCGCCGGCGCTGAGGAACTCCTCGTACTGGCGGGTGCGTTCGAGGACGATGTTGAGCCGGGGCGATGTCGCCGTCGCCTGGCGCATCCGGTCGGTCTCGAGCCAGAGCGGTGCGCTGCCGAACTGCTCGCGGAAGGCGGCCACGAACCCGTCGAACCTCGCGTTGAGGTGCGACCGCCCCTGCCGGGCACGCTTGGCCTGCCGGTATCCGCGGTCTCCCGGAACGATGACGCTCACCGAACCACGCTACGGCCGGCGGGGTGCGACCAGTTCCGATTCACCCGGCGCCGCCGCGTTCGTGTCGCGGGTCCGTCCCGGGTGTCACCGACCACACCTGGTCGCGCCCCTGGGTCTTGGCCCGGTACAGCGCCCGGTCGGCATGTTCGAGCAGCGCCCACGGATCGGCGACCTCCCGTGGGCGGGCGACGGCGATCCCGATGCTCACGGTCAACACCGGCGCGACGGTCGACCGCGCGTGCGGGATGGCGGCCTCGGACAGCGCCGCGCGGAACCGCTGCGCGACGACGAGCGCGGCGTCCCGATCGGTGTCGGGCAGGGCGAGGACGAACTCCTCCCCGCCGTACCGGCAGGCGAGGTCCCGGGGGTAGCGGGCGGCGGCGGCCAGGTGAGCCGCCACCGTGCGCAGCACCGCGTCGCCCTTCACATGGCCGTAGTGGTCGTTGTACGCCTTGAAGAGGTCGACGTCGATCATGAGCAGGGCCAGCTCGCCGTCGTGGCTGCTCAGGACCTTCCACTGGGTGTCCAGGTGTTCCTGCAGGTGGGTCCGGTTGGCCAGCTGGGTGAGGCTGTCGCTCATCGCCAGGCGGTGCAGCTCAGCGATGGCCTGCTGGAGCCGGGCCTCGGTGTTTCGCCGGGTCTCCACCTCGGCCGCGAGCTCGGCGGTGCGGCGCGCCACGATGCCTTCGAGGGCGGCGGCGTGCTCCTGCAGGGCCTGCGTGCCGAACATGGCCTCGAAGGAGCGGCCGATCTCCGTTCGCAGCCAGTCGGTGACCAGCGTGGATCCGCTCCTCTGCTCGAGGAGGAGGTAGCCCAGTTCCCGATCGCTGGCGAAGAGCGGTTGGAAGACCAGCAGTTCCGTGCGCAGTTGCTGGCGGAGGTCTCCCGGGAGCAGGCGATCCAGCGGGTACACCTCCGGGCAGGGCGGACCCTGGACGCCGTCGCGGTAGTCGAGCAGCAGCCGGGCCCAGAGCTCGGTGGACGGTGCGTCGTCCGGGGCGTCCGCGTAGACGGCGACGAAACAGCGGTCGATGCCGAGCCGGGACAGGGTGCTCTCGGCCAGGCCGTCCGCGACGTCCTCGGGTGTTGGGCAATGGCTGAGCATGTACGTCAGGCCCCACAGGGCGTCCCGTGCCGCCAGTTCTTCCTGGGCGCGCTGGGCCAGGTCGACCACGGTGGCGACCTGCTCCGGGTCTTCCGGAAGCAGAGGGCGGGTGGAGCCCCGCACCACGAGCCGGGTCGGGACCACGATCTCCTCCCCCGCCGGGGCGCCGTCGAGTTCGGCGAGCAGCCGTTCGGCGGCGGCACGCCCCTGCGCCTCGTGTGCGGGGTCCACGGTGGTCAGGGCGGGCCAACACAGAGAGGTGCGGAAGTTGTCGAAACCTGAGAGGAGGACGTCGTCCGGCACGCGCATCCCCTCGTCCGTCAACGCCTTGAGGGCGCCCAGGGCGGACACATCGCTCGCGGCCACGACGGCGTCGATGTCCCGACGGCGGGCCAGCAGGTCGCGGAGCCCCGCGTAGGTCTCCTCGTGCCAGAACGCCCCTTCGAAGATCAGGTCCTCCTGCACCGGGATTCCCCGCGCGGCGAGCTCCTCGCGGAAGACCTGCTCGCGCAGGACACCGTCGGGTTGGTGAGGAAGGCCCCGGGCATGGGCGAGACGACGTGCCCCGCACTCGTCCAGGAGGTGGGCCATGAGCGCACGCATACCGGCCCGGTCGTCCCCGCGGACGTGGCTGTGTCCAGGGACGTGGGTGGCGATCGTGACGGTGGGGATCCTCAGTTCCGAGAGCAGGGCGGTGAGGTGGGCGCCCTCTTCAGGTCGCGCGGAGGGGGTCACCAACGCGCCGAACGGGTGGATCGTCCGGACGAGCTGCTCGACGGACGTCGCGATCCCTGTGGAGAGGACATTCTTGTAGTTGATCACTAGGCTCAGCCCGTGCGGAGCGAGCACGGGACGGATGCCACGCATGAGTTGCTGGTGGTAGATGTCGAACCCCGTGGTCATGACCAGGGCCACGGGTGGCCTGGGCTCCGCCATGGCGTCCTGCTCACCGCTCTCGCGTCACGGCCGGGACGAGCCGGCCATCGCCCTTCTCGGACCTGGGCCGCGACGCCTGGCCGGCGTGGTCTCCGGCGCCAGGCGCGGCGCCCGGACCCGACTGCGATCGGCAACCGGAGATGATGTCGACCTCTCGGAGCGTGATCTTGAGTTGTCGCATGGCTCGTACGTGAGGCGACCCGCGTCATCCCACGGGCCACTCCCGGGGACGGCGAGGCGTTCCATCGGTGGCACGGTCCGCCAGGACGGGACCGCCGTCGGCGGCCCGAGGGGTCCTTCTGGGCGATTCAGCGGTGATCCCGACCGGTCGATGGCTCGGATGACCTGTGTCGGCGAGGTGCCGGGAGACATTGATGCGGTTGTTGCTCCTTCTGGGGTGGTGCGCGATCTGGGCGGTTGCGGGGTACCAGCGGGCCACCTGGTTCGCCCGGCGGTACGGGCGGACGCAGTGGGGCTGGGATCCGAGTGTCTGGGCGGTCGTGTTCGGCCTGAACTGGGTCATCGGCATCGTGCTGCTGGCCATCGCGGAGCGTCAGGGGCGTCGCGAGGCGCAGCGCAGGTGGCCCGGGAACATCGGGATGGCGGCCCCTGGACAGCTCCCCCATCCGGTGCCGCCGGCACCCCCGGTGCCACCCGGTTACCCCGGAGCGGTGTCCGGGGCCGCTCCTCCGATGCCGCAGGGCCAGTACGGCTACGCGGCGGCACCTGCTCCGCCGGGACAGTGCGGCCAACCGCCGCAGCCGGGACCGCAGGGCCAGTTCGGCTACCCGCCTGCCGGGCCAGGGGGCGGGCAGCAGATCCCGTCGCAGTTCGGCGACACCCAGGGTGGAGGTGCTGGACAGCCCCCGAAGTGGCCGCGGTACGGCGGGATGTAGGCGGAGGCCCTGCGCCTCCGTCGCGATGCTCTGGGAGGACGAACACGCTCTGCAGGTCGCCGGGATGGCGGATCCGGGCGTTCGGGCCCGGCACGCGCTGAAGCAGGACCAGCCAGGCCACGCTGATCGCCTGACCGGAGCGGATGGCAAGAAACGGCTGATGGCTCTCCGGGCGGGTGGAGAGCCACTCGAGGAGACGTCGCCGATGCTCGGCGCAGGTCAGCAGCGGGGCAGGTGCGACCTGTCCGGCCACCTCGGTGGCACCCGGCGGACGGATGACGGCGAGAACGGCGTGTCGCACAGGGGCCTCGGCGTCGTGACCTCGTGGCTGCATGACCGGCTGTCAGGATGGGGACATGGCCGTCACCAATCCCTGGCTGGCGGGGCCTGCTTCCACTCGACGATTGGATCGCGAGCACCTGGAGGAGAGAATCCTTAACCTGCTCTCCAGCCAGAACATGTGCGTGCTCGCGACCGTCGGGCCGGACGGCCCCCTCGCGACTCCGGTGCGTTACTTCCATCTCGATTTCACGATCGTGTTCACGGCTGCGGGCAACTCCCCGAAGATGCGCAACATCCGTGACGACCCGCGGGTGTCGGTGGGCGTGTTCGCTCCGTTGGTCGGGCAGGCAAGCAGCCGCGGGGCGCAGCTATTCGGGAGGGCGCGCATCGTGGAACCCTCCGACGCCGAGTTCGATCGTCACTGGTCCGTGGTGCGGTGGCAGTCCGATCACGTCGAACGCTCCCGGTCCCTGGACGAGCCTCCCTTCGGGACCGTCGGTGTGATCGAGGCCGACCGCATCGTCTACACCGAGCACTGGCTGCGGCGTGACGGGTGTGCCCCGCGTCAGTTCTGGTCCCGAATTCCCTCATCGTGATCGCCAGGGAAGGAGCCGACCCGCCCTGTCCTGCAGCTTCAGATCACTGGATGCGTTGCGGGGATTTCGATGCATTCAGTAGCGGAATTGGCTGACGAGCTGTTGAAGGTCACTGGCCATGGTGGCCAGTTCGGCGGCGGCGACCTGGGTCTGGCCGGCTCCTTGGGTGGTGTCGCTCGCGGTGGCGACGACTCCGCCGACGTTGCGGGCGATGTCGCCGCTGCCGGCCGCGGCGTCGTGGACGCTGCGGCTGATGTCGCTGGTGGTGGCGGTCTGTTCCTCCACGGCGGCGGCGATGGTGGTCTGGTTGTCGTTGATTCTGGCCATGATCTCGGCGATCTCGCTGATCCGGTGGACCGCGGTTGCGACGTCGCTCTGGATGGTGTCGATGCGATGAGAGATGTCCTCGGTGGCCCGGGCGGTCTCCTGGGCGAGTTCCTTGACCTCGGAGGCGACCACTGCGAAGCCCTTGCCCGCGTCACCGGCGCGGGCTGCCTCGATGGTGGCGTTGAGGGCGAGCAGATTGGTCTGTTCCGCGATCGACGTGATCACTTTGATCACGTCTCCGATCTCGGCGCTCGACTCGCCCAGCTTGGTCACCGCGGCGTTGGTCGCGTCGGCGGCGGTTACCCCGCTGCCGGAGGTATGGGCCGCGTCGGCGGCGCTGCGGGCCACTTCAGCGACTGAGGCCGCCAGTTGTTCGACGGCGGCGCTGACGGTCTGCTGGCTGGCGGCGACCTGTTCCGAGGCCGCTGAGGCCGCGGTGGCCTGGGACGAGGTCTGTTCGGCATTGGACGCCAGTTGCTGACTGACCGAGGACAGTTCCTCCGCGGCGCCGGCCATCCCGGTGGAGATCTGGGCGATCGAAGAGATCGAGGACGCCATCTTGGCGACGAACCGGTTGAATGCCAGGCCGATCGTTCCGATCTCGTCGCCGCGATCCTGATCTGCTCGCCTGGTCAGGTCGCCCTCACCGTCGGCTATGTCGATCAGCCGGTCCCGCAGCATCGCCAACGGCCGGGTGATCGAGCGGGTCACCGTCAGGGCCAGCCCGACCGCCACGGCCAGCGCCACCAGCGCCAGGGTGATGATCAATATCTGGGCCTGCGTGGCAGTGGCTGTGATCGCGGCTGAGTCGGCGGCGCGGGCGGTGTGGGCGGTCGCGACAAGATCGGTGATCTTGTCCGAGATCTGTTGGAACAGTTGCTCTTCCTGCCCCGCGATCAGGTCGTTGGCCGCGACCACGCGGCTGGCCTGGCCACTGTGGTAGTCGGCGATGATCGTGGGGTCGAGGGCCATGAACTGGGTGAACGCGGATTTCACCGCGCCCAGCTCGGTCTTCTGGGTGGCTGACAGATTGTTGGCTGCCGCAGTCGCGAGCTGGGCCCGGAATGCTGCAGCGGACTCCACGAACGCCTTGCGTGTGCCGACGGCGTCATCGGTGGCGTTGGGCACCCCGCGGATCACGTCGAAGCCGTAGTTGGTCTGCTGGCCGTTGAGCTCCGTGGCCAGGGCCTGCAGGCGCACCAAGTCCTCGACCAGGTCGGCCGTCGTGGTGAGTTTCTGACCGGTGGCGTTCTGACTGGCTCCACCCCACACCCCGACCCCCGCCACCCCACACAAGATCACCGCGATCAGGGCGAACGCAGTCCCCAGCCGCACCCCGACCTTGCTGTTCCGCCACGCTGATCGCATCGCGCAAGTCCTCTCGGCGCCAGCGCCGGGGGCCCGGAACCGGGTCCTGGGCCAGGTGAACATTTCAATCGGCGTAGTGCGGGGCCGGCTCGAAGGGACCAATGTCCCGAAGGTCGCCCGCAGCAGCGCGAGGGGTGGTCAGATCACCCGACCCGCTCAGGCCGCGCTCACCGACCACCTGCCGGCGTCGGGCGGAGGGGGCGCGGATCCGGTGCGGTACTTCAAGGTCGTGCACCTCGACGGGGAGCTGTTCCGAGGCAGAGCTCGTCGCGGCGTCCTTGCGTCACGCCTCGGCCAAGGTGGCCAGGATCAGGCGCTCGGCGTCCGTCCAGGTGGTGGTGTGCCGCACACCGGACGGTGGGCGACGGTCCTGGGGACCGAATAGGTACTGGTGGTCCACCGTTCCTCGGATCGCCTCGTGCACGTCGTGACGATCGTCGATGAAATGGGTCAAGCCGAGTTCGTCGCAGTGCCGACGCTTGTCCACGCGTGCCCGGCAGAACCGGATGTGATCGTCTGGCAGACCGGTACGCGCTCGGAAGTCGTGCCCCTCCAACCAGATCAGGGTGCGTGCCTGCACCCGGGGCCCGCACTTGGACACCAGCCAGACCTGCCCGTCGAATGCCGCGACCAGCCGGGCGATCGACGCGAAGGCGCCTGGCACCTCGGGGGTGGCCATCAGGACAGCCTCGTTCCCGGTGAAGAAGGCGGTGTCGCCTCCGGCGGGGTGGGCGGAACCGTCGATGATCACTCGACCGATGTCGATTCCCAGCCGTGGCGGGCGGGCGGTCTCCTGCTCTCCGGGCCGGGGATCGCTGGGGAGATTCAGGTTCATGACCACAACGATCCGGCGCGTGCGGCGGCAGCGGAACTATTGATTGGCGAGGTCGGCATAGTGCTGGCCTATAGTTCAGTCTGTGGTCGTTCCGCGGGAGTTGCTGGAGTCCGATGCCGTGCAGGCCTTCGCGGTGTTCGCCGAGCACCGGAACTTCACCACCGCGGCCGCGGCCCTGCACCTGAGCCAGCCGTCGCTGCACGCGAAGATCGGCAAGCTGCAGGCCGGGCTCGGCATCAGCCTGTACGAGCGCGACGGGCGTGGGCTGCGCCTGACTCTGGCCGGCGAACGACTGGCGGTGTTCGCGCGGGACGCCGCCCGGCGTGCCGACGACCTGCTCGCCGAGTTGTGTTCCGGGCCGGCGCCGGTGCTGCTCGCCGCCGGGCGTGGCACTTTCCGCTGGGTGATCGGTGACGGCATCCAGCGACTGACCCGATCCGGCCGCTCGCTGCGCGTGCTGACCGCGGATCGGGAGGCTGCCCTGGCCGCTGTCCGCTCCGGGCAGGTGGACGTCGCGGTGATCGCCCACGATCCCCCTCCACGACCATGGCGATCCGAACAGCTGGCCGCCTATCCGCAGATGCTGGTCGTGCCGGAGGGCCACGAACTCGCGGTCCGCGCGGACGTCCACCTGCGGGATCTCGAAGGGCTCGCGCTGGTCGTCCCGCCTCCTGACCGGCCCCATCGCCGGGCGCTGGAACGGGCACTGCTGGAGGCCGATGTGTCCTGGACTGTGGCGGCCGAGGTCGACGGCTGGGATCTGTTGACCCACTTCGCCGCTCTCGGCCTCGGCGCGACCGTCGTCAACGGCTGCGTCCGGCCACCGGCAGGCCTGGCGGCGGTCCCGATCCGTGACCTACCGCCGGTGCGGTACTGGGCCCTCTGGCGTGGGGAGCGTGAGCGGATCGTGGCCGACGTCCTTGCCCAGCTGCGGCCCGAGCCCGCCGACGGCCCGTCGCGATGACCGAGCCCGAGACAGGTGCGGTCGCGCCGGATCCGACCCGGCCCGGCGACCCCGCCGCATCGCCGAGCACCGGTCATCAGGCTCCGCGCAGCCCCCGGGCGAGGAGCCTGGTGACGGACAGCAAGTTCCTGGCCTACGTGCTGCGGCACGATCCCGGCGCGATCGGGCTGCGCCTGGACGGCGCGGGCTGGGTCGGGGTCGAGTCGGTGCTCACGGCGCTCGCCGCGCACGGCCGGCCGCTGGACGCCGACCGGCTGGACCGACTCGTCGCCGGTCCGGACAAGCAGCGCTTCGAGATCCACGGCGGTCGCATCCGGGCCGCGCAGGGTCACAGCATCGCCGTCGACCTCGGTCTGCCGCCGGCCGAGCCGCCCACGGTGCTCTACCACGGCACCGTCGACCGCCTTCTCGACCGCATCCTCGTCGAGGGTCTGCGGCAGATGGGGCGCAGGCACGTCCACCTCTCCGGGGAACCCGCCACCGCCCGTGCGGTGGGTGCTCGCCGTGGACGCCCGGTCGTCCTGACCGTGGACGCGGCCGGCCTGCACGCCGGTGGGCAGCTCTTCCACCGGGCTGCGAACGGGGTCTGGCTCACCTTGCACGTGCCGGCCAGCCACCTCACCGTGCTGCAGGGGTCACTTGGTCACGATCGCTCCCGCTGTGGGGGACCGGGTGCGGGATCGGTCAGCGGGTAGTCACTGTGGCCGATCCAGAGGTAGCCGCGCGCGTCCAGGTGCCACTGCTCCTTGGCCGGTAGTCCTCGGAGCACGTCGAGGTGTTCCGCGGTGAGGTGCACCCGCATCATGCCCGGGAGGATCGGTTCCAGCTCGGGGCGTCCGGCGTCCGCGAGGACGGCGGCCAGGTGCTCCGCCTGCTCGACCGACAACGCAATGGTGATCACCGAGGTTCCCCTGTGTTCTGACCGGACGCCGGATCTGCTCGGCTCATGGGCGAGGCCGAGACTCTCCGACGATTACACGTCGTGCCTTCCGGAGAACGACGACACCCCGACGGAACCGATCGGATGGGCTCCGTCCCGGCACCGCCCGTTCCTTCACCGGTCGTCCCACGGGGCCGGACAGCCCGGCGGCGGATCAGCGCGACGGCGGCGGCGCGGTGCTCTCGCGCACGACGAGGTGGGTGGGAACCAGGCTCGTCCCGTGGGCCACGGGCTCCCCCCGGATCTGCCGCAGCGCCTGATCGACGCAGCGCCGTCCCACCTCGGCGAAGTCCTGGTGCACCGTGGTGAGCGGGGGGACGAAGCAGGCGGAGGGGCTGATGTCGTCGAAGCCGACGACACTGACGTCCTGGGGAACACGCCGTCCGTCCTCGTGCAGTGCCCGTAACACCCCGAGGGCCATCTCGTCGTTGGCGGCGAAGACCGCCGTGCAGTCGGGCTCGCCCAACAGCCGCTGTGCGGCGTGGTACCCCGACTCCGCCGACCAGTCGCCACGCAGGAGCTCCGGCACGGGGCAGCCCGCCCGTTCGAGTTCCTCGCGCCAGGTGCGGGTCCGGTGCTCGGCCGCGAACGACTCCGCGGGGCCGGCCACGTGCCACACGGTGCGGTGTCCGAGGTCGAGGAGGTGCCGGACCGCCTGGCGGGCACCCTCCGCCTGGTCGGTGTCGACGACGCTGTACCGGTCGCCCGCATCGGAGTCCACCACCACGACCTCGGCGCGCGGTGGCAATGTCACGGTGGCGGCGTCGAGCAGGTGCACCTCGACGATGGCGATGACCGCGTCGACGGCCAGCTCGTCGAGTTGGGTGAACGCGCCCCGCATGAGGTCCTGGGTGGGTTGGACCACGGGGAGCAGCGTGATCGTGTACCCCTGCGCCGTGGCGGCGTCGATGGCGCCGGTGTAGGAACTCCAGAACGAGCCGTTCACGGTGTAGGGATTGATGGGGAACCGCACCGTGTTCGTGCCCAGATCGGCCTGGAAGTTCTTGATGACCGAGGTGGCCTTGGCGTAGGTCGTCGCGTAGCTGTCGCTCGTGGACAACCCGGACGGGGCGGCCAGGGACGATCGGCTGGACTGACGGGTGACTCCCGAGGAGGCGGGAGGTGAATGCGTGGGCACAGGGTGGTCCGGCTGCGGGGGCACGCCTGGCCCTGCCGGGACGGTGGTCCGGTCAGCTGGCGCGACCGAGGCCGGTCCTCGCGGGCCCGCTCGGTTCGACGGTCCCCGGACTCTCCCGGCGGCGGCGTTTCACCTGGTACATGGCCTCGTCCGCCCGGCGCAGCAGGGAGCTGACATCGGTGCGGTACGCCGGGCGCACTGCGACCCCGATGCTCGCCCCGGGGCGGAGGACCTCGCCGGCAATGGTCAGCGGTTCGCCGACCACCGCCAGGAGCTGGTCGGCGAACCGGAGGGCGTCGTCGAGCTCGGCGTCCCGCAGGACGAGCGCGAACTCGTCGCCGCCCAGCCGCCCGACGAGATCGCCCGGCCGCAGGAGGTGCTGGACGCGCTCGACTATCCGGATCAGGAGTTGGTCGCCCGCCGCGTGCCCGAAGGTGTCGTTGACCCACTTGAGGCGATCGACGTCGACGAAACACACCGCGAGATTGCGGTCGCGCTCCTCGGCCCCGGCGAGCTCCTCGGCGAACTGCTCCAGGAACAGCGCGCGGTTGGGCAGGCCCGTCAGGGCGTCGTGGTGGGCCTGCCGGATCTCCTGCAGGGCTCGCGCATCGGTCAGGGCGAGACTCACGTGGTGGGCGAACGCCGTCAGCACGGTGGGATCCGGTTGGTCGAGGCCGTCCCCCGCCGGCAACGCAGCCATGATCGCTCCCGCAACCACCCCTCCCTCGTGCACCGCGGCCGCAACGCCCCGGGCCTGCCGCCCGGTCGTGGGGTCGGCCAGGGCGGGATGACGGCCGTGAGCCGGTCCGCCCTGCAGGATCGCCGTCCCGAGGAGGTCGTGGTCGAGCACCTGCACCCGGCGGGACTGCTCCGCGGCGTCCGGCGTCAGTCCCCGGAAGGAGGCCAGTTCGGCGTGCGACGGATCCTGCGGGTCCAGCAGCCACAGGCCGACGGCCTCCGAGCCCAGCAACTCGAGCGCCGCGTCGGTGATGGTCTGGAGGATCTGCGGCAGCGGCTGTCGCTGGGTGATGGCCTGCTGGACGCCGAGCAGGTGCTCCAGCAGGCGTTGGTGCTGGCGCAACTCGGTCAGCAACTGCTGGTTGTGCGCGGACTGCCGCTCCAGGTCCTGCCGGTACGCCCGCTCGGTGTGCAGCGTGCGGATCATCGTCAGGCTGAGCTGGAAGATCTGGGCCATCCCCCGCAGGAGATGGCGGTCCTCGACGGTGAACTCGTTCCGGCCGGCGCGGGCGACCAGCAGGTGCCCGCTGTCGTCCCCCATCCACACCACCAGGCTCGGGCAGGTGCCCGCACCCGGTACGTCCAGTACGGGGGGCTCGTCCGGACGGGCGTTGAGAAGCTGCTGGACAGGGGTCTGGCCACGGGGGAAGCCGACACAGGCCAGCACGTCACCGTCGACGACGACGGCCGCCACCTCGGCCTCGAACGCCTGGGCGGCTCGTTCCGAAGCTCCGCGCGCGGCGGAGGCCTCATCGGAGAAGGAAGTCACGGCGGCCAGCAACTCGACCAGCTGACGAGCAGCCAGAACGATGCCGGACCCATCCACCGTGGCGGTCTCTCCCTGTCTTGTCACCATCACGCTTGTCACCGTCGCGCCGGAGGATGGGTGATGCCGACCCCTCCCCGGCGCTCCGTCCCGAAGCTCTCCGGTTCGCGCAGCGTATGGCATTGTCGCCCGCCTTGTCCGCCTGTAGGCACTACAAGTGTGCCTGAAGGTGCTACAGGCCGTGATGAACCGAGATGCCCATGATGGCACGGGATGCCGGGTATGCGGGGGGATCGGCCACTTCAGGCCAGGGCGAGCGCGACCACGGTCTGGTTGTGGAAGCCGTCGATCCCACGGGTACGGGCGATCTCGCCGTAGGTGTAGAACCCGCAGAACGGAACACCAGCGGCCTTGGTCGCGAAGACCTCGCCCTCACGCTTGATCCCCTCGTCGCCGACCACCGCGCGTAGCGCGGCGCAGCTGAAGGTGAGCAGGCCCGTGGGACTCCGTCCGTGCAGGCCCTCGACCGCCTCGGTGCAGGCGTCTCCGCTGGCCTGCAGGATCGAGTCCAGTCCGCCGTCCATCGCCCAGATCAGGCCGCCCTCGGAGATCGAGGCGCCCCCGCCGATCGAGCGACCCTCGATGTCCGGTTCGGTGCTCAGGTTCCGCAGCTCGATGCCGCTGCGACGCTGGATGCCGACCGGGCGGGGCAGCGCGAAGGCGGTGAACGCGGCCGGGTCCTGGTAGGCCTCGGGGCCGGCATCGAGCTGGTTCAGGTAGACGTCCAGGGCAGGCTTGTCGTCCAACTGGTAGACCCGCCCGTCACCGGCACGGGTGACCACCATGGGCTCGCCCGAGGGCTGCCACCCGTGGCGGATGCCCAGTCCGATGGGCGCGTCGGAGACGATGGCCGCGCTGACCACCGCGCCGCTGAGCACCTCCGAGCCGTGCAACTGCTGGCAGCCCGCCATCTGCCAGCCGTCGGCGGCGGCGCCGCCGAACAGGGGCACGCTCGCTCCCAGCACGCCGTAGATGCCGCGGAGGATCTCCTCCTGGTCGCGCAGGAGCCCGTCGGTCAGGGTGACCAGCACCCGGTGCGGTCGCTCGGGGTCTTCGTGCATCGCCTGGGCGACCTCCTCGCCGGCCGCGCGCTGACGCCGGGCGACGTCCCGGGCCACCGCGGTGCGCACGGAGAAGCCCTCGCCGCCCAGCGCCGCGACGACCACCGAGCCGTCCGCCGGGCCACCGGGGAAGATCTCGCCGTGCGTCGAGCAGCCGACGAGCGGGATGTCCGCGTCGGCGACCTCCCGGATCCCGGTCAGCACGCGCCCGGCGTCGAGCGCGGGTGAGACGAAGACCAGCAGCAGCCGGGCGTCGGGCGCGATCAGGGCCTCCTGCGTCGCACGCCTGCCGGCGGCGTGGGCATCGGCGTCCCGCACCTGCGCCACTTTCATCCAGCGCCGCTGCTCGGTCCGCGTCGAACGCAGCTCGGACATGTGCACCTCCGGGGAAGCTCTCACCCTCTCGTCCGTACGTCGTGAGAGAACCTAGAGGGAAACACGAGCACAAATGTGTCCGGAGGGGGACGAGGTCCTCACCCGCCCCCGAACAGCGTCAGTCGGCGCGCTCGTGGTTCGGGCTCCCCGTGGTCCGGGTTCCCCCTGGTTCGGGCTCCCCTGGCCAGGTCTTCCGGGGCCCGCTCCTGCGGACCTGAACTCGCCGGGGGCATCGGTGGTGCTCCGCCCGGCGCCCCCGCAATGAAGATCCTGAATGCCTCCTCGAAGGTTCGAGTGGCGGTCTTCCGAGGCGTCTCCGATAATGCGCGGCCAGTGCGAACAATGGCGAAGGTCCGGGATAACAAGTGTGTTATCGCCGTCGTCGGTCCGACGTCTACAAGTCGTGCCAGCGTCCCCGTCGACCGAGAAATCCGGTGCTCCAGGGACGGAGCCGGCCACGAAAGATCGCGTCGCGGTGCCCTGGCCGATCAGATCCCGACCTCATGCGATGGCAGGAAGGACCAGGAATCACCATGGTCACCCTCACCACCACGCCCCCTGACCCGTCCGGAACGGGCGATCTCCATTCCACCCGCCGCCCGCGATCCCGGCCGCTGTGGTCGGTCGCGGTGATCGCGCTCCTCGCGGGCGGTGTCGCGGGCACCGCGACGACTGCCGCCGCCGCGTCGAACGTCACGTTCGACACCGGCTCGGGGCTCGTGTTCACGGTCAGCGGCACGAACGGCGATCTCACCTCCCTGAAGCACAACGGGGTGGAGTTGGCCGCATCCGGCCAGGCAGCGGGACAGTTCGAGTCCGGGTGGACGTCGGCCGACGTCTCCACCCGGACCTTCGACAGCGGCAACTCCGAGCTGATCACCGTGGCCAACACCAGCATCGGGGTCACGCAGTACTACTTCGCGCGCAAGGGCGACAACACCATCTACCTGGCCACGAACATCGCCCAGGCGCTCAACCCGGGCGAGGCCCGGTTCATCAGCCGGGTCAACAGTTCTCTGCTCCCCAACTCGCCCGTCGCGGCCAGGACCGCGGGAGCCACGGTCACGGTCGAGGGCTCGGACGTCTACGGATTCTCGGACGGGACCACCGCCTCGAAGTTCTACAGCTCGCAGAGATTGATCGCCCAGAGGCCCTACGGTGCGAGTGGGAACGGGCACGGCGTGTTCATCATTCCCGGAACTGAGGAAATGACCTCGGGGGGTCCGTTCTTCCGGGACATCGAGGTGAACAACGCCGGGGCGGCCACGAACCTCACGCACTACCTGTTCAGCGGGCACGCCCAGACCGAGGCCATGCGTACCGGCCTCCACGGTCCGTACGCGATGGCGGTGACGAGCGGCAGCGCCCCCTCCGCGACCAACCTGGACTTCCTGTCCTCGTACATTCCGGGGCTCCTGTCGGTCGCCCAGCGCGGCACGGTCGCGGGGACCGCCTCCGGTTCCTGGGGTGGTCTGGCGGTCACGGCCGCGCTCGCCGGATCGAACGGCCAGTACTGGGCACCGGTGCAGAGCGGCAGCTTCTCCATCGGCAAGGTCCGGCCGGGCAGCTACACCGCCACGCTCTACGCGGGGGAACTGGCGATCGGCAGCTCGTCGGTCACCGTCTCGGCGGGGGGCACCTCGACCGTCTCGCTGTCGGGCAGCGTGCCGGCGGCCGGCACCGTGTTCCAGCTCGGCACCTTCGACGGCACGCCTCAGGGCTTCCTCAATGCTGACAAGATCGAGACGATGCACCCCTCGGACGTGCGCATGGCGAACTGGAAGGTCGGCCCCGTGAACGCCTCCGCGGGTGCTTCAGCAGTGCCGATGGCGCTGTTCCAGGCGGTCAACTCGCCGCTGACCATCGACTTCCCGCTCAGCTCGGTACCGTCGAGCGGTGTCCGGCTGCGCATCGGCATCACGGTCGGGTTCGCCGGGGGCCGTCCCCAGGTCAGCATCGGCGGCTGGAGCTCCCCCGCGAGTGACTCACCGGCCTCGACGAACCTGAACTCGCGCAGCATCACCCGCGGCACCTGGCGTGGGGTCAACCAGATGTACACGTTCGCCGTCCCGGCCAGCGCCCTGCGCGCCGGCACCAACACCCTGAGCATCTCGGTGCTCAGCGGGAGCAGCGGATCCGCATATCTGAGCCCGTCCTTCGTTCTCGACGCGATCGCTCTCGACTCCGGCTCCGGGTCACCGGTGACGACGACCACCGCCCCCACTACCACGACGCGGGCCACCACGACGTCCACGACCACCGCCACCACCCGAACCTCCTCCACGACGGGAGGTGGGGGCGGCTCCGGCGGGTGCACCGCCGCCTACTCGATCGGTAGTGCCTGGTCCGGCGGCTTCGTCGGCGACGTCACGGTGACGGCGAACTCGGCGATCACGTCGTGGAACGTCACGCTCACCCTGCCCTCCGGAACCACGATCACCGGTCTGTGGGGTGGCACGAACAGCGGCACCACCGGCACCGTCCACGTCACGAACGTCGCCTACAACGGCACCCTCGGTGCGGGGCAGTCGACCAGCTTCGGCTTCCAGGCGACCGGCAGCGGGAGCGGCGTGACCGCGTCCTGTTCGGCGGGCTGACCCGTCGACCGGCGTGGATCAACGGACCAGGACGGTGACCTCGTGGTGGACCGGGGTCCTGATCGATCGCGCGATGAAGCAGTAGTCGGCGACCCGGTCGTGAAGTGCCTCGGCCACGGCGGGATCGCCGCCGGCGTCGATCGTGACCGTCGGGTGCAGGGTGATGCTGTCGAACTGCCCGGCGCCACTGCTCTCCTCGGTCATCAGCGCAGTGGGGTGGTCCTCGTAGGCCGTGACGACGAGCCCCGCCTCGGCGGCCAGGCCCAGGTACCAGAGCAGGTGGCACTGGGCGACCGACGCGAGGTAGAGCTCCTCCGGGTTCCAGCGGGTGGGGTCACCGCGGAACGCGGGATCCGAGGACGCGCGGATCGGGGCATGATCGGGGGCCGTGACATCGTGATCGCGCGAATAGGCGCGCAGGGTCCGCGTGCCGGATCCCGTGTTCCCGGTCCAGGTCAGAGCGATCTCGTAGTGGTGTCGGGTCACCTGTCATCCCCCTCGGTGGAGTGTGGCGGCATGTCCTGCTGAAGGCACACGCATCAGGAGAAGGCTTCCTGCCCGCGGACGCCACCGCACGAGGCCCGGTGGAGTCCCGCCGGGCGTCGGGTGCCCAGGAACGGGGCCGGGGCAGAGCCAGGTGCCGGGGTCGGGGCGGGTGCCACGAACAGGGCCGGGTGCCACCCGGAAGGGGTGGCACCCGGCCCTGCGGTCCCGTCCGCCGGGTCAGGCCCCGCGGGCGAACTCGGCGATCAGGGACGGGACGGCGCCGTCGAAGCCGACGACATCGAGCATGCCCGGATCCGTGGGGTCGGCGATCGTGAACTCGGTCGCGGTCATGCCCACGACCACGAGGCGTGCGGGGATTCCGGTCCTGCGCCGGTACTCCCGTAGCGCCTGGTGGGGGTGGACCGACCCGGCCCAGGTCTCGTTGTCGGTGTAGACGCGTTCGACGTCGTCATAGTGGGTGACGACCC
>CAZOWW010000096.1:0-7282 GCA_964583765.1 uncultured Kineosporiaceae bacterium
GGGGAGGAAAGGGGACCGGCCAAGGGGAACACGGCCAGCAAAACGCCTCCCGGACGCAGTGCCGGATCAGGGGCGTCCAGTGAGCTGGAGCGTGTGCGGGAAGTAGCGGTACGGGACAAGGATGTGCGGTTCACCGCGTTGCTGCACCACGTCGACCTGGCCAGGCTCCGGAAGGCGTATGCGGCGATCCGCCGTGAGGCGGCGCCGGGCGTGGACGGGGTGACGTGGACCGAGTACGGGCAGAACCTGGAGGCCAATCTTCAGGACCTGCACGCTCGGGTGCGGCAGGGCAGGTACCGGGCGAAGCCGAGCAGGCGGGTTTACATCCCGAAGGCGGACGGGCGGCAGCGGCCGCTCGGCATCGCGTCGCTGGAGGACAAGATCGTCCAGCGGGCCGTCGTCGAGGTGCTGAACGCGGTCTATGAGGTGGACTTCCGGGGCTTCAGCTACGGGTTCCGGCCGGGGCGTAAGCCCCACGACGCGCTGGATGCGCTGACGGTTGGGATCACGTCCAAGCGGGTGAACTGGGTGCTGGACGCGGACATCCGTGACTTCTTCGGCCAACTTGATCATGATTGGCTGCGGAAGTTCCTCCGGCACCGGATAGCGGACGAACGGGTCCTGCGGTTGATCGACAAGTGGTTGACCGTGGGGGTCATCGAGGACGGGCAGTGGACGGAGAGCGAGCAGGGTTCGCCACAGGGGGCAAGCCTGTCCCCGCTGCTGGCGAACGTCTACCTGCACTACGTCCTGGACTGGTGGGTGGCGTGGTGGCGTGACCATCACGCCGACGGTGATGTGATCATCGTCCGGTGGGCCGACGACTTCGTCGTCGGGTTCGAGGACGAGCAGGACGCGCGGCGGTTCCTCGAGGAGCTTCGTGAACGGTTGGCGAAGTTCGGGTTGGAATTGCACCCGGACAAGACCCGGCTGATCGAGTTCGGGCGGCATGCCGTCTGGAAGCGACGCAGGCGGGGTGTGGGCAAACCGGAGACGTTCGACTTCCTGGGCTTCACGCACATCTGCGCGACGAACAGGACGGGACGGTTCTGGATCAGGCGCATCACGATCGCCAAGCGGATGCGGGCGAAGCTGGCCGAGATCAAGGTCGAGCTCCGGCGACGTTGGCATCTACCCATCCCGGAGCAGGGGCAGTGGCTGGCCAGTGTGTTGCGAGGCCACTACGCCTACTACGCCGTGCCCGGCAACTCCGACGCAATCAACGGATTCCGGTTCCAGGTAATCGGACTCTGGCGCAAGCGGCTCCGCCGCCGCAGCCAACGAGCCCACTTGACGTGGATACGGATGAAACTGATCGCGAATCGATGCCTACCCAGACCCCGCGTGATGCACCCCTACCCGGATGCGCGTTTCGCCGCCATCACCCAAGGCAGGAGCCCAGTGCGGTAATCCCGCATGCTGGGATCTGTGCGGGGGGCCGCCCGTAAGGGCGGTCCCTACCGCGACTCCGACGGCGATCGTGCCGCTCCTGCGGTCGAGGGTCCACGAGCAGTGGTACCTCGACGGCTCCCCGGAGCCGGTGACGGTGATGACGCCCGGCCGACCGGCAGTGCGGTGGAACGAGGTGGCCTCTCGATCCGGGTGGGGAGGATCCGGTGTCGGCGCGGCACAATGGAGATCGGATCGGGACGCAACTAGTTCGAAAATTGCGGTGACCAGGCGCGCGACAGCGTCCCGGCGCAGCGCAGCGGAGCCGGGATGGGGTTGTGCCCGGGTCGGGCGACAGGGTGCAGGGTGACGCTGTAGCCGAGGGCGTGCAGGCGGTTGACGTGGTTTCGGATGGCGCGTTGGGTGCCGCCGCGGGTGTCATAGTGATCGGGGCCGAGGTCGACGAAGTTGGCCGTGGGGTCGGAGAGCAGGTGCCAGACGATGGTCAAGATGGAGCGGCCCACGGCGACGATGGCCCTCTTCTTGCCTCGTCGGCGGGCGATGCGTCGGTAGCGTTCGCCCAGGAAGGTGTCGGTCTTGCCGGCGGCAACGGCGGCTTCACCAAGGACACGGGCCAGGTACCGGTTGCCGTGTCCGGTGGCGTTCTTGCCCGTTCTCTTTCCTGCGGACTCAGCGATGATCGGTGAGAACTTCGCCCACGACGCCAGGTGTGCGGCGGTAGGGAACCGGGTCATGTCCGCGCCTACCTCGGAGATGATCACTTTGGCGGTGGCGCGGCCAACGCCGGGGATGGCGTCCAGACGCTCGACCGCGTCAGCGAAAGGGGCGATGGCGCCGTCGATCCGGGCCTCGACCTGAGCGATGTCAGCATCGAGGGCGTCGATCCGGGCCAGCATCGTGGCCAGCAGGAACGCATGGTGGTCGCTGAACCGGCACCCGTAGAACGCCTCTTCCAAATCGGCGATCTTGGAGCGCATCCTTCTACGGGCCATCTGCGCCAGGACCTTCGGATCACGTTCTCCGGCGATCAGTGCGGCCATCATCTCCCGACCGGAGACACCGAAGATGTCTGTGGCCACGACCGATAGTTTGACCTGGGCATCTTCCAGTAGTTTGTCCACCCGCTGCTTCTCCGCGGTTCGTACCGCGATCAGGTCGGCCCGGTAGCGCGTGTAGTCGCGCAGCACTCTGATCGGTGGGGGTGGCACGAAGCTGGCCCGGACCATGCCGCGTTCGGCGACCTTGCACAACCACACCGCGTCGATCTTGTCGGTCTTCGGTCGCCCGGGCAGGTGCTTGACGTCCCGGGCGTTGACCAACCACGGCTCGAACCCGCCGGCTTCCAGCAGGTAGAACGGCGCCTTCCAGTAATCCCCGGTCGCCTCCATGATCACCCGGGTTACGCCCAGCTGCCGCAACCGGTCACACATGCTCAGCAACGACCGGGTCATCGTCGTGTGGGTGGTGACCTCCTGCAGCCGCTTACCCGAGGGCCTCAGGGCGGGCACCCGCACGCAGCACACCACCTCGGCCTTGCCGATATCCAGCGCCGCGATCCGTTCAACGATCTGCTCGTCGTCCTGCGTCGGCTCCAACACTCCCGTTCGCCTCCTGGACCTCGACCACACCGGCTCGGACACTCGCCCGTGGGAGCTACAGGGGGAATGCGAATCTAGATCGCGTGCTCGAAGCGACAGGGAAGGGCCCAACAGCGCAGCTCCCAGCGCCCGACTGACGCACGGTCTCCAACGGACCAAGAAGCGACGACGTCAACGGGCGAGCGGACCCCCATTTTCAGCCCGGGACGGGCCACCCACCAGGGTGACCAGGGACTGACGCGTACCGACGACGCCGGGAGGTTCACGATGAGCGAGACCGCGGGCCCGCACGAGTCGCCCAAAGACCGGTTCCGGCATCTCCCCGAGCTGATCCGGCCTTCCGAGATGGTCGAGGAGCAGCAGGTCTCTCCGCCGGCGGCGTTCGACGGCGACCGGAACGTCGCGCAGGACGAGGCCCTTCGAGCCGGCGGCTGACGCCATCTCTCCGCGGACGCGGCGATCCCGGTCACCCGGTACCGCTACCGCGCCAGCAGGATTCCCAACCCCTGGACTCAACAAACCACATGACGGCAGGAACCGTGGAGCGCCCGTTGCGTGGAGACACGCACGGCGGGTGCGGCGAGAGGCTCGGGGAGACGGACCGAGAGCAATCCCGGCACCGCGCCCCGGGCCTACTCAGCGTGCGGGGGGCGGGGTGGCCTCCACGGCTTCGGGCCGTGGCATGGACATGATCACGCATGAGGTCGCAGACTGTGACTGGGATGTCCTCGAAGCGAGCCGGTGGCCCACCGGTGGTAGCGGGTGCCGAGCCTGGGGAGGTGGTGCTTCCCGAGGGGGTGGCCGAGTCGATCCTGGCGGCCGCTCGCGAGCGGGGCTGGCCGTGTGGCTGGGGGCGCGGCACGCGCGAGGCCGGGTCACCGTGGGTGCCGGGACTCACCGGGCTAGTGCCCCGCGCTCCAACTGGATTGACGGTTGAGGCCATGGATGGGAAGTCCGGGAAGAGTGGGGGAGGTCCAGCGCAGCGGGTCAGTGACCTGGGTCATCGGCCGGAGTTGTCAGCGTGGTGCGGCTATTTGGATCGAGATCACCGAACTGGTGAGCGATGATCACCCCATCTCTCCCGCGGTTTGTCTTGGTCTCCCGAGCTGCCGTTACTGAAGTCACGGCACAGCGAGGACCACCGCGACGGCCTGACGAGCAAGCCGACAGCACAAGCCCCCGGCCCCGCCGGCGGGGCCTCTCGTGTCTTGACCGATGCGCGTGCCTGTTCGGCCGGGGTGGCGTGGACAGTCAGTTCGAGGGCTTCCAGCGATGTTGATCTAGGCAATCTCCATCTACCGGAAGCCTTGATCCATACCTTCCCGACACGCCGCGGGTGTCGCGGTCTCAACCATCCCGCACGAAAGCGCGGGCTCAGCTACCCCTGATCGAGTTCGCCAGCAGGCTCTCAGGCACACAACCCCCTGTGGATCTCCCGCGGTCGGCCGCTGAAGGGCTGCGTGGGACCGGTCAGTAGGTGAACCGGGCGACGAGGGAGCGTAGTTCCTCGCTCATGGCGGCGAGCGCGCTGATGGATTGACCGGTGCCGGCGACGTCGAGGCTCGTGGATGCGCTGGAATCGGCGAGTGCGGTGATGGCGGCGGCGATCGAGGTGGTGGCGGTCGCGGCCTTGGTGATCCCGTGGGACATCTCGCTGGTGGTCGCGGTCTGTTCCTCGACGGCGGAGGCGATGGTCGTCTGGTAGTTGTTGATCTCTTCGATGACCTGGTGGATGTGGCCGATGGTCAGCACTGCGGCCTTGGTGTCCTCCTGGATCAGGGCGATCCGTCGGGAGATGTCCTCGGTCGCGCGGCCGGTCTCCTGGGCGAGTTCCTTGACTTCGGTGGCGACCACGGCGAAGCCCCGGCCTGCTTCTCCGGCGCGTGCGGATTCGATGGTGGCGTTGAGCGCGAGGAGGTTCGTCTGCTCCGCGATCGAGGTGATCAGCTTGACCACATTGCCGATCTCGGTGCTGGACTCGCCGAGCTTGCTGATCGTCGCGTCGGCCTGTTCCGAGGCGGTGACCGCCGCGCGGGCCACCTCGGCGGCGGCGCTGGCGTTGGTCGCGATCTCCCGGATGGATGCCCCCATCTCCTCGGCCGCCCCCGCGACGCTCTGGACGTTCGCACTGGCCTCGTCCGCGGCCTGGGCGACGGTGCCGACCTGCGCGCTGGTCGTGGCGGCTCCCTCGGAGATCTGGGAGCCGGCGGTGGCCAGGGCGCTCCCGGCGGCCGAGAGCTGATCCGCCTTGGCCGCGATGTCGGTCAGGACCGCCCGGGTGTTGCGCAGGGTCGTGTTGACCGCGATCGCGAGTTGCCCGAACTCGTCCGTGGAATGGATCCGCACCTCGTGCGTCAGGTCGCCCTCGGCCGCGGCCCGCAGACCCACCAGGCTCTCTCGCAGCGGGGGGATGCTCGTGCGGGCAAGCAGGACGGACACGGCGAGGGTCAGCGCCACACCGACGGTCAGGAGCACCCCGAGGAGGGTGTCGGTGCCGGTGACCGTGTTGGCGAAACTACGGCCGTGCTGGACCTGGGTCTTGGCGGCCGCGATCCCCTCGGCGAGCCCCTGCTCGTAGGTCTTGCGCAGGTCCCGATTCGCCCCCATCGCCTTGGCCACCGCACCCGCGCGGTCGGTGGGGTACATCGCGAACTCCGCCGTGAGCGCATCGACCCAGGCATGGATCTCCTGGGAGATCGTGTCCACGGCCTGGGCGTCGGCTCCGGCAGCCTTGGCGGCGGCCAGCGCCGCATCGATGGTGGCGACCCGGCCGAGCGCCTCGGTGCTGAAACTCTTTTGGCCCTCCAGCAGGAAGCCGCGCTCGTCGTTGGCCATGGACTTGGCCGCCAGGGCGGCGTCCTGGAGTCCGGAGATGCTCACGAGTCCGCGTCGCACCTCGGCGTCGCGCGTGGCCTGCAGACTGTGTACACGGTCGATGGCCACCAGGACGGCGCCGGCGAAGAGCATGAGCAGCAGGCCGAGTCCGATGCCGAGCCGCAGTGCGAAGGAGCGACGAAGCCGGCCCATGGGACCTCCGAGAGTCAGACCCCGTCCCAGCAGACGAGGGTGGCCTTCGTGCCCCCGGTCGACGGCCGTTCATCGGACCATCCGATCGGGAGCCCTCCTTGGGACATCGGAGTCCACGACTGGCCCCTTGACGTTTCATGTATATCTTGGCGCGGTGGAGGCTGTGGCGATCGCGAACCACTGGCCAACCCACCATGGCCTTGGGGGCGGGTGGCGGACCAGCGGGCCGTCCCGCAACCCCGCGCCGTCACTGCCAGGCTGAGTCGGGAGGACGGCGACCACGCGCGCGTGGTCGAGTTGGCGGCCCACCCGATCGCCCTGGAGATTCAAAGGTGTAATGCCTACATAGATCCGAGGATCGCCTGAGAGGTGGGGCGCTGCGCACCAACCGTCAGAAGACCTCGATCGCGGGACACTAGGTACCATGCCCGGTGTCCTGGCCCGGGTTGTGCCACGGTTGTTCTCGTTGATGGTCCCCACGACGGGGTTGAGGTGCGCTGATGGACGTTGTGACAGTGCTCGGTCAATCTGAACCGGCCACTTCACTGGTCACCGCGGCGGAAGTCGCACCTCCGGCCTCGATCTTTGTCCAGGCAGTAGATGACCGCGGTCTTCCACAGGTCACTGGTCTCGGTGATCCGCATGGGTCCCGGATACCCACAACCGCCGCACCCGTGCCGGCTGACGATCGAACGTGGGCTCGTGCCGGTTCCCGGTGGGCCCCCTCGACGTCACGGTGTCCCGGAGGCTCGGCCGGACCGCATGGACCGGCCGGGCCTCCGGGATGGTCACTCAGCCGGCGGTGCAGCTCACCGTGGGGACGCCATTCGTTCCGTTCCAACTGCCGATGAAGCCGAAGCTGGTGGTGGCACCCGCGCCGAGGCCGCCGTTCCAGGAGAGGTTCGTGGCCGTCACCGACCCGCCGCTGGTGGTGACCGTGGCACCCCAGGACTGGGTGATGGTCTGACCGTTCGCGAAGATCCAGGTCGCCGTCCAGCCGCTGACGGCAGAGCTGCCGGCCTTGACCGTGACCTCGCCCTGGAACCCGCCCGGCCATTGCCCGATCACGGTATAGCTCGCCGTACACGTCTTCCCGCCACTTGTCGTGGTCGTGGTGGGGCGGGTGGTGGTTGTCGGCTGTGTCGTGGTCGTGGTCGTGGTCGTGGTGGGGCGGGTGGTGGTTGTCGGCTGTGTCGTGGTCGTGGTGGGGCGGGTGGTGGTTGTCGGCTGTGTCGTGGTCGTGGTGG
>CAZOWW010000096.1:7382-16993 GCA_964583765.1 uncultured Kineosporiaceae bacterium
GGCGGGTGGTGGTCGTCGGCTGTGTCGTGGTCGTGGTGGGGCGGGTGGTGGTCGTTGTCGAGGTGGTGGTAGTCGTCGTCTGCTCGTTGCCCTCCGGCAGGACCAACAGGGTGATGGAGTTCGCCGGGTACGTCGCGCTGACGTTGCCACCGCTCACCGTGAGATTGTTCTCTTTGATGATCGAGGTGAGATTGGCTGGGCTGTAGGTGAATCGTTGTGCCGTAGCGTTGCCGTTGAACCCGGCGACCGACAGTGATGTTGTCAGATCGTCGCCCGTCTTGTTGACGACCATGACGGTCAACGCCTTGTCAGATGAGCGCTGCGCACCGTACACCGCCAGCTGATCCTGGTCGGTGCTGGTCGCGGATACACTCACGTCACCGAACCGGCTCCCGGCCCCGTCGTAGTTGCGGTACATGCGGAACGAGTAGGCAGCGGGATCCGTAGGTTGGGGTTCGCCCCACATCGTGGCCAGATCAAGACCCTCGCGACCGAAGATCCCCAGGACGTCGGCCTCAGCCAGGGCGCCGTTGATGTGACCCAGGTCGCCCCAGTTGTACTCGGTGATGGCGACCTTGGTGCCGGGGTAGTACTGCGCGACCCACGCCTTGAACTTCCGGATGACCTGCAGCGGGGGCGCGTTCACACCGCTGGGGCCGATCCACGACTCGTCGACATACGTGGGATCCCACAGCGAACGCGTGGACCGCAGCCGCAACGCATTGGCCTCCGCACTCGTACCACCGTCGATCGCCGGGTAGTAGTGCCCGTCGTAGTAGTCGAGGAAGCGCGTCCCGCCGTGGGCGTCGCTGTATTCCTTCATGGTCTTCAGGTACCACTCGGAGAAGTTCAGCCCGCCGTGCGCAGCCGCATCGGCTCCCGGTCCGCACCCATCCGTCCCGGACGCTATCCAATCGCAGTAGCCCCAGCCTGACGGGCCGAGCACCGCGGCGCTGGGATCGGCGGCCTTGACGGCCGCGGCCGTCGCCGTGCTCTTGCTGCCCATCTCGTCATACGTCGTGGGATTGGGATGTACGTCACGGTGGGTGGAGTTCCAGGTGGCCGGCTCGTTGTCGAGCTCGTAGATCGGCACACCACCCTGCGCTGCCTTTCCGAACTGGCCCACCAGGTGCGAGACCATCTCGCCGTCAAAGGATGAATCCACCTGGATGTAAGCGTCGGTCGGAACCGCGGTGAGATTCGCGCCATTGAGTTGGCCGTTGCCGCAGTTGGAGTCCCACGGGTCGAACGAGTCCTGCTGGGGGAAACGTGACGCAGGGAAACTGCACGTGAACGGGTGTGACGAGGGCGAGTCCTTCGCCACCCACCCGATCATTGGGACGGTGACGATCGGCTTGGTGCCGCGGTCGAGGTTTGTCTTGATCATCGCTTCGACGCTGTTGTCCGCGTCGGCGGGGGTGTTCTCGAAGTACCAGTCACTGCCCCTGTTGGTGGTGCGGTTCTTGAAGTTGTAGAGGCTGGACGCGTTTCCACCCCAGCGTGCCACCGGCATCCCGATCTCGGCGGCGAACGCCGGGTCAGCCCCGTTGAGCCCGTATATATCCGGACTGATCCTGTGTCGTGCCGCGGACGCATCCACCGCCAGCGTGGGCCCGGCAGCCACCGCCGGACTCAGGGTGGCCTGGGCGGTCAACGCCCCGGCCACTGCAGACACCGCAACACCGATAATCAGGGAGGATTGCAGCCTCCGTTGCCGCCAGTAGCTCTCCATGGACTCCTCCACTCAACTCGCTCATGGACAACCATCAAAGAAGGAAATTGGTTTGAGCGCGGATGCGACCGAAAGCGTAGTCTATGCGCTTAGATTGCGGAAGGGGCTGTCGGACCGTAATCGGTCCGGCGACGTACTCCGACAGGGTTTGCGCAGAACTCCCGGCGATGCGCACGCGATCATGCCTTGACCTGCACGGTTGCCGCAGCGGATCTTGAATCGAGGAGAGTCCTGCATAACTCCCCGGTCTCTTGTTGTCACTGCAGTGACAGAGGGAAGGGATGCTCTCGCGGACGGTGACGAACGTACGGACCTCACGGGGTAGCATGTTGATCACGTTCTGGCCTGGAATGCCCCCGCCGGGGGGCCTGTCCGGTGAACGGCTCGTCCAAGATCTTCGTGAGTGATGATCATTGAGACCTTGAGGGTCGGGGCCTCCTCGGGGACGCATGTCCCCGAGGAGGGCAAACGAAGTGACTCGCCCAGTCGGGAAGATCATCCGTGGCGTTTCGGATCACCAGGTACGAAAATCTTGGAAGAGCCGTTCAACGGACACTCCCGCTGCCGGCCCCGACGACCCGGTCCTGCCCGAAGCCCCACGCGTGGACTACCTGGACGCTCTCCTGTGCGGCGTCCAGCAGCCTTCCGTGGAGGATCACCGACGGTGAGCTGGGAAGGGTCGAGCGCATCGCCCCGGCAGAGTCGAGCGACAGGTGTCCTTGTGGGCAAGGTCGCCAGCGCAACCCGAGCGGGCCGCCGGGCATGCGTGCGCCTACCCTGGGACCCGCTGGAATTCTCGGCACATGCCGACTATTCTCGGCACATGCCGAGTATAGTCGTGGAAAAGCGCTGAGTCATGGACCTGTCGAACCCGCTGGCGACGGTCACGCCGACCCTGGACGCCGCGGTGCTGCAGGCGTTGTCGGCGACGACGGGGATGTCCACGGGTGCCCACGTGCATCGGATGGCGGGGACCGGGAGCGCGGACGGTGTGCGCCGGGTGTTGGCCCGGCTGGTGCGGCAGGGGATCGTGGTGGCTGAGGAACATGCCCACGCCACGCTGTACCGGTTGAACCGGGACCATCTGGCGGCCGGCCCGATTCTGGAGCTCACCCGCATGCGTGCCCGGATCGTGGAGAAGATCATCGGCGTCGTCGGCTGCTGGTCGCTCTCGCCCGTCCACGCGAGCATGTTCGGATCGTTCGCCAGAGGAGGCGCCGGCGAGGACAGCGACATCGACATCCTGCTCGTGACGCAGACCGAGACCGAGACCGAGACCGAGACCGAGGCCTGGGCGTCCGGGGATCCCGAGGGACGCGACCCGGACACTGTGTGGCGAGGACAGGTCGAGCAGCTGGCTTCTGACGTCCACAGGTGGACCGGGAACCACGCCCACATCGTCGAGGTCTCCTCGCAGCGATTGGCGGCCATGATTGAGGCCGATGATCCGCTGGTCGCGTCGTGGCGGGGAGAGGAAGTCCATCTCATGGGGGACCGGTTGCTCGACGTGATGCGGACTGTGCGTGCCAGTGCCGCCCTTCCCGCCCGGGGGCTGCGGTGAGCCCTCGACCAGGACCACGAACCGTGGTGTGCACTCCGGCGCAGGCCCGTACCCGACTCGAGTAGGCTCGCGCGTTCATCGACGTCGTCGCCCTCGTCCTGGAAGAACCCGCCGCCCAGTCGGAAACCCACGTCGCGGCTGCGCTGGCGGTGCTGGCCGCGATCGCTGCCAGCGACGCTATCTGCGGGCGACGCCTGGGCCGGGCCCGCACGCACCGGATGGCCGACACTCTGCGACCCGGGGACCTGATCGTCGCGGTCTGCGACAACGCCCACGAGGAACTCGCGGCCAACCCACCAGGCACGCCCGGTACCAGTGACCCAGGCGCCACCAGCGACACAGCCGGCGGGCGGTCCTGGCTGCACTGGGCCGTGCCGGACCCGGTGCGCCTTGGCACCGACGACGCTTTCGAGGCCGCCTACCCCGACCTGTCCTACCGTCCTACCGCATCGACCGCCTCGCCGACGCCCTGACCGGTCACGACGAGGGCGACCCGACCGCCAGCACACCCGATGCCCAACGACGACCGGACGCTCAACCAGGAGCGAGATCATCACCGGCACCGGCACCGGCACCGGCACCGGCACCGGCACCGGCACCGGCACCGACCACGACCGTGCCGGCCTGGCACGACGCCGCCGACCGGTGGCCGGGGTGGATCAGGCACGCGGGTGCCTCGGGCGCACCTGTGATGATCGGGGTCACACGATTTCCTCGGGGCGCGTGTGTTGATCGGGAAGTCGAGGATGCCGATGAGGGAGGAGGTGACCGGGTCCAGGGAGAGGGAACGCCGGTGGGGCTGTTGAGCAGTGACCTGCAGGTGGCGGTGGCGTTCATGGACGCCGAGCACAACGAGTTGATCAGGGTGCTGGTCGCGTTGGAAGAGCGCGCGGCGGCCCATGACCGGAGCGCCTGCCAGGGATTACTGGACGACTTCCGGACGCGGGTCGATGCGCACTTCGCGCATGAGGAAAGCCTGATGAGCAAGCACGGCTATCCCGGGACGAGGGCGCACGCAGAGCAACACGCGTTGTTCGCGCAGCGCTTGGAGGTGCTGTACGAGGACCCGGTGCTGGTGTTGGCGCCCCGCCAGCTCGTCGAGTGCTTCCAGGCATGGTTCGCCCTGCACCTCGCCGACAGCGACCGGCGCCTGGCCCAGTGGCTCCTGGCCCAGAACCTGGTGCCCACGTCGACGCCGGCCCGCAGCGGGTAGGCCGAGGACCGTTCGCCGCTGCTCTCCTGGGCCTGTGTCCGCCGAGGCCGAACAACGCCCCCGGCTTGTCCGGGAGGGAGCTGACGCGGGCCCGGCCCGTTCCTTCGGCCAGGAACGCCGGCGGTCTTGCTGCCCGGGGCAGGACCGCCGGTTCAGATGTCCACGTCGGGTCCGTGCGCCGTTGGAGAACTTGTCATGCCTCGGTGCCTTGGGTGAGTTGTTGCAGGGCGGCGATGCGTGCGTCGATGCTCGGGTGGGTGTCGTAGAGACGGTGGATCCAGCTGGGGCGGTGGTGCTGGAGGGGGTCGTCGATGCACATGGCGGCGGTGGCGTGGTTGAACTTCGCGAACGGTTTGTCGTTGATCTGCAGTTTCTGCAGGGCGTGGATGAGTCCGATCGGGTTACGGGTCAGTTCCACGGCGCTGACGTCGGCGAGTGACTCGCGCCGCCGAGACAATGCCAGGCGCACCACCGGTCCCAGGACGAAACCGACCAGGCTCAGCAAGGCACCGGCCGCCAGTGCGGCGATCATGATCTGGCCCCCGTTGCGGCCCCGGCTGCGGGTGAAGAACGCCGAGCGCCAGGCAATGCCGGCCAGCAGGCCCGCCATCCCGATCAGGGTGCTGACGATCAGGAGGAGTCGCACGTCGTAGTTCTTGATGTGGCTCATCTCGTGGGCCAGCACGCCTTCCAGTTCCTCCCGGTTCATGGTCTCCAGCAGGCCGGTGGTGACGGTGACGGCGGCGTGGGCCGGGCTGGTGCCGGTGGCGAACGCGTTGGGCGACGGATCGTCGATCACGTACACCGCGGGGACGGGGAGGCCGTCACCCAGCGCCAGTGCCCCCAACAGATCGTGCAGCTGCCGGTATCGTCCGGGGTCGGCCGGGTGGGCCCCCGAGATCCGAAGTACGAGCCGGGTGCCCGTGCCGAGGGAGAACGCGATGCCGGCCAGCGCCAGGGCGGCAGCGACGACGATGCCGATGATCATGTCTCTGCCGGCCGGGGCGGTCGTCCCGGGGCCCGGCCGGGCAGGGGTGGGAGTCAGGGTCGCCCAGATCCAGCCGATGCCGGCTCCGATCCCGACCCAGACCACGAAGAAGACCAGGATGTAGACCACGGTCAGTCGCTTGTTCCGGGTGATCTGCTGGTACATGCCCGCCTCCCGGGTTCAGGCTGTCGGGGGGCCGGGTGGCTGTGGTCTGAGCGCAGCGGTGGGTGCGGAGCCGTTGGCGGACGGTGGCTCGGGCGAGGTGAAGCTGACCTTCGGGACCTCGCGTTCCGCGGGGTCGGTCTCGAAGAAGCCCACGGGGCTGAATCCGAATGCTCCGGCGAGCAGGTTGCGGGGGAAGGTCTGGATCGCGACGTTGAAGTCCCGGGCGCTGGTGTTGTAGAAGTGCCGCGCGTATTCCAGCTTGTCCTCGGTCGCGGTCAGTTGCTCCTGGAGTTGTCCGAAGGATTCGACCGCGCGCAGCTGGGGGTAGTTCTCCGCCACCGCGAACAGCGTGCGCAGCGACTGGGTCAGCGCGTTCTCGGCCGGGCCGACCCGGCCCGGGTCACCGCTGGCCTGGGCGGATACCGCTCCGGCCCGGGCAGCGGTCACGGCCTCGAAGGTGCCGCGCTCGTGGGCGGCGTAGCCCTTCACCGTCTCGACCAGGTTGGGGATCAGGTCGTGGCGGCGCTTGAGCTCGACATCGATCTGCGACCACGCCTCCCGGGTGCGAACCCGGGCGCGGACCAGGCCGTTGAAGGCGAGTACCGCGCCCAGCACGAGGACGGCTACGACAACGACGACGACGATCACGAGGGTCACGACGGACTCGATTCCCGCACGGACCCGCCCGACTGGGGACCCTCGGCCCCGGGCGTGCCCTGGTGGTGGTCCAGGCGCTCGTGGGTGGTCTGACCGAGCAGCGTGCGGGCCCGGTCGACTTCGCCGGGGGTGCCGTGGGCGATCACCAGGAAGCGCTCGGCGCGCAGGTCGGACTCGTAGACGGGGATGCCGTCCTTGGGGATTCCCATGCTGGTCAGCGCCCCGCCCAGCGCCCCGCTGGTCGCCCCGATCCCGGCGGTGATCAGCATGAACAGCAGGTAGCCACCGATCGCGACGTGCCCGACGCCGGGGACGAAGATGAACGCGCCGAAGATCCAGCCCCACAGTCCGCCCCAGGTGGCCCAGTGGGCGGCGTGCGTGCGCTGGGTCTCGAAGCCGATGACGTGGCGTTCCTGGCTCATCCCCGTGCCCAGCACGGAGATGGCGGCCATGTCGTAGCGCTCGTGTTCCAGATACTTGACCGCCGCGGTCAGATCGGCCTCAGTCGCGTAGACGGCCACCACGGCGTCCGGGCTCGTCGGGAAGTCGTCGTTCGTGCCGGGGGTCTGGTCCATGGCCAGGTGTTGGCTCATGATCGGGTTTCCTCACCTCGTGCGTCGTCCTGGGACGCGCTACCGAGGTCCGGAGTAACGCCCACGGTTTCCACCGTGGCGCAGGCCCGAGG
The DNA here is from genome assembly GCA_964583765.1 of uncultured Kineosporiaceae bacterium. Lineage (GTDB taxonomy): Bacteria > Actinomycetota > Actinomycetes > Actinomycetales > Kineosporiaceae > CAZOWW01. Next base: position 14,384 of record CAZOWW010000096.1, read on the forward strand.
GCCCGGGGCCGCAGGAATCGACCCTGCCGCCAACATCAATCTACACCGGGTCGCGCGAGCACGCCGGGCGGCGGCGACGGGGCGAGAGGCCGTTGACCTGCGTAGCATGAGCGGTAGTTGCTCTGGACCCTGGCGACGGAACCCCGCGTGTGCGGACCGTCCCTCGGAAGGGGTCCGATGATCCTGACTTCCGTGCTCGTCGTCGTGTGGGTGGCTGTGTTCTCGGTCGCACGGACCTGCCCGCGGTCGGTGATCGGCCGCACCGATCCGGACACGCTGTTGTCGGACGGCATCATCCGGGCCACCTTCTCCGCCGGCCCCCGACGGATCACCGTGTCGGCCGTCAAGACCGCCGTCTTCGCTGCCGTCAACCTCGACGAGGACGCCGTGGGTCATGTCGTCGGCTTGGCCATCACCCCTGGTCCCCGCATCACTCACCTGATCATCGATCGGGGACGGTTGTGGCGCCACCGTGAGATCACCGTCCCGATCGGTTCCGTCGAGCGGTTGGCAACCGACAAGGGACGGTTCCAGGCGCGCCGCGACGCGCTCGGGACGTTCCCCTCGGCCCGGTTCGATCGCCACGGCGCCCACCGGACAGGGACGACATGATGGCCGACAACGTGAAGGTCGGTGGCGCCAGGCCCCCCGGGCCTCCCGGCTGGCGAGCCTGGACCCTGCCGATCGTTCTGATGCTGGTGACCCTGGCCCTGTTCCTGCCCAGCATCGGCGGCACGACGACACCCCAGAAGTTCACCTACACCGCGTTCGTGAACGAGGTGTCCGCCAACAAGGTGGCAACAGCAATGATCACCGACACCGGTGCCGTGACCGGCACCCTGGTCGGGGGCACCTCGTACACCAGCCACATTCCGACCGCCCTGAACGACAACGCCCTGTCGCCGCTGCTGCTGGCGCACAAGGTCGCCGTCACCGGGACGATCACCAACACCTCCTCACTGCTGGGTTCGGTGCTCGGCCTGCTGTTCTCCCTCCTGCCGTTCCTGTTGATGATCGCGGTCTTCCTGTGGTTCAGGCGCCGGAGCCGCCAGGCCATGAACAGTGGCGGCAGCGCGGGGGGCCCGCTCGGCGCGATCATGGGAATCGGCAAGTCCAGGGCCACGGTCTACGACCAGGACAAGCCCACCACGCGGTTCGCGGACATCGCCGGCTACGAGGGGTCCAAGGAGGAAGTGATGGAGGTCGTGGACTTCCTCAAGCACCCCGATCGGTACGCCGTGGCCGGCGCCGTCGGCCCCAAGGGCGTCCTGATGGTCGGCCCGCCCGGGACCGGCAAGACGTTGTTGGCCCGAGCGGTCGCCGGTGAGTCCGGGGTGCCGTTCTTCGCCCTGAGCGGGTCCAGTTTCGTCGAGATGTTCGTCGGCGTCGGCGCCTCCCGGGTCCGGTCCCTGTTCGCTGACGCACGCAAGCGCTCGCCGTCCATCATCTTCATCGACGAGATCGACGCGGTCGGCGGCCGCCGAGGTCCGGGCGGGTTCGGGTCCAACGACGAACGGGAACAGACGCTCAACCAGCTCCTGTCCGAGTTGGACGGTTTCGAGCCGGGCACCAACGTTGTCGTCATCGCCGCCACCAACCGCGCCGAGACCCTCGACGCCGCCCTCCTACGTCCCGGACGGTTCGACCGGACCGTCGAGATCCCCCTGCCGAACCAGCGTGAACGTGCCGCGATCCTGGCCATCCATGCCCGCGGCAAGACCGTCCACCCCTCCGTGGACCTGGGGAAGGTCTCCCGTTCGACCCCGGGGTTCTCCGGTGCCGACCTGGCCAACCTGGTCAACGAGGCCGCGATCAACGCCGTCCGCGCGGGCCGCGGCGTCCTCACCGCAGCCGACTTCGAGGCGGCACGGGACCGGTTGCTGCTCGGTCGCCGGGACTCCTCCAGCGTGCTGATGCCCGAGGAGAAGGACGCCGTGGCCGTGCACGAGGCCGGTCATGCCCTGGTCGCCCTCCTGTCCGAGCATGCCGACCCGGTCGCCAAGGTCACCATTCTGCCCCGCGGCGCCTCTCTCGGGGTCACCGAGCAACTCCCCGTGGACGAGCGCCACCTCTATCCGGAGAGCTACCTCACCGACGCCCTCGCGGTGCGGCTGGGCGGACGCGCCGCTGAGCTGGTCGTCTTCGGGGAGGCCTCCACGGGAGCGTCCAACGACCTTGCCGCCGCCACCGAACTGGCCACCCGGATGGTCCGCGAATGGGGCCTGTCCCCCGAACTGGGCCCCATCAGCTACGGATCCGAAAGCTCGAGCCGTGACAATCCCTTCGCTGGACGCGCCTACGCCGAGCAGACCCAGCGCACCATCGATCAGGAAGTCGCTCGGCTGCTGCGTCAGGCCGAGACGACGGCCGTTCACCTGGTCCTTGATCACCGCGAGATGCTCGACCGCGTCGTCTCCCTCCTGCTCGACCGCGAAACCATCGACGGCAGCGACCTGGCCGCGCTCATCGGCAGGACGGAACCCCCAGCGCAACGCCGGGAGCCCGCGCCGCTGTGGGCACGACGAACAGTGGCCATGACCGCCCCCACCCTCGGCGCGCCCACTGCCGCAGGCTGACCCCGATCAACATCACCTGCGCGACCAACGACAG
>CAZOWW010000096.1:17003-23425 GCA_964583765.1 uncultured Kineosporiaceae bacterium
CACCATGGACGGTGGGAGGGTGCAACGTGACGACGACGGCATCCACCCCGACGGGACCGACCTCGGTGGGCAATGCCGTCCACACCCTGCCCACCTGCCGTCGCCACGCCCCGGCGATCGGTGCTACCACCCTGGTGCGGGCCCGAGCACACCGGTCGACAGGACACCGACTCCGCGATCACTGCGCCTCTGTTCCGGATCCTGGCCCACGTCCCGTCAACCGGAGACGGTCACCACCGGAAAGCCCCTTGACGGCGCCCCAGCCCGGCATCGGACCCGAACGCGGGGGCCGAACACCGGGTGGCAGCCGTGATCACGATGGGCTCGCACCAGATCCACGTCGATCAGGCCCGGTCTCGAAACAGTTCCTGACCGCCAGACAGAGGGTTGTCACCGCCACGACCCAACCCCGGTAAGGCCAGCGCCCCCCACCACCACTGGGCCGGTCGCGGCCATGTCCCGGGGATCCCGGACTGGGGCCCACGGCCCAGGAATTTCGCGCTGCGGGCAGCAAGGTTCAGGTAGCGATCGTGGGGGTGCCGTCCTGCTGGGCGAGTTGGTGTCGTTCCATGCTGCTCAACACCTCACTCACCGGCAGCGCGTGACCGCCGAGGTCGACGATGTGGAAGGCCTTCAGTCGACTGGAGTAGGTGGACACCATCGCCGGGTCCGCGGTGAGAGTGACCGATGGTGCTGGGGTCGCCAGCAGTGCCCGGCTGCGCCGCCATCCGAGGCGGCGCACGAACACGTCGCGGACCTGGTGCCATGGGTAGGTCACCACCGACCCACCCTGGTCACGTCGCGTCTCGCCGTCCAGGGACTTCCGGTAGTGCCGGGTCACGAGTCTGAGGTCGCGGAGGAACCACCACGCTCCGGCCACGACGCCGCTCATGGCGAGAACACGCAGCACGGTGATGGTGAGCCTGGCCATGTGGTCAAGGTCGACGTCGACGGAGCAGGACGTGGAGCGGGAACTGCAGTCGTCCCAGTAATCCGTCTCGAAGTGATGATGGGACCACAGCAGGACGAGGTCGCCTGTCGCGATCAGGACCAGGAGGGTCGCGGGCAGCAGTTTGACCCAGGTGGCGGCGCCATCTTCGGTCTGGAACCCGGCCGCCGCCGACTTCGCCCGGAGGGCCGCCGAGACCAGTGCCAGTACCCCGACCACGATCAACACTGCCCACCGCGGGGCCAGCCGGACCCGTCGGGTCCGGAACGTCTCGCCGGAGGAGGTGCTCGGATCGAGGATCATCACCAGATCGTCCGACGCGCCGTGGGGGACGACGGACGGAGCCTCGGCCAGCACCGTCTCGCGGGCACCCGTGGGCCCATCACCGCCGGTGGCCTCTGACACCGCGACCGGCTCCGGCAGCCCGTACTGGTCTCCGCGAATCCTTTCAGCGCGCCGGATCGCAACACTACTGAAACGACGTGGCGTTCTCGGCGGCCCACTGAGCGAACGTGAGTGGCTCCCGCCCGGTTGCTCGCCGTACCCCGTCCGTCACCGTGTCGAGTCGGCCCTGGCGCAGCGCGCGCCAGATGTCCACAAGGGCATCGGCGTAGGGGCCTTCCCCTGCCCAGCTGACCGTCTCCGTGTATGCCTGCCGATCGGAGATTTCCTCGAAGCGGATGGGCTTGCCGATGGCTCTGCCTATCGTGGTAGTCATCTCCCCGTACGACAACGCCTCGGGACCGGTGATCACCAGTGCCTGATCGTCGAGGTTGCGCGTCGTCAGAGCGGCCGTGGCGACGGCAGCGACGTCATCTGGATGGATGAATGCGATCTTGCCCTCACCCGTGGACGAGCGCAGCACGCCCTCGTGGCGGATCGACTCCGACCAACCCAGCATGTTGGACATGAATGCGGCTGCCTGAATGAACGTGAACGCCACCCCGCTCTCCCGAACGGCATTCTCGCCACGCGCGTGCCATGGCCCGGTGCCGATCCCGGTTCGCACGTCCAGCGTCGAGAGCTTGACGACGTGTCGCACGCCAGCGTGGAGGGCGGCGAAGGAGATCGCTCGATCTCTTGTATGGAGATCTGGTCCAACGGTCACGAGGAACATCCCGTCGATCCCGGTCAGGGCTGCAGCCAGCGAGGACCCTGGCTTTTCGAGGTCTCCGGTATGGATGTCGACGTAGTCACCGAAGAGGTCTCTGGCCCTCTTGGCGCTGCGCACGAAAACGGAAGGGCGCGCTCCGGAATCGACGAGGCGCTGGGTTACCCGAGAGCCGATGTTTCCGGTGGCACCGATGACGAGGTATTTCACTTCCGTCGTGGAGGGAGTCTCCACCCCTCTCCGATGAGTTGGTCCGATGTCACCCATACACGCTGTCCTCCTTTGGTCGGTGGGTCACTGGAAGTGGGACACGGCAGGACCATTTCGACCTGGCCTGGAGGGAGCGTCCCGGCGGCGCCGAGCCGCGCAGGCCACATCGGACCCGCTTCAGGCACACCTCATCAGTGACGGCCACTTGCGATGGTCTCTCTGCCCATGTCCTCCTGATGGATGGCCAGGGTGGTTGTCTTGAAGTTGAACGCCTTGTCGCGAATGGTGATTGTGAAAGAGAATCCCGACCTCTCGCCCGCGGCAAGCCTCAGCACGAGGATCGGCACATGCCATTCATACTTCATCAGCATGCCCCGACCTGCGTGAACGTCGGAGCCGTCGTGCGCCGACACGTTGCCGTAGTTGTTGACGCAGTAGACGTTGGGGGTGGCAATCATGCCACCGATCCTGGCCTGACCGGCCTCAAAGAAGTCTTCGCGCAGATCGAGGTGGGACAGTAGGTCCGTCTGCCTTCTCTCCTCGGCGTGGTAGTAGTCACGGATCTGGAGTCCCGTACTATGCGCGACCACACTTCGCGGCACTGTCAGAAACAGGAGAGAATTGCCGAGGGGCAGGTCGGGCGAGTACAGACTGTTCTTGAGAATGAACATGTTCTCAGAGTCTCGATCAAGGAACTCGGCCTTCATCTTCTCCAGGTAGGGGCCGATCCTGGTCGGCGCATCACAGCTTTCGCTAAAGGCGACGGGGAGTTCTCTGACCTCGCTGGAGGGCGACGTGTCGACCGGGGGCACGAACTCTGCCAGCTCATCGGGTCGGATCCCCAGATCTGCGAGACCTCGGGCGATTTGGAATTCGTCACGTCGAGTCTTCAGGGTGGCCATCAGCGCCTGATGAAGGCGGAAACACTTGTAGCCGTCCTGAAGCGGGAACGGCACGCAGGTAAAAATTCCCTGCACGTGCGGGTCGGAGCGATAGGTGACGGAGGCGACCAGAAGGCCGTCACAGAAGCTCGGGTACTGTTCCGAAAGGAGTGCCTGAAAGGATGAAAGCGGGAAGTCCTGAGGAGAATCGAAGGTCAGCTCCATCAGATGACATCTGGAGAAGAACGGATTCCCTCGAAAGAAGTGCTCCATGGCCTCCTTGAACTCGGCGAGATCGAAAACTCTGTCAACCCTGTACGTTGAGAGCGCCGGAAAGAACTGTGCCGCATTTATGAACGGGAATGTGGTCAGGGAGAGCCGAAGCATTTTGTCGGCGATCGAGATGGGCATCTGGTTACCTCCGTTGACGTGTATGTGATCGGGGTCGATGCAGGGCACGGTTGCATGCGATGCGGACACCAACGAGGTTCCAGGCATGCGCCGCGAACGTATGCGTTCCGAAGGTCCGGCCACCGCATGTGGGGCAGTATTGGCAGGTTCGTTCCATCGAGCGTGGCTCAGGTGGCAGATGTTCACTTGCCTGAGGCTGGTGGCCCGCCCGGTGCCCAGGCGTTCCCGGATTGTTCTGTCCGGTCGGGTGGGGGGAAGGCGATGGCCTGGACGCGGCGTCCTGCGGAGATACCTCGGCGCTTGGTCGCAGGACGAACCGGTGGTCGCCGCGAACGAGCGCGAACGCGAGCAACGCCATGCGGGGCGTGGAGGAAGAACGGTGTAACCCCCAGGGACTGAGGTTGCACCGTGAGTGAGGCAATGGTGGAGGGTGCGGACCTGCGGGTGGCTCAGGCGGGCGAGGTGCCGGTGGGCGAGGTGCCGCGGGATCGGGAGTCCTCGTTCGCGCCGGCGACGGTTCCCAAACAAAGGGCGCGTGTACGGCGGTACTTGGTCCGGGGTATGGATCTGCCTCTGGCCAGGTATGGGCGGGGGACGGTGGGGCGTCAACGGTTTCCCCGAAAGTCGACAATTTGTAACGACACACTAACTTCGAGTGAACACTCCGGCTCGTCGGGGGCAACTCGTCGGGTCCGTGCCACGAAACAGGCGAACCGGATGCTAGCGGACAGAACAAACCGGACATATCGGGAGAACGTCGGGTCCGTCGGGGACCCGCGTGAACGAAGCGCACGCAGAAGGTTCATCACGGAGTAGATCCTTCAATCGGTGATGCTCGCTGGAACTTTTCGGCCAGATGTCGGTGCCTGCTATCCGGATCGGCCAGGGTTGTGAACACTCCTATTCGGCCCCTCGTGCGCGGGACGCTGGTGCAACAGAAACTCACATGAGCCAATGCGCGAGGATATTCTTTCGGGTATCCTCGTGCCTCACCTCATGAAGTGCCTCTGCCGACGGCATACCGACATTCGCCGTGCGAGCGACGCCGCCGGGTGGCCACCGACATCGCACGCAACATGAAACTGATACCAAGAAGGGGGAGGGGGGACAGTGGGGCGCAACAGTGGTCTGAGCAGGAGCGGCGCATCGGCGCCGACGAACAAGGGGGTAGGCGGGCATGCGGTAGTGCTGGGTGCGAGTGTCTCCGGCCTGCTCGCGGCGAGGGTCCTCGCGGACGTGTACGACCGCGTCACGTTGATCGAACGCGACCGGGTGTCAGAGCTGGGCATCGCGGCCCGGCGAGGAGTGCCGCAGGGGCGGCACGCTCACGGGCTGCTCTCTCGTGGAGCCGAGATTTTCGAGGAACTGTTTCCGGGGCTGCTCGAGGAATTTGTGGCCGATGGGGCGCCGACCATCAGTTCGCCCGCCGAACTGCGGAACAACTTGGGCGGCCATCTGCTCTGCATGACGGGTGAGTACACCGAACTCTCCGACACCTACCAGCCCAGTCGGCCGCACCTGGAGCGCTCGGTGCGCACCCGGGTCATGGGACTCCCGAACGTCAAGCTGATGGACGGCTGCCAGGTGGTCGGTCTGGAAAAGACCGACGACAACGCACGGGTTCTCGGGGTTGAGGTCCTGTACAGCGAGGACACCACCACCGACCTCATACACGCCGACCTGGTGGTCGACGCGACCGGGCGCGCCGGACGAGCCACCAAGTGGCTGGACGCGATGGGGTACGCACTCCCACCGGAGGAGTCACTTCAGGTGGACCTCCTGTACGTCAGCCAGTACCTTCGGCCGGTCCCCGGCTCGATGGGCAGGGAGAAGGTCGTGATCATCGGGCACACTCCGACGCGTCCGACCGGCGCCGAATACCTGGAGCAGGAAGACGGCCGTTGGATTTTGACCCTGATCGGATACGGCGGTCACCACCCGCCGACCGACCAGGCCGGCTTCCTGGCGTTTGCCGAACCGATCGTCCCACCACACGTGTTCGCGTCGATCCGCGATGCCGAACCGTTGAGCGAGATCGTCGCGCACCGGTTCCCGGCGACCATCCGCCGCCGGTACGAGAAGCTGTCCCGGTTCCCTGAAGGCCTGCTCGTCGTCGGTGACGCGCTCTGCAGTTTCAACCCGATCTACGCGCAGGGCATGACCGTGGCCGCCATCCAGGCGGAGACGCTCCAGAAGACGCTTCAGGGTGGCACGGACCGACTGGCGCAGCGGTTTTTCAAGGCGGTGTCGAAGCCGCTCGGTGTCACATGGCAGATGGCCACGGGAAGCGACCTGTCCATTCCACAGGTCGAAGGACCCCGCCCGCTCCCGGTGCGGATGGTCAACGCGTACATCAACATGGTCCTGACCGCCGCGGAGCGCGACAGCGTGCTGGCGGAGCGGTTCCTGAAGGTGCAGTACCTACTCGTCCCGCCGACCACGCTCATGCGGCCCGGAAACATGGCGCGGGTCCTGGCCGGAAGCCGCCGCCGCTGACGGGACCGGAATCTTCTGTTTCATCGCGCACCGATTCCAGCGTGGTCGGGGCGGGGTCGCTCTGCGCTGCGATATTCACACAACCACCACTTACCTATGGTCCATGGCACGCGCTGGGGCTGTGGCCACCGCATACACAAGTAGGGGGATACGAGCATGCTCGAAGCCGAATCTGCCGCGAACGTCTCGCCGGCCGATGACGACGAGGTGCGCCGGCACAACCGCGCGATCGTCGAGACCTATCTGACCACCCGCGGGGAAGACCGGTTGCGTCGCCACTTGCTGTTCACTGAGGACGGGGTCGGCGGCCTCTGGACGAACGACACCGGCCAGCCGATCATGATCAGTGGCCGGGACCGCCTGG
>CAZOWW010000097.1:0-11690 GCA_964583765.1 uncultured Kineosporiaceae bacterium
CTTCGGATTCCTGGCCAGCTGGAACGGCACCAACACCGTCCCGACCGTCACCTGCCTCGCCAGCTGACCCGATCGGTCGACCGCCCACCAAGCAGCGGGCCTGACCCGTCCGCCAGCAGGTCCGCCCCGCGGGCTGCTCCGAACGGGTCACGCACCGCGACCGGGCGCGCGCGGCCCAGCGTTCCCTCAGACGCCGGACCTCGCGCGGCCCGTCCCAGGGCCCTCGCCGGTGAGGGCCCGGTCGAGTCCGGGAGGGAGCGCAGGCCCTCACCTGTGCCCTCTCGGACCTCGGCCCGTGTGCGAGAACCCTCGCGCATGCCGGGACGACCTTCCGCTGTCCACGATTCTCGGCAGGAGACTCCTGTGAAACGCTTTCTCGCCTCCGTGACGCTCACCGCGGCCCTGGGCGCCACCGCTCTCGTCGGCGTCGCCTCCGCGCCCGCCACCGCCGCCTCGTGCCCCAACGGGTACGTCGCGCTCACGTACGACGACGGACCGACCACGGGGTTCACCCAGCAGTTGCTCACGCAGCTGGCCTCGGTCGGCGCCAAGGCGACCTTCTTCATCCTGGGCCAGCACGCCCAGGATCTGCCGGACCAGCTGAAGGCCGAGGCCGCCGCTGGCATGTACCTCGGCAACCACACCTGGGACCACAACGACATGGGCGGGGCGACCCAGGCCCAGATGGTCACGGAGATCTCCCAGACCCAGAACATCATCCAGCAGACGGTCGGCCAGACTCCCGTGCTCTTCCGCCCGCCCTACGGGAACACGAACGCGACGCTGAAGGCGGTCGAGGCGAGCTACGGCCTCACGGAGATCATCTGGGATGTCGACACGCGGGACTGGAGCGGCGTCGCCACGGCCGACATCGTGACCACGGCGGCCACCGCGACGAGTGGCCAGGTCATCCTCATGCACGACGGCTACCAGACGACGGTCGACGCGGTGGCCCCGATCGTGAGCGGCATGGCCTCACAGGGGCTGTGCCCGGGCATGATCTCGCCGGCCACGGGCCGGGCCGTCGCCCCCACCGGCACGACGACCACCACGACCACGCCGGTCACGACCACGACGACAACCACGACCACGCCGGTCACGACCACGACGACCACGACGACGAAGCCGGTCACCACGACGACGACCACGACCAAGCCCGTCACGACCACGACGACCACGACGACGAAGCCGGTCACCACGACGACGAGCGGTGGCACGGGCAAGGCCTGCACGGCCGCCTATGCGGTGAGCGGGCAGTGGACCGATGGGTTCCAGGGAACGGTCACGGTGACCGCGGGTAGCAGTGCGATCAGTGGTTGGAAGGTGAGCTGGACGTTCGCCAACGGTCAGGCCATCAGCCAGTCCTGGAGTGCGACCGTGACCAGCAGCGGCTCGTCGGTCACGGCGACCAACATGTCCTGGAACGGGGTCCTGGGCGTCGGGGCGAACACCAGCTTCGGGTTCGTGGGCAGCTGGAACGGCACCAACGCCGTCCCGGCCGTCACCTGCACCGCCGGCTGACCTGTCAGCCTGGTTGAACGTGGCTCTCGGTAGTTCGACCGGCACCACCTGAACACTGCATCGGGCCGTCCCGGCATTCCTGGGGCGGCCCGATCCTCGCTTGCGGTCGGAGGGTGAGGGGGCGCTCCCGCTCGGGCTGCCGGCCGTCTTCGGGCTGGGGCCCGAGCAGATCAGGACCGCGTCGGACCGGGGCCCGAGCAGGTCATGGCCGGGTCTGGCGCCCGCCGCCGGGGGCCCAGAGCACGTCACCGTGCTCGCGGTTGGCGTACCGGGAGAGGATCCACGCGAGGTCGCTGAGCCGGTTCAGGTACCGCGCGGTCAGCGGGTTCACGCCGCCCTCCGTGCCGGTCCCGTAGGTGTCCAGAGCCGTCCACACCGAGCGTTCGGCGCGACGCACGACGGTCCGGAGCACGTGCAGGCCGGCCGCGGCCGGAGTCCCGCCGGGCAGGGTGAACGAGCGCAGCGGGGGCAGCGAGGCGTTGTACCGGTCGCAGGCGTCCTCGAGGTCCGCCACGTAGGCCTCGGTGATCCGCAGGGGCGGATGCGAGGGATTCTCCGTCAGCGGCAGGCAGAGGTCCGCGCCGACATCGAAGAGATCGTTCTGCACCCGTCCCAGTAGCGCGGCGAGATCCTCGTCGAGTCCGGTGCCCGGCCCGGTGCCCTGGGCCAGGATCACCCCGATCGAGGCATTGGCCTCGTCGACGTCGGCGTAGGCGATCAACCGTGGGTCGGTCTTGGCCGTCCGGGCGCCGTTCCCCAGAGCGGTCGTCCCGTCGTCGCCGGTTCGGGTGTACACGCGGGTGAGGGCGACCATGCGGTCAGCCTACGCAGGGACGGACGCGGCGTCCTGCCGGGGGAGCGGCCGCGGGAGCGGACCAGGATGTGTGCGGACCGAGATGTGTGGGGAGCGACAGGCCGGCGCCGAGCGGGACGGGGCAGTCCAGGCGTCCAGGACGCACTTCGTTCGGTACCGGGGGTTGAACGCGGTGCGATCGCCCCTACGATCCATCCCGTGGAGGCGTTCCGAGTTGTCGGTGGAGCCCGGCTTGCCGGGTCGGTGCGAGTGCCCGGCGCGAAGAACAGCGCGCTCAAGCTCATGGCGGCGGCGTTGCTGGCGCGCGGACGGACGACACTGACCGACGTTCCCGACATCCTGGACGTCCGGGTCATGGCAGAGCTCCTCCGGCGCCTGGGATGCGAGGTGGAGCATCAGCAGGAGCACGGGGTCGTGGCGATCGACGTGCCGGACCTGCCGGGTCACCGCGCCGACTACGACCTCGTGCGTGCCATGCGTGCCTCGATCAGCGTGCTCGGGCCGCTGCTCGCGCGATGTCGAGCCGCCGAGGTCGCCCTGCCGGGCGGGGACGCCATCGGGTCCCGAGGGCTGGACCTGCACGTGCTCGGCCTGGAGGCGTTGGGCGCGAGCATCCGCGTGGACCACGGCTACCTGGTGGCGCAGGCCGAGGACGGGCTGCGGGCGGGCACGGTCACGCTCGACTTCCCGAGCGTGGGCGCGACGGAGAACCTGGTCATGGCGGCGGTGCTCGCCCGCGGCGTCACCGAACTGCACAACGTGGCGCGCGAGCCGGAGATCGTGGACCTGTGCCGGATGCTGCGCCAGATGGGCGCGCGGATCGAGGGTGTGGCGACGTCCACCCTGGAGATCGAGGGGGTCGAGGAGCTCAAGCCGATCGAGCACGCGGTGGTGCCGGATCGCATCGTCGCGGGCACCTGGGCATTCGCGGCCGCGATCACCGGCGGGGACGTCGTCGTGCACAACGGGGAGAGCGGGCACCTGGGGGTGGTCCTGGACAAGATCCGGGCCAGCGGAGCGGTGGTCAGCGAGGTCCCGGACGGGTTCCGCATCCAGGGGGCCGAGCGTCCGCGTGCGGTCGACGTCGCGACCCTGCCCTATCCGGGGTTCCCGACCGATCTCCAGCCCTTCGTGGTCACCCTGGACGCGGTGGCCGAGGGCTCGGCCATGGTGACGGAGAACCTGTTCGAGGCGAGGTTCCGGTTCGTGCAGGAGGTCGCCCGGCTCGGCGCGCAGGTACGGGTGGACGGTCACCACGCCTGGATACGGGGGATCCCGCGCCTGTCCGCGGCGCCGGTGGAGGCCAGTGACATCCGTGCCGGGGCGGCTCTGGTGATCGCCGGCCTGGCCGCCGAGGGGGAGACGGTCGTGCACGGGGCGCGGCACGTGGACCGGGGGTACTGCGGGTTCGACGACTCCCTGCGGGCGCTGGGTGCTCAGGTCGAGCGGGTCCGTCTGCCCGATCCCGCGTACGTGTGAGCCGGGCGCTCCCGTGACCTGATCGGGGGGCGGCCGTGCGGGAGCTCCCGGCAACTGGTGACGCCGGAGCGTGGCCGATACCCCCGGATGGATGCCTCCGATCGGGGACGACCTCGCCCTTCGTAGCCATTAGGCCGAATGACGTCACACCGTGATGACGATGTACAAGCAGCCTGTTACCTCGCTACGATCCTGATCGTAGTGATGCGTGACGCTCGGCAAGCAGCCAGTGCGGCACGTCGACAACGAGGTCGGCACGTCGACGACGCGGTCGGCACCTCGTGGCGACCGGACGTCCCTCCGTCCGGTCCGTACGTGAGGGAGTGGCAATGGGTCCCACCCTGGAGATCGAGGTCGTGCGCCGGGGCGCCGAGCTGGTCCTCACCGGACGGCTGGATGCCCGGACCGCAGGGATGGCACGCGCCACGGTGCACCACGTGATCGACTCCGGGCAGGGCGATGTGCTGCTGCGCCTGGGCGGACTTGAGATCTGGGACGGCGCGGGCCTGGGGGTGCTGGCCGGGGCCGAACGTCGGGCCCGCGGCTGCGGGCGGCGGGTGGTCCTCGCCGACGTCACGGCCCGGCAGATGCGCCTGCTGCGGGCCACGCGCCTGCACCGGTTGTTCGTGATCGAGCCGCTGGCCGTGGCCTGCTGAACGCGGCCTGCTGAACCGCGGGGCTCCTCCGACCCGCCCCTCCTCAGCGCGTGAACCCGTCAGCCCGGGTACCAGGCCCGGGCCATTCCGGCGACGATGCGTTCCAGGCGCTCGGCCGAGGTGGCCAGGGCCACCCGGGCGAATCCCTCGTACCCCGTGCCGAAGTGCCGCCCGTCCTGCAGCATGACGCCGCCGTCCGCCAGTGCGGTCCGGGCGGGGGACGCCAGACCGAGGGCGCGTACGTCCAGCCAGGCCAGGTAGGAGGCCTCCATCGGCGTCCAGCGGACGTCCGGCAGGTGGCGCTCGACCAGGGCCGTGAACTGGGCCCGGCGTGCCGCCAGATGGTCCAGGAGGCCGTCGAGCCAGGGCTCCCCGTGCTCGTAGGCAGCGACTGCGGCGACTGCCCCCAGAGGGCCGAGCGAGTCGTTGGCCACGTGCGGGACGGCCCGTAGCCGGCGCAGGTCCTCCGGGTCCTGGCTGATGATCTGTGCGCAGCGCAGTCCGGGGACGTTCCAGGCCTTGGATGCGGCGACCACGGTGGTCGTGTGGTCGGCGGTGCCGTCCAGGCTCGCGTACGGCAGGTGCCGGGCCCCCGCGAGGACGAGCGGGGCGTGCACCTCGTCGCTGATCACCCGTGCCCCGTGACGGGTGACGAGGTCACGGAGGGCCGTCAGCTCCTGCTCCTCGAAGGCCCGGCCGACCGGGTTGTGCGGGTTCGACAGGAGCACCGTGCGGGCTCCGGCGGCCAGAGCGTCGTCGATGGCCTGCAGGTCCAGCGCGGGGCGGCCCGGTTCGTGCGACGCGCTTCGCCCGTCGTGCGGTGTCTCCCGCTCGCCGTTCGGCATGCTCCTCTCGTCGGGCCCGGGCCGCGTGTCCGGAACGCAGGGCACCGGCACCAGCCGGCGGCCGGTCAGCGGCACGATGTGCAGGAGCGGTGGGTACGACGGAACCGGCACGATCACCGGAGCCGGGTCCGCCAGGACCTCGAGCGCCAGTCGCACCCCGGACATCACGTCGGCGGTGAGGAGCACCTCGTCGGGGCCGACCTTCCAGCCGTAGCGCCGCCCCACGAAGCCGGCCGTGGCCTCGGGCACTCCCGTCTGCCGGTCGAAGGCGGGGTAGCCCAGGCAGCCACGGGTGACGGCGTCGAGCACCGCCTGATGCACCTCGGGGCAGGGACGCACGTCCATCTCCGCGACCCAGGCGGCGAGCACGCCGGGAGGCGTCTGGGTCCACTTGCAGGTCCCGACGGCCCGCAGGTCGGCGTCGCTGAGATCGAAGTCGGGCACGGCGGGCTCCACGGGCACGGGGTCCTCCAGAACGGGACGGAGATCGGCCGGCGCGGGCAGGTTGCGCCGATCAGCTGACCAGCGCGAGCACGGCGTCCCGCACCTCGTCGGCGCATCCCCAGGAGAGGGTGACGCCGTTCCCGCCGTGCCCGTAGCAGTGGACCACGACGTGTTCCGGGTCGCGCAGGGAGGGGACCCTCTCGACCTCGAGTCGTACCCGGGAGCGCACGGGTCGCAGCCCGACCCGGTGTCCGAGCACAGGCGAACGGGTGATCCCCGGCTCGAGCTGGTCCGCGCGATCCCGGATGGCCGCCGCGGCCGCCCGGTCGGGGGCCAGCGACCAGTTCCCTGCGACGGCGGTGCCGCCGAGGACCATTCGTCGCCGGTGCGGCAGGAGGTACGTGGGTCCCTCGTCCCGGTCGGCCCCGGCGTACCACCAGCGCGTGAGTCCGGGATTCTCGACCACGACGATCTGGCCCCGGATCGGGGCGACGTGGGGGTCCTGGGCGAGGGCGTGGGCGGCCAGGCCGGTGCAGTTGACGACGATGCCGGTCTCGGGCAGCGCCGACAGACAGAGGCGGGTCAGGGTGCCCCCGAGCGAGAGCAGGCGCTCCTGCAGGAAGGTCAGGTAGGCCGTCATGTCGATGACGGGCAGGGTCAGAGCGAGCGCGTGCGGCCACCCCGGGGCGACATCGGTCACCGGCTCGGCCGGGGCGAGATCGGCGACGCTCGCATGCCAGGCCGGCAGCCGATCGGGCGCCGAGCAGCGGAGCAGACCGGGCAGCAGCCGGACGCCGGGATCCCGGTGACGGCGGTCGGTGCGGGAGTCGCTGCCTGTCCGGTCGTCCCCTCGGGAGCCGTCGGTGGCCTGCCCGTCCGGCGTGGGGGCGTCGGGGGTCTGCCCGTCCGGGGGTTCGGTCGTGGCGAGTGAGCGGAACGCCAGCAGGCTGGGGCGCGCCCACCGGGCGACCTCGTCGAGGGGATGGGTGCTCACCGGGAGCCAGAGCGCACCCGCGGCCGCCGAGGTTGTTTCCAGCGGGAGATCCCTCGCCAGGACGTCGACGGCGAGACCGGCCTCGGCCAGCCGGACGGCACAGCTCAACCCGATGACTCCGGCACCGACGACACGGACAGCAACCGTCATCCCCAGATCATGCCGTTTCTGTGAGCGGAACGCGAGGCCGGTCCGGTTCGTCCTGCGGCGGGCGTCCGGACGAGCACCTCCGTCGCACGCGGACGGTGACGGTCTCAGGTCCGGGACCGAGCGACATGTTCGAGCCGTTCGACACTTCCGGACACGCGAGCCGCGCTCCGGGCGGATCCGTGGACGCTCTCGGCGACCCCCCGCAGGATGGACGACTGTTCCTCGATGGCCGTGCTCAGGGTGCCGTTGAGATCGCGCAGCTCGGCCATGGAGGCGCTGATCCGCGCCACCCCGGCGACCGCGTCCTGGACATGGGTCTGCACGTCGCTCAGTTCCCGGGTGATGTCGTCGGCGTTCTCCCCACTCTGCTGGGCGAGTGCCTTGACTTCGGTGGCCACCACCGCGAAGCCGCGCCCGGCGGAGCCGGCGCGAGCGGACTCGATGGTCGCGTTGAGGGCGAGGAGGTTGGTCTGCTGGGCGATGTCCTGGATCACATCGCTCGCCGCCATGATCTTCTTGCTGGTCTCGGCGAGCAGGGACATCAACCGGTTGGCCTCGGCGGCCTGGTCGGACACCTGCAGGGTGATCCGGTCGGCGTCCTGCGCCTCTCTGGCCAGCCGGGTCAGCGCCTCGGACATGTCGGTGGTGGCGCTCGCCACCGCCGTGGTCCCGGTGCTCATCTCCTGGGCGTCGGTGGCGAGACCGGACGCCAGCTGGGCGATCTCCTGTTGCAGGGCGGCGCGCCGTTCGAGGTCCGCCGCCGCAGCGGCTGCCTGGGCCTGCTCGGCGCGTTCCCGCTCCTCCCGGGCGGCCTCCTCGTGCCGGGTCCGCTCCCGCTCGGCGGCCATCGCGGAGTCCTGCGCGTGGGCGAGCCTGGTGCTGATGTTCCGGGTCACCCAGCCGTAGACGGCCAGCCAGGCGAGCACGCCGAGGGAGTCGCGGACGGCCGGCCCGGGGGCCTCGGCGATCCAGCGCCCGGCGAAGGCGAGAGGGAGGACCGTCGCCAGGGTGACCAGCAGGTCCCGACGGCCGAGTACGAGCCCGGTCCAGATCACGCAGGCGCCCCAGCCGAGATCGGCGAGGAAGGTTCCGCGGTGGGACACGACGGCGATCGTGAAGCAGACGACGGAGCCGGAGACCGGGAAGGCCCGAAGGACCCACCGGGGCAGGCGTTGCCAGTCGAGCGGCCAGATGGCCACGGAGGCGAGGGTGCACAGCAGGGCGAGTCCGAGCATCAGCCACCGGCCGTGTGCGTTGCCGAGGCCGAAGATCCCCGCGGCAAGACCACCGGTGAGGAACAACGGCGCGGCGAATCTGCCCCCCAGAGCCACCTGAAGGTTGTACTGGTCGATCCCGTGGGATCGGCCGTCGGCTGGGCTCACGGTGTCGCTCCTGATCGTCCGGATCTCGCGGTGCCCGCCGTTGGGCCCGGGCCTCCGTGCGTGCCTTCGTCCAGGACACCGGATGTCTTGAGCGCCGAACGATTCCTGGTGCCGGCGGTCAGCCCACCACCGTCAACCGCAGGCCGCTGCCTGCGCCGCCACGGGTTCGATCAGGGCCACCATGAGTTGCTCAGGGCCGCCGTGGGTCGGTCAGAAGAGACGGTGCTCCACGTCGTCCTGGCCCCGCATCGCGTCGTAGTCGAGCAGCAGACACCGGATGCCCCGGTCCGTGGCCAGAACCCGTGCCTGCGGCTTGATCTCCTGCGCCGCGAAGACCCCCTGCACCGGCGCGAGAAGCGGGTCCCGGTTCAGCAGTTCGAGGTATCGGGTGAGCTGCTCGACGCCGTCGATCTCTCCGCGTCGTTTGATCTCGACCGCCACCGCGGCCCCGGCGGCATCACGCACCATGAGGTCGACGGGCCCGATCGCGGTGGGGTACTCCCGGCGCACGAGGGACCAGCCGCTGCCGAGCAGGTGCACCTGCTCCGCCAGCAGTTCCTGCAGGTGGGCCTCGACCCCGTCCTTGACCAGGCCCGGGTCGACGCCCAGGTCGTGGGTGTACTCATGCAGGAGCTCGTGCACCGAGACGGTCAGACGGTCGTCGGACTTCGTGTGCTGGACGGTCCACACCTGACTCACCCCGGTCTCGGCCGCCTCGGTGGACGGCTCGGACACGCTCAGCCGGCAGGGCGGGCTCATCCAGTTCAGCGGCTTGTAGGAACCACCGTCCGAGTGCACCAGCACGCTGCCGTCGGCCTTGACCACGAGCAGCCGGGTGGCCAGGGGGAGATGGGCGGAGAGCCGGCCGGTGTAGTCGACCGAGCAGCGGGCAATCACCAGACGCACGGATTCAGGTTAACGTGCCGCGCCCAGGACGTCGGGACGGCCGGGGTCCCCGGGCCGGGGCTCGACCCCGGGTCGGACAGCGCTCAGCGGGAGCAGCAAGCTCAGCGGGAGCAGCAACCGCCCTGGCAGCACCCTCCCGGTCGGCCCGACCCACCGGTGGCAGGACCCTGGCCGTGGCCGCCGCCGGCGAACGCCACCGCGGAGAAGAGGCGCACCGTGTCCTCATGGCCGTTCGGGCAGCTGGCCGGGTCGTCCGCCTGGGCCATGCAACGCTTGACCTCGAAGGTCTCCCCGCAGGCGCGGCACCGCATGTCGTAGCTGGGCACGAGTCCTCCTCGGGTGGGTACCGGGTCCATGATGCCTCGCGTCCGCACGAGGTCGGCGGCCGGGGCAGCCCGCACCGCGAGGACGGGGAGCGGAGGACACTGGTGGGATGCCCCGATCCCATCGTCCCCGGCGTGGCGGCCGTCCCGTGCGCAGGGTGGCGCGTGACGAGGGGACCTGGGACCCCGATCGCGTGCTCTCCGGCCTCGACCGGATCGAGGAGCTGCCGGACGGCGCTTGGGTGGTGCGCAGGCTGGCGGGCGCGTCCTCGACGAAGACCTATCGCTGTCCGGGTTGTGATCAGGAGATCCTCCCCGGGACTCCCCACGTGGTCGTGTGGGGGGCCGACGGGGCGATTGCCGGGTTCGGTGACGTCTCCGATCGCAGGCACTGGCACACGCCCTGCTGGACGGCCCGGGCACGGCGGGGACGCGGACGGGGGAGGTAGCGGCGCCCGGGGTGGCGGAGCCGTTGGACTTGCGCTCGGCCGCATCAGAGGGGGATCCCGGGGGGCCGGCGTGCCTGGCTCGGGCAGTGCCCGCATGTTTCGCGCACTGCGCGGACTGAACGGAACCTTCCTTGCGCGCACGCCGAGAACGCCCCCACCGGCGCATTGGTCACCACACGAGGACTGCCCCCCGCGCACGGTCGTGCGCAGGGGGCAGCGGTGATCAGGCGTGGACCGGAGCGATCACAGTGTCAGGTGGAAGTGATCACGACGTCACGTGGGAATGATCACGGTGGCGGGTAGGTGTGATCACAGGGGCGGGTAGGCGTTGGCCATGAGGTCCTGGAACTCCTGGGAGAACCAGGCGCCGGCCACGGGTGCGCCCGGCATGGCGTCGCTGGGGCGGTAGCTGTTGAACGAGTTGCCCGCGTAGTCCGGTTGGCACATCGGTTCGCCACTGATGGAGTCGAGGCCGACCGTCAGGGCCGCGCCGTCCGACTCTCCCGGGGGCTTGAGCCAGGTGAAGGCGTCGATACCGCTCGCCGGGGACGCCTGCGGCCGAGCGCCCAAGCCCGCTCCGATCTGGTTGCACCAGTTGCCGATGCTGTCGCGGCGGTCGATGCGGCTCTCGTCGACGAACTGATTCACCTCCGTGGAGGTGCTCGGGCCGGCCGGACGGGCGGCGCCACCCCAGCCGTTGCGCGAGGTGTCGATGATCATGCCGATCGTCGAGGGGAAGCCGTCCGTGATCAGCTGCGTGCGGAAGGCCTGCGCGAAGGAGAGCTCGTCGACGAAGCCGTTCCAGTCGACCCACTTCGACTGCCGCACACTGGCGCCGACCACCATCGTCGCGATGGTGAAGTACGGCTCGGTCGTGGCGCCGTAGTCCGCGGTGTTCGTGGCGATGCCCTGCACCGTGGCGAATCCGCCGGGAGCAGCGGCCACCACGGAAGCGAGGAGCTGGGCCGCAGGCTGGAAGTTGGTGCTCCAGCCGATCCAGCCGTGGTGGGCGGCGTCGAGGTAGTTGTAGACATTGGGGCCCGCCGTGTGGAGCTTGCCGAGCGCGTACCGGATGCCGGCGAGGTAGTCACCGCTCGCGAGCACTTCCTGGCACTCGGGGGTGCTGGTGCCCTCGCCGACGATCATGCTGGGCAGCGCGTAGGGCTCGATGACGTTTACGATGCGGATCGCGGAGTAGGCGGGGTCGGCCTCGATGGCGGCGATCGGGTCGATGAACTGGCTCTCGTACTGGGCGACCTGCCCCGGGGTGAACTCGCCGTTGGAGGTCAGTCGGATGCAGTCGCGCCCCGGCAGGTCTTTGAGGACGAATTGGATGAGGCTCGCGCCTTGGGCGAGTGCGGCGTCGAGGTGATCCCGCATGCCCATGACCACGCCCGAACCGGCGGGGGCGGTCACCGATGCCACGCTGTCCAGCCACACGGCGGTGGGCTGATTGGCGACCTTGCTGCCACCGGGTTCTGCGGCGGCCTTGGCCGACCAGAGCGGGTTCACGTACCAGCGTGCGCCGGGGTAGGGGTTGTCGAGCCCTCCGTCCACGATCGTCGTGGTGGTCGTGGTGGTGACCGGGCGGGTGGTGGTGGTCGTGGTGGTGACCGGGCGCGTGGTGGTGGTCGTGGTGGTGACCGGGCGCGTGGTGGTGACCGGGCGGGTGGTGGTGGTCGTGGTGGTGACCGGGCGGGTGGTGGTGGTCGTGGTGGTGACCGGGC
>CAZOWW010000097.1:11790-23262 GCA_964583765.1 uncultured Kineosporiaceae bacterium
GCGTGGTGGTGGTCGTGGTGGTGACCGGGTTGCCGCAGGTGACCCCGTTGACCGCGAACGTGGACGGGACGGGGTTGCTTCCGGTCCACGAGCCGTTGAATCCGATGTCCAGAGAAGCGCCCGAGGCGAGAGTGCCGTTCCAGGACGCATTCTTCGCGGTGACATTCAGGCCGTTCTGCGACCAGTCGGCCGACCATCCCTGGGTGACCCGTTGACCGGAATTCCCGAACGTGAATGCGAGCGTCCAACCGTTCCAGGCGGAGCCCAGATTTCGCAGGGTGAGCCCGACGCTCATCCCACCCGCCCACTGGGTCATCCGGTACTGAACGTCGCACGCCGTGGCGGCGACAGCAGGGGACGCGCCACCTGCTGTGATGCTCCCGATCATGAGTAGAGTTGCGGCCCCCGCGGCGACCGCTCCGGATGGCACCCGACGTCGTCCGAATCGCATGGCAGCCTTCCCTCCCCGCATCATTCTGTCCGCGGCAGTCACCGCGTGCGCCGCCCCCTCGGGGACGAATGGCCGGGAGTGTGACATCGGGGGCGGTTCAGGCGCAAGGGACGTGGTCCGAGGTCGCCCGCGAGCCCTGGTGAGGCCTTTCGCGGTATCGCGCTCGGTGAAGGTATTGCGTCCGGTTCGTGGTCCGGGTCATACCCGGCCGGCGCATCGCCGCGGTCGGGCCGGCCCGACCGGGGAGCAGTCGCGGCGGCAGAGGTGCACCTTCCCCGACGCGGTCGCGATCTGCTTGTGCGACTCGTGTCCGGTCAGGTGCACCTCTCGGGTCGCCTCAGCCGATCGGGTTCCAGCCGTCGGAGCCGGCCAGGTACTTCTGCGGGGTGTAGTTCGCAGCGGCCGAGTCCGAGAGCTGCGGCCGGTTGCTGTTCACCGTCGCACCGGCGCCGGTGTTCTTGTACTCGTGGAAGCGGGCGTTCTGCCAGGTGTTGCCGGACATGTCGATCCACGGCTGCGAGGTGGCGATGGCGGCGCTCAGGCTCGACTCCCGGAAGAGCACCTGCGCGTCCTGGCCCCACGGGCGGCCCAGCTGGGTCGTGCCGTTCACCGCGCCGGTGATCGTCGACTTGTAGATCAGGAAGCCATAGGTGTGCGAGGACGGGGTGCGCGCTGCGGTCAGCGGTCCCCCGGAGGAGCGCTTCTCGTAGATCGAGCAGTTGTTGAAGACCGCGATCCCGTCACCGAAGATGAAGTCGACGGTGCCCTCGAGGTAGGAGTTCACGAAGTACGACCGGGCCGAGGCGTTCACCAGCAGGGTGTCCTGGTCGGCGATGAACCGGACGTTGTCGAAGATGCCCCGGTCGGCGTTGTCGTTGACCGCCACCGCCTGGGTGCCGCTGCCGGCGTTGGTCTCGTCGAAGTCGTTCGCGAACGTCAGGTTCGTCGCGGTGAAGTCGTGCGCGTTGACGAACACCGTGGCGCTGTTGAACGTGCCGTAGTTGTTCGCCCCGTGGTTGTCGATGATCACGACCTGGCTCGGTGAGGAACCGAGACCCTGCAGCGTGATGTAGGGCTTGTTGGACGGCACGGTGACGATCTCGCGGTACGTGCCGGGCTTGATCGTGATGACCCTGCGCGAGGAGTTGTTCGACGGCACGGCGTCGACCGCCGCCTGGATCGTCACGTACGAACCGGACCCGTCGGAGGCCACCGTGGGTTTCGAGGAGCTCGTCGTCGTGGTCGTGGTCGTCGTCGTGGACGTCGAGGTGGTCGTCTTCGTCGTGGACGAGGGCGTCGTGGACGTCGAGGTCGTGGTCTTCGTCGTGGACGAGGGTGTCGTGGTCGTCGTGGTCCCACCGGTCGTGGTCCCGTTCACGGTGAAACTCGTGGGCACCGGGTTCGCGGACCCGAACGCACCGTTGAACCCGAACGAGACGGTTCCCCCGGCGGCCACGGCCCCGTTGTAGGCCGCATTGGTCACCGTGACCTGCGTACCGGACTGGGACAGCGTGGCATTCCAGCCGCTGACCACCTTCTGCGCCGAGTCCGGGAACGTCCACGAGAGGGTCCACGAACTCACCGCACTGCCGGTGTTCGTCACGTCAACGTTCGCGATGAACCCACCGCTCCACTGCGACGTCACCGTGTACTTCACGGAGAACGACGTCGCCGCCTGCGCTGAACCCGCACCGGCGACGCCCAGGCAGGCCAGGGCGATCGTTCCGGCTGCAGCGATGACGGTTCTGCCACGCCGGACGCAAGGTGTACTGCGCTTCCCGAACAAGGTGATCTCCTGTCGAGTCGGGTGTCGGCGGAACCGGCACGGCAGGGACCACCACCCGGCTCCGTGAGCCGCACGCGGTCCGTCGCCTCGTCCCGCGCACACACCCCGGTGCGGACCCCCGCGGCTGCTGACACGTCGCGTCCCGAACCGGGCAGGGTCGAATCAGACCACGCGAGCACGTCTGTGTAAACGCTTACCTGAAGAGGATCACCGCTCGGCCGGCCGGAAGCGTGATCCATCGGGAGCGGTTGCACCAACGAGCAACCCGCACCCGAAACTCCGGACAGCCCGGGCTTCGGAGCGCTGCTGGTCCAGGGCGGCGGGGCCGGGAGCGGTGCTCCCGACCCCGCCGGATTCGTCCTCGTTCGTCGTTGGCCTGTCCGGCGGCGGGTTCCCCTCCGACGTCGCCGGCGTGACTGCCCTCCCGAGGGGGTCGCCCTGAGCTCAGCCTGTCCGGCGGCGTGTTCCCCTCCCGCCCGCTCGTCCGGACCTGCCTGTGCGCGCCGGCGTGTGTCGCTCACCGGGTCGGCGGCCTGCACGGGGATGGCCCGGCCCCGATCCGACACGTCCCGGAGCCGAGAGGACGCGTTCGCCCGTCGAGCCGGGACATCTGCGGTTCAGCATCCGTGGGAGATCTGGTTGCAGGTGTCGGTGCCCCACTCCAGGGTGATCACGTGGTGCCCGCCGGGGCCGTCGAGGGTGACCGTGATCGGGGCGAGCCCCTGTGCCGACTCGCCGAGGCCGGTGAACCACGCGGGCGCCAGGTACTGCATCACCCAGAACCCGCCCGCGGTACTCGCGGTCTCGTGGTGTCCGTCCGGGAAGGCATAGGTCAGGGACGTGACGCCCCGAGGCAGCGCGCCCCCGCCCCAGACGAGGTCGCGCTCGTCGGCGGCTCCGTCGGTGCCGCGCACGTTCTCCGCCACGGCGAGGTCCGAGGCCGTGGCGTGATGGATCACGACCCGACCGGCGCCGGAGACGGCCTGGTCGGGCGCGAGGTTGCATGCCCAGGTGGAAGCGCGGTTGGCCACCACCACGGTGCGGGCCGAGTCGCTGATCGCGGTCGCACGGCCGGTCAGGTCTCCGGGCACTGTCTCGCCCCTCGTCCCGGCCTCCTCCCGAACCAGGGCGATGCACCGGCGGTAGAGGGCCTGGGAGGACGAGGCCGGCGCCGGGGCGACCGCGGGGCGGACGGAGATCACCGTTGGGTGGTCGGCCACCGGACGTGTGGCGGGCGCTGCCCCGGTACCCGAGTACGGCGCGGCCAGGACCCCCGCCACGATTGCGGCAGAGGCGGTTGCCGTGAACAGGGTCACCGGACGACGTCCCCGTGCCCGCCGGACCCCGGTACCCGATTCGGTCGAAGCGTTGCGCATGAAGTACTCCCCTCCTGGGAGGCCCGGCATCCGTTGCCGGGCCGCTGGAGAACGAGGCCGGGCATGCCCCGGTCCGGTTCCATCCCGTTTGTGTGCGGGCGGAGCGCCGAGTTCCGGGTCACTCGTGTTACCCAGGTCACATCGTCACCGCGCGACATCCCCGGACGGTGAGTGGCATGGCAGGGTCAGCGGTCCGCTCAGGGCGTTGCGGGAGGTCTTCCCGCCACGGGACGTCTTCCGGGCGGCGAGCGGCCGGGTGGAGCTGCCGGCCCGGCCGGTGACGAGCGCGCCCTGGTCAGGCGGCGACCTGCGGTCAGCAGCCGTGCGAGCCCTGGTTGCAGGTGTCGGTGCCCCAGTCCAGCAGGAAGGTCCGGTCGCCCGTCGAGGTGCGGGCGACGACCCGGATCCTGGGCGTCGAGGTATCGGAGTTTCCCGGTGGGGTGAACGGGCTGTCCGCGACGTACTGCATCACCCAGTAACTGCCGTCGATCACGGCCGCCGTCGTACGGCCGTCCGGGAAGCGGAAGGTCACTGCGGAGACCCCCAGCGGCAGTACCCCGCCTGCCCAGACAAGGTCCTTCGAGTCGGCCGAGCTGCTGAGCAGATTCTCGGCCACCGCGAAGTCGGAGGTCGTAGGGGTACGGCGGACGACGCTGCGGGCAGCGGTCGCCCCCGGGTAGGGGGCGAGATTGCAGGTCCACGACCTGGTCGCGGAACCGATCACCACCGTCGTGCCCTCCGCGGTGGAGACGAGCGCCCGGACCCGCAGACTCGTGGTGTCCCCGCCCGGTGGCGTTCCCTGGGAGGACGCGGAGACCAGGTCGGCGCACTGCTGACGCGCCTGCGCGGCGGTGAGAACCGCGTGCCCCGTCGAGGTCGTGGCCGAGGCCCGTTCCGCGGGGGTCGTGGTGCTCGACGCGATCGCAGGACTCGTCCACGGCGTGGTGTTCTTCGACGGCACGGTGTTCGTCGACGGTGCGGTGGGGGAGACCCCCGCGGGGGGATGCGGATGTGGGCTGCGCAGCGCCGACGGGAGTCCGCTGACCAGCACCACGATGAGGCAGGTGACGGCGGCCACCCCGACGGCGGCGAGCCAGGGGGCCAGCGGACGGCGCGCAGCGAGCCGGGCGGGGGCTGCGCCTCGGGGCCGCCTGCCACGCGGGGCGATCGATCGTCTCGCCTCGTCGAGGAGGTACTGGCGCAGCACTTCCTGGTGCCCTGGGGGCAGGGAGCGGCGTGGGGGAAGTCCGGGACCAGTCATGAGTCCTCCCCGACCAGACACGCCATCGTGGAACTGCGTAGGCAGGCCCGCGCCCGGGACAGCCTCGAACGCACCGTGCCCACGGGCACTCCCAGGGTGGCCGCCGCGCTCTCGTAGTCCAGACCCTCCCAGACGACCAGGGCCACCACGTCACGTTGGTCGTCCGGCAGGGCTGCGACGGCGTCCAGCACCACCGCCATCCTGCGCTCGTCGTCCACCCGCGCGGCCACGGAGTCGGCGTGGTCAGGGGTCACCTCGGGCAGGGGTAGGCGTGCGATGGCGCGACGCCGACGTCGGGAGGAGCGCCACTGGTTGCGGCAGACGTTGAGGGCGATCCCGTACAACCAGGGCAGGGCCGAGCCCTCGTGAACGGCGAACCGGGCGCGGTTGCGCCAGGCCTCCAGGAACACCACCGCGGTCAGGTCCTCGGCGACATGCCAGGACGCGGTCCGCCGGAAACAGAAGTTGTAGACCGTCCGACAGTGACGGTCGAACAGGGAACCGAAGGCATCGGCGTCCCCAGCGGTCACGAGGGCTGCCAGTTCGGCGTCCTGCAGTGTCCGTGTCCGCATCTCGCCTCCCCGCGCCGGTTCCGGGCTCCCGTCGGCACACAGCAGCGCGGGTACGACCTCGCGCGATGGTGTGTCTCGACCGGTTTGTGTCCGGTGGCGGCGAAGGGTTCCCATCGGATTTACCGGGCGGCGGTCCTTCCTGCGTGCGTGGGGCCGGGGGCAACGGCGGGTCCGGGGTGACGGTACGGCGTACGGCCGAGTCCTGTCACGGGGGTCGGCGGACGTGCCGGGGCCGCCGGTTGCGTCCCGCCGACCGTCCCCGGGCGAACGTGCGCACTAGGCTCGCGAGGTGACCTCGACATCGCAGCCCGTCGCACCCGGCCGTCTGGCCCGGGAGTGGCACGGTCCGCAGAGCCCCGTCCCGCTGGTGCTGTTGCACGCGTTCCCGCTCGACCGGCGGATGTGGGACCCGGTGCTCGAGCTGCTGCCCGGGCTGGGTGTGCTCCTGGTGGATCTGCCGGGGCTGGGGGAGAGTCCGCTGCCCGAGGGCGAGCCGTCCCTGGACCGTTCCGTGGACGCCCTCGTGGCGACCCTGGACGAGCTCGGCCATCGCCGCGTGGTGCTCGCGGGGGTCTCCATGGGCGGGTACGTGGCCCTGGCCTTCGCCCGGCGTCACCCGGACCGGTTGGCGGGGGTGGGCCTGCTCGACACCAAGGCCGCGGCCGACCCGCCGGAGGCAGTGGTCAACCGACTGCGGATGGCGGACGCGGTGACCGGCGAGACCGGCACCCGGGCACTGCTGCCGATGCTGGACACCCTGCTCGGACGCACCACCCACGAACGACGTCCGGAGTTGCTCGCCGCGGTGCGGGAGCGTCTGCTGCAGGCGCCGCCGGCCGGGGTGGCCTGGAGCCAGCGGGCGATGGCCGCCCGCGCGGACTCCCAGGACGTGCTCGGCACGATCCGGGTGCCGGCGACCGTACTGGTGGGCGAGGAGGACACGATCACCGGCCCGGACTTCGCGACCGTGCTGGTCGCGGGGCTCCCGGACGTGGTGCGGGTGGACGTGCCGCGGGCGGGACATCTCGCGGCGCTGGAGCGGCCGGAGGCGGTGGCGAACACCCTGATCACCCTGATGCTCCGGGTGCGCCCCGGCCTTGCCGGCTGAGTCCGGGAACCCTGGCGGTCCCGGTCAGCTGCGGTCCTGCCGCGGGACGACGACCTCCTGGATGATCAGGAGCACGCCGGCCGCGATCGGGATGCCGATGAGCGCGCCGAGCATGCCCAGCAGGCTGCCGCCGGCCAGGGCCGCGATCATCGCGACCGCGCCGGGCACCGAGACCGTGCGAGCCATGATCTTCGGCGAGATCAGGTAGTTCTCGACCTGTTGGTAGACCACGTAGTAGATGATCAGTCCGACGCCGATCTGCCACGACTGGAACATGCCGACGAGCACGACGATCGTGGCGCCGAGGGTGGCTCCGATCAGCGGGATGAGCCCGATGAGTCCCACGCAGATGGCGAGCACCAGTCCGTAGGGCAGGCCCAGGATCGTCACGACGATGTACGTGCACACGGCGTTGATCGAGGCGACCGCGATCTGCCCGGCGACGTAACCGCCGATCCTGCGGATGATCTCGTCGCTGAGCAGGCGCACGCGGTCCCGGCGCGAGGCCGGCACCATGCGGTAGGCGGCCTCGGTGATGTTGTGCAGTGACGCGAGGAAGTAGAGCGTCAGCACGAGCACGGTGAACGCGGCGAAGAATCCCGAGACCACCGCCTTGCCGGCGCCGAACACCCCGCCGAACACCGACATCAGGGTGTTGCCGTTGGCGACCCGGGATTTGAGATCGGCGGATGCCTTGCTCACGATGTGGTACTGGTTGTCGAGATGGCGCACCGTGGGCGACTTGAGCAACTGGTTGAGCAGGTCCGGCAGTTGGTTGGCCAGCGAGCTGCCCTGCGTGACGAGCGGCGGCACCACGGCGGAGAGGATGCCGACGAAGACACCGATCACGAGGAGAAAGACGACCGTGACCGCGAGCCCGCGCGGCAGGCCGCGCCGCATCAGCCACTGCACGACCGGGTCGAGGGCCATGGCCAGGAACATCGCGACGATGATCAGAGTGAAGACCGAGGACAGCTGGGCGAGCGCGCTGACCAGGGCCATCGCCGTGAGCACGCCGATCGCGCCCACGAAGCCGAGGAAGAACGGGTGGCTGCGGTTGAGGGGCGAGCCCGCCTTGCCGTACGGGAGCTCGTCCTCGTCGTCGGACCCGTCGCGGTTCGCGAGCTCGACGCCGCGCTCGTCGGACTCGCCGTCGCCGCCCGGAGCTCCGGCCGCCTGCCTCTCGCCGGCCTCCCGGTCCTGGGCAGCCTCCTCGAGGATGACCGCGGCCAGCTCCTCCCGGCCCTCGGCGCCGTACAGGGCGGCGCCGAGGGGTTCCAGTCCAGGTGCGTCGATTCCCGGCAGGTCCGTGCCGTCCGACCTGGGGTCGTCGTCCGGCTCGGGCCGTGGGGCGTCGCTGGTCTTACTGCTCACCGGGCGGGAAGGTGCTCTGTCCGGCGCTGGTTCTCGACCGCGGTGAGGTCAGCGGCGGTCGTGGGACCGCCGTTCTCCACTGCGGGGCGTCCGTGGCTGCCGGGGAGCTGAGGCTGGGCGGCGCCCGAGGTCAGCTGCTCCAGGCCGGGCAGCGGCATGGCACCGAGCAGGTGCCGCAGCTGGTCGAGGTGCACGGTGATCGAGTCGCGCTGGCGCACCAGCTCGTCGACCTGGCGCTGGGCGGCACGGCGGTTGCGCTCGGCCTCGGCCTTCGCCTCGGTGAGCATCTTGTCGCTGTGCGACCGGCCCTCGTTGACGATCTGCTCGGCGTTGCGGCGGGCGTTGCCCACGAGGGACTTGGCGTGCTCGTCGGCATCGCGACGCACGGCCTCGGCCTGCTCGAGCGCCTTCTGCGCCCGCTGCTCGGCCGCGGCGGCGCGCTGTTCGGCCTCCGCGACGAGTTGCGTCGCCTGGGCGACCGCCTGCTCGTGCCGCTCGGTGTCCTGCCGCTCGGCCTCCTCGCGACGGGAGGCGAGGGCGAGTTCCAGATCCGTGGTCTGCTGCTCGGCCCGGTTGCGGGCCTCGTCGAGGATCACCGCAGCCGTGGCACGCAGTTCCTCGGACTCGCGCTTGGCCGTTCCGCGCAGCTCGTCCGTCTCTCGCTTGACGGCTGCCCGCAGTTCGGTGACCTCGCGCTGCACGGTCGCCCGCATCCGGGCGATGTCCCGTTCGACCGTGGTGCGCTTCTCGCTGGTCTCGTGCTCGGTGGCGGACTTGAGCTTGGCGGCCTCGCGCTCGGCGATCGCCAGGAGCTCCTCCGCCTTGCGCGTGGCGCTGGCGACGATCTCCTCGGCCTCGGTGCTCGCGTTGTGCCGCAGCTCGGCGGTCTCGCGCTGGGCGGCCGAGATGGCCTCGGCGCTGTCGTTCTGGGCGGACTGGCGCACCTGCGCGGCCTCGAGCCGGGCCTGCCCGATGATCTCGTCGCTGTCCTTGGTCGCGGCCGCGATCACATCGCTGGCCTGCTCCTCAGCGAGTCGCAGCAACTGCTCGATACGTGCGCCCAGCCCGCTGTACGAGGGGCGCTCCACCTCGCGCAGCTGGCGGTGCGCTTCGGCGATCTCGTTGGCCAGCCTGCTCGCGCGGGCGTCACTTTCCTCGCGCTGGGCCCGGTATTCCCGGACGGTGGATTCGAGGAAGTCGATGTGCGAATCGACCTGGTCCTTGTCGTATCCGCGCATGACCGTCTGGAACACGTGCGGGCTCGTTTCGCCGGTCACTGGTGAGACCTCCCTGACCCCATTACCGGGGACCACCGTGTGCAGAAAACGGTTCTTCGCCGCCAGGCTGCGGTGCCGCGCCACGGCTCTCCGGACGCCACACCTGCCCCCGGTGCGAGGAGCCTACTCCCCCGTGGCTCGTCACCGAAGGCGGCTGGGGGTATTCCTCGGCGTAACCATGAGGAGAACACCCCGATGGACGACGGCCCGCCGTTCCGGCCACCCGCACCCTGCGCGGGCAGGCCCTCGGAACGACGGGCCGTCCGATGATCCTCGGCGACGTGAGAGGTGGTCCCAGGGCTCAGTGACCTGCGGCCGGCTCGACCAGCTCGACCAGCACGCCGCCGGCGTCCTTGGGGTGCACGAAGTTGATGCGACTGTCCGCGGTGCCACGGCGCGGCTCGGGGTAGAGCAGGCGCAGGCCGCGTTCCCGCAGGACGGCGCAGACCTCGTCGAGGTTCTTCACCCGATAGGCGACCTGCTGCAGGCCGGGACCCGAACGGGTGAGGAACTTCGCGATGGTCGACTCGGGGGACAGCGGCGCCAGGATCTGCACGCAGCTTCCGGAATCCCCGACGGCCATCATCGCCTCGTGAACGCCCTGCGCCTCGTTGATCTCCTCGTGCACGAGCTGCATGCCGAAGGAGTCGCGGTACAGGGCCACGGCGGCGTCGAAATCGGGGACGGCCACTCCGACGTGGTCGATCGCGGTGAACAACTCGGTGGGCAGCGATGGTTCTGCGGTCATGAGGCAACGGTAGTCCCGGTGCGGGGAGGGAGCCGGGACCGGGGCCGTCGTGCCGGCGACCCGTCCAGCGGTGCCGGCGGCCGGGCCCGTGGTGCCTCCGGCGGGTCCAGCGGTGCCTGCGACCAGGTGGGCACCCCGCCGGGGCGACCCCCTAGGCTCACCATGACCGCCGGCTCCCGACGCCCGGATGCGGACGCCCGTCGGCGGTGTCCGCAGGATCCGAGGGAGGAGTCGACCCCGTGGCGCGCGCCGTCGCAGTGCCTGACCTGATCGCCGGAGCCCGGAACGGTGATCCCCGTGCGGTGGCCCGGCTGGTGTCGCTGGTGGAGGACGCCGATCCGGCCCTGCGGGAGGTGATGGCCGCGCTCGCGCCGTTCACCGGACGCGCGCAGGTGATCGGTCTCACCGGCGCGCCGGGCGTGGGCAAGTCCACGAGCACCTCGGCGCTGGTGACCGCCTACCGGGCGAAGGGCCTACGGGTGGGCGTGCTCGCGGTGGACCCGTCGTCCCCGTTCTCGGGCGGGGCACTGTTGGGCGACCGCGTGCGGATGCAGGCGCACACCCTCGACCCCGGCGTGTACATCCGCTCGATGGCCACCCGTGGCCACCTCGGCGGCCTGGCCTGGGCGACCCCGCAGGTGCTGCGGGTGCTGGACGCCGCCGGATTCGACGTCCTGCTCGTGGAGACGGTCGGGGTGGGACAGAGCGAGGTGGAGATCGCCGCGCTCGCCGACACGACGATCGTCCTGCTCGCGCCGGGCATGGGGGACGGGATCCAGGCGGCCAAGGCCGGGATCCTCGAGATCGGCGACATCTTCGTCGTGAACAAGGCGGACCGCGACGGCGCCGACTCCACCGTCCGCGATCTTCGGCATATGCTCACCCTCGGCGACCAGCGCGGCCCCGGCGACTGGCACCCGCCCGTGGTGCGGACCGTCGCCTCCCGGGCCGAGGGGGTCGACGACGTGGTCTCCGCGGTGGATGCCCACCTGGCCTGGTCCGAGAACACCGGACGACTGACCGCACGCCGGGTGCGCCGGGCGGCCGGCGAGGTGGAGGCGATCGCCCTGACCACCCTGCGGACCCGCATGGGACATCTGCGGGAGGGACGCCGTCTCGACGACCTGGCCGGGCAGGTCGCGAGCGGGGTGAAGGACCCGTACAGTGCCGCCGACGAGCTCTTGTCCGAAATGGTGGGGTGAATGGACGCTATTGAGGTCGCCGGTCTTCAGAAGTCCTACGGTGATCTCCGAGCGGTCGACGACGTCTCGTTCACAGTGAAGCAGGGGGAGTTCTTCGGCATCCTCGGGCCGAACGGGGCGGGCAAGACCACGACGTTGGAGATCATCGAGGGGATCCGGGAGCCGGACCGGGGCACGGTGCGGGTCCTGGGGGAGTCCCCGTGGCCGCGCAATCCGCGCCTGCTGCCACGGATGGGTGTCCAGCTGCAGGCCAGTTCCTTCTTCCAGAAACTGACCGCGCGCGAGCAGCTGCAGGCGTTCGGCGCTCTCTACGGGGT
>CAZOWW010000098.1:0-13700 GCA_964583765.1 uncultured Kineosporiaceae bacterium
CGTCCGGAGAGTCCACTGCGCCCGGCGAGTCCACCGTGCCCGCCCGACGCGACGACTCCGGCGCCCGATCCGCCGGTGCCGGCGGCCACGCCGATCCCGGGGACCCGGCGCAGTTCCCGCTCATGGGCCAACTGCCACCGATGGGCGGCGAGGAGGGTCATGAGCGTCTCGAACCCGGCCATCAAGGTCCCGCCCGCGTCCAGCGCGGCATCGGCGCGTTCCCAGAACCCGCGACCGACGTGCTGACGACCTACCTCCACATTGGCCACGGTCGAACGTCCGAACCACACCCGCGCCGCCAGTTCCGCCTGGGTCAGGCCTGCGCGGGCGCGCCGGTCGGCGAGCAGGCGGCCCAGCCGTACCCGCGCCGCACGGATCTCCTCGGTGTCGGCCATCCCTCACCTCCGAACCGTTCAGCGCCCCATTGTGACGTGTTCGCACGCTTTCCCCCAGATCGTCGGCGACACCCGTCGAACACCGCGGGGCTGATCCGAACGCCGCAGGGTTGTTCCGGGCACGCCTCCGACCCTCCGCCACGTCACCGGGACGCCGTGCGGCCCTGCCGTCCGGACCATCGGCAGGGCCACCGCACGGATGCGACGACGTCGCGGTTGCAGGAGACCGCTGCGTCAGGGAACCGGGTTCCGGGGCCTGTCGGGAACCTCCGACAGCCGCCGCCGACCCCCGACGACCGAACCGGAGCGGGAGGACGGCCGGCACCCCCGGGAAAGCGGCCGTGCGTTCAGGAGCGCGGTGAGGCCGGGCGCCCGGTGCGACGGCGACCGGCCGGCAGGCTGGCCACGGCGGTCAGGGCCAGTGCGGCCGCGATGACCCCCAGGGAGGGCAAGGTGCTGAAGCGGGGGGCCCAACCGACGGGGTCGCCGCTGTTGACGAAGGGCAACTCGTTGTCCCGCAGGGCCTCGCAGATCAGCTTGACGCCGATGAAGCCCAGGATGGCGGCCAAGCCCCAGCTCAGGTACTCCAGGCGCGCCAGCAGGCCACCCAGGAGGAAGTAGAGCTGGCGCAGTCCCATGAGGGCGAACACGGTGGCCGAGAAGACGATGAACGGGTCCCGGGTCAGGCCGAAGATGGCCGGGATCGAGTCGAAGGCGAACAGCAGGTCGGTGGTACCGATCGCCACGAAGACCACGACCAGCGGGGTGAACACCGCGCGACCGCCCGAGCGGGTGCGCAACCGTGCGCCGTCGTACTCCCCCGAGGCGCCCAGTGCCCGGCCGACCGCCACCGCCACGACGGCCTTCTCGCCGGTCGCCGGCTCCCCGGACACCTGTGCCTCGCGTCCCCCCACGGCCTCGCGGACCAGCCGGGCCGCCGAGTAGACGAGGAATCCGCCGAAGAGGTACAGCACGGCCCCGAAGCGGTCGATCAGTTCCGCCCCGATGAGGATGAAGCCGCCCCGCAGCACGAGCGAGACGATGATGCCGATCATCAGGACCTTCTGCTGCGCGACCTCCGGCACGGCGAACCGGCTCATGAGCAGCACGAAGACGAAGAGGTTGTCCACGCTGAGGCTGTACTCGGTGAGCCACCCCGCGACGAACTGACTTCCTGCCGCGGCCCCGCCGACCAGGGCGACCCCGACCGCGAAGGCAAGGGCCAGCACCACGTAACAGGCCACCCAGGCCCCGGCCTCGCGGAAGGTGGGGGTCCGCGGTCGTCGCGCCACCAGGACCAGATCGGCCGTCAGCAGACAGACCAGGACACCCATCGCCGTCAGACGGAACCAGATCGGAATACCCACGAACCTTGCCTTCCGCGCATCGGCCACGAACCGCGGTCCTCGAACCCCTCTCAGGACCCTAACCCGGCGCCGGCCTCGGCTCGCGGTGACGTCGGTCCCCGGCGGTCAGCTCCCGGCCTCGCGCAGGCCCCGGAGTTCCTTCTTCAGGTCGGCCACCTCGTCCCGCAACCGGGCCGCGAGCTCGAACTGCAGTTCGGCGGCAGCCGCGTGCATCTGTTCCGTGAGTTGTTGGATCAGGTCGGCGAGGTCCGTCGAGGGCAGTCCCACGATCGCGGCCGAATGCCGGCCGACCGGGGCCGACGCCCCGCCGCGACCGGAGCCGCCGGATCCCCGCCCGCGCCCACGGGTCCGCTCCATGCCATTCATCAGCGCGTCCGTGTCGGAGTCCTCGCGGGCCAGCAGGTCCGTGATGTCGGCGATCTTCTTGCGCAACGGCTCGGGGTCGATGCCCCGCTCGACGTTGTAGGCGACCTGCTTCTCCCGCCGCCGATTGGTCTCGTCGATCGCCCTCGCCATGGAGGGGGTGATCACGTCGGCGTACATGTGCACCTCGCCGCTGACGTGACGGGCCGCCCGGCCGATCGTCTGGATCAAGGACGTCGCCGAGCGGAGAAAGCCCTCCTTGTCCGCGTCGAGGATCGCGACGAGCGACACCTCCGGCAGGTCCAGGCCCTCCCGGAGCAGGTTGATGCCCACCAGGGTGTCGTACTCGCCCATCCGCAGCTCGCGCAGCAGTTCCACCCGCCGCAGGGTGTCCACCTCGGAGTGCAGGTACCGCACCCGGACGCCCTGTTCCAGCAGGTAATCGGTCAGGTCCTCGGCCATCTTCTTCGTCAGGGTGGTCACGAGCACCCGCTCCTGGCGGGCGGCCCGTTCCCGGATACCGGCCAGCAGATCGTCGATCTGCCCGCGGGTCGGCTTCACGATCACCCGCGGGTCCACCAGTCCCGTGGGACGGATGATCTGCTCGACCACTCCCTGCCCCCGGGACAGCTCGTAAGCCCCCGGCGTGGCGGAGAGGTACACGGTCTGCCCGATCCGCCCCAGGAACTCCTCCCACTTGAGCGGCCGGTTGTCCATCGCGCTGGGCAGGCGGAAGCCGTGGTCCACGAGGGTGCGCTTGCGTGACATGTCCCCCTCGAACATGCTGCCCACCTGCGGCACGGTCACGTGCGACTCGTCGATGACGAGCAGGAAGTCCTCGGGGAAGTAGTCGAGCAGGGTGTTCGGCGCCGTGCCCGGGTCACGCCCGTCGATGTGGCGCGAGTAGTTCTCGATCCCCGCACAACTGCCGACCTGGCGCATCATCTCGATGTCGTACTGGGTGCGCATGCGCAGCCGCTGGGCCTCCAGCAGCTTGCCCTGTCGGGTCAGCTCGTCGAGCCGCGCGGTGACCTCGGCCTCGATCCCCTCGAGAGCCCGGGCCATGCGCTCCGGGCCGGCCACGTAGTGCGTGGCCGGGAAGACGTACATCTCCTGCTCCTCGCGGACAATCTCTCCGGTGAGCGGGTGCAGCGTGTACAGACGGTCCACCTCGTCCCCGAAGAACTCCATCCGCAGCGCGAGTTCCTCGTAGACGGGGATGATCTCCACGGTGTCCCCCCGCACCCGGAAGGTCCCCCGGGTGAAGGCGACGTCATTGCGGGAGTACTGCATCTCCACGAACCGGCGCAGCAGCGAGTCGCGATCCACCTCCTGTCCCACCCGGAGCCGGACCATGCGGTCCACGTACTCCTGCGGGGTGCCCAGGCCGTAGATGCAGGAGACCGACGCCACGACGATGACGTCCCGCCGGGTGAGCAGGGAGTTCGTCGCCGAGTGGCGGAGCCGCTCCACCTCCTCGTTGATCGAGGAGTCCTTCTCGATGTAGGTGTCCGTCTGGGGGACGTAGGCCTCGGGCTGGTAGTAGTCGTAGTACGAGACGAAGTACTCCACCGCGTTGTTCGGCAACAGCCCACGGAACTCGTTCGCCAACTGGGCGGCGAGGGTCTTGTTGGGCGCGAGCACGAGGGTGGGTCGTTGCAGCTCCTCCACGAGCCACGCGGTCGTCGCGGACTTGCCCGTACCCGTGGCGCCGAGCAGCACCACGTCCTTCTCGCCGGCCCGGATCCGGCGCGCCAGTTCGCGGATGGCCTCGGGCTGGTCACCGCTCGGCCGGTACTCCGAGATCACCTGGAAGGGGGCCACCGTGCGCTGGATGTCCATGGTGGGACGCATGACTCCACGGTAGGACGCCCCGGTGACAGTCACCGCGCGGATGGGGGTACGGCAGGGGTACCGGGATCTCTGCACGGTCGCAAGGGGCGGGGGCGGGAACCGAAGTCACCGCACGGGCACAGGGTCAGGCGGGCGAGGCCCCGGTCCCCCGTCCGGTCGTGGCCCCGGACCGGAGCCGGGCGTCCATCGGCAGGAGGCGCTCGTGCCACAGCCGATCCACCTGTTCCAGGAGCTTGTCCCCGCCGCCGGAGTTCTCCAGCCAGACGTCCGCGACCGCACGGCGCCGGTCGGTGTCCGCCTGGGCGGCGATCCGCCGGAGCGCGTCCTCCTCGGACATCCCCCGCCCGGTCACGAGGCGCCGCACGCGCTCGGCCACCGGCGCGTCCACGATGATCGTGAGGTGGTAGTTGCCCACCAGCCCGTTCTCGACGAGCAACGGCACGTCGTGCACGCCGAT
Source organism: uncultured Kineosporiaceae bacterium (assembly GCA_964583765.1). Lineage (GTDB taxonomy): Bacteria > Actinomycetota > Actinomycetes > Actinomycetales > Kineosporiaceae > CAZOWW01. Next base: position 4,437 of record CAZOWW010000098.1, read on the forward strand.
CGCGTCCTCGGGCAGCTCGGCCCACCGCTGGGCCGTCCGCTCCGCGACGAGGGGATGCACCAGGGCGTTCAGCCGCGCGAGTTCGCGGGAATCGGCGAAGACGAGCCGCCCCAGCTCCGTCCGGTCCAGGAACCCGTCCGGCCGGAGCACGGACGGGCCGAACGCCGCGACCACGGCCCGCAGACCGGGCGTGCCCGGGGCGACGACCTCCCGGGCGAGCACGTCCGCGTCGAGCACGACGGCGCCGAGTTCGCGCAACCGCGCAGCGACGGTCGACTTCCCCGCCGCGATCCCGCCGGACAGCCCCACCCTCAGCACAGCGTCATCCTCCCCCGCCCGCCCAGCACCTGACGAACGAGTGCCCGACGAACGAGTGCCCGACGAACGAGTGCCCGACGAACGAGCGCCCGACGAACGGCTGTGCCCTGCCGGGTCAGTAGGCGCCGTCGCGGGCGACCACGGCCGCAACCGTGCGCGCGATGATCGAGAGGTCCAGGCCCAGGGACCAGTTCTCCACGTAGTGCAGATCGAGTCGCACGGTGTCCTCCCAGGACAGGTCCGAGCGCCCCGAGACCTGCCACAGACCCGTGATCCCGGGCTTGACCAGCAGCCGGCGTCGGGCGTCGTCCTCGTACTGCGCGACCTCCTGCGACAGCGGCGGGCGTGGCCCGACCAGGGACATCCTGCGCGCGAGGACGTCGAACAGCTGCGGGAGCTCGTCCAGGGAGAACCGGCGCAGCAGGCGACCGACGGGAGTGACCCGCGGGTCGTCCTTGAGCTTGAACATCGGCCCGCCCTCGTGCTCGTTCAGGTGGTCGAGTTCCACCCTGCGGGCCTCGGCGTCCACGTACATGCTGCGGAACTTGTGCATCGTGAACGGGCGTCCGTGCTTGCCGATGCGTTCCTGCCGGAACAGGACCGGTCCCGGGGAGGTGAACCGCACGAGGAGCGCGACCACCAGCATCGGTACCGCGAGGACCGCCATCGCGGCCAGGGTCAGGCCGTAGTCCAGACCGGCCTTGGCCACCCGGCGGACCCCGCGGAACTCCGGCTCGTCGACGTGCAGCAGCGGCATGCCACCGACCGTGCGCACGTGCACCCGCGGCACCGCGACCGCCGTGAGCCGGGGCGCCACGAGGAGCTGGATTCCGCTGCCCTCCAGGTCCCAGGACAGCCGCCGCAGCTCGTCCTGGCTCACGTCGGACCAGGCGGTCAGGATCACCGTGTCCGCCCCGGAGCGCCGGATCACCCGCAGCGCGTCCAGCGGAGTACCCCAGACGGGCACGTCCTCGATCCGGTCGGCGGACGTGCGGCTCACGCAGGCGGCCACGATGTCGAAGCCGCCCACCCGGTCGCGTCGGGTCGTGCGGATCAGCTCGGCCACGGAGCGTTCCAGGCCGATGGCCACCGAGTGCTGCAGGCAGAGGCCGTTGTGACGCAGTTCGTGCAGCACCCGCCGGGCCAGCAGGTGCACCAGGCAGCCCGCCGCGGTCGAGACGGGCACCGCCAACGCCGCCGCCCGGAGCACGTGCGAACCGGTCACCAGGGCCAGCACGGCGGCCGCGGCGAGTGTCCACACGCCTGCCGTGACCAGGCGGCGGTACTCCTGGGTGCCCTGTCCCATGAAGCGGTGTTCGTAGGCCCGGGCGAGCACCCAGGCGGCCGGCATGACCGGACCGAGCGTGGCCAGGACCGGGACCGGGGACGCACCGGCGAGCCGGCACAACAGCAGCCCCGCTCCCAGGGTGACCAGGAGGTCCCAGGCCACCACCCACCGCGTGTACCGGTTCCGCCAGCCGAGCCTGGTCCGGGGCATCTCCCCCGGCATTGCGTAGTCCCTCGGCTCCGGGTCCGAGGACAGGTCCACCCCCTGCATGAAGCGATCGACGGCGGCCTCGGCGTCCGCGGCACTGCCCTCCACCGCGTCGAGCTTCGCGCCCAGGGCGGACATCGGCGTCCGGGGTCCCGGCGGGGCGCCCGCCCCTGCCTGGCGGCGTTCCGCCGTGGAGCGCGGCGTGGCGTCCGGCATCGTCGTCCTCCCCGGACCGATCGGACGCCGCACCCGCGGCGCCCGCGTGGCTGCCTCTGGCTCTGCAATCGGCCGCGGACCGGCCCGGGTTGAGCAGGACACCCGGATCTCCGGTCCCGGCGAGGCCGGTGCGGGTGGACACCCCTCCTGCACGGGCCGGGGAGGAACGCAGGAACGGCGAAGCCCCGGACAGGGGTCCGTCCGGGGCTTCGCACGATCAACAAGATGAGCGGGGCCGCCTCACGACGGCCCGTCCACCCGTCAGTACCCGCCGGTCAGCTTCTCGCGCAGTGCGGCGAGGGCCTCGTCCGAGGCCAGTGTGCCCTCGGGGCTCTCGTCGACGCCCTGCGAGGAGTACGTGGACGGGCTCTCGGCCTCGCCACGCGCCTCGGCGTCCGCCTTCTGCGCCTCGACGATCTGCTTCTGGTGGGCCTCCCACCGCGAGTGCGCCTCGGCGTAGGACCGCTCCCACTCCTCACGCTGCTTCTCGTAGCCGGCCAGCCAGTCGTTCGTCTCCGGGTCGAAGCCCTCGGGGTACTTGTAGTTGCCGGCCTCGTCGTACTCGGCCGCCATCCCGTACAGCGTGGGGTCGAACTCCTCCGCGGAGGCGGTGCTGCCGGCCTCGTTGGCCTGCTTGAGCGACAGCGAGATGCGACGACGCTCCAGGTCGATGTCGATGACCTTGACGAAGATCGGGTCGCCGACCTGCACGACCTGCTCGGGGATCTCGACGTGGCGCTCGGCGAGCTCGGAGATGTGCACCAGGCCCTCGATGCCGTCGTCCACCCGGACGAACGCACCGAACGGAACCAGCTTGGTGACCTTGCCGGGCACGACCTGGCCGATCGCGTGCGTCCGGGCGAACTGCTGCCACGGGTCCTCCTGCGTCGCCTTCAGCGACAGCGAGACCCGCTCGCGGTCCATGTCGACGTCCAGGACCTCGACCGTGACCTCCTGGCCGACCTCCACGACCTCGCCGGGGTGGTCGATGTGCTTCCAGGACAGCTCGGAGACGTGCACCAAGCCGTCGACCCCACCGAGGTCGACGAACGCGCCGAAGTTGACGATCGAGGAGACCACACCGGAGCGGACCTGGCCCTTCTGCAGGGTCTGCAGGAAGGTCTGGCGCACCTCCGACTGGGTCTGCTCGAGCCAGGCCCGGCGGGACAGAACCACGTTGTTGCGGTTCTTGTCCAGCTCGATGATCTTCGCCTCGATCTGCTTGCCCACATAGGGCTGCAGGTCGCGGACCCGACGCATCTCCACCAGCGACGCGGGTAGGAAGCCGCGCAGCCCGATGTCCAGGATCAGACCGCCCTTGACGACCTCGATCACCGTGCCGGTGACGATGCCGTCCTCCTCCTTGATCTTCTCGATCGTGCCCCAGGCGCGCTCGTACTGCGCGCGCTTCTTGGACAGGATCAGGCGGCCTTCCTTGTCCTCTTTCTGGAGGACGAGGGCCTCGATCTCGTCACCGACGCTGACGACCTCACCGGGGTCGACGTCGTGCTTGATGGAGAGCTCGCGGGAGGGGATGACGCCTTCGGTCTTGTAACCGATGTCCAGCAGGACCTCATCCCGATCGACCTTGACGATCGTCCCCGAGACGATGTCGCCGTCGTTGAAGTACTTGATGGTCTCGTCGATCGCAGCCAGGAATGCTTCCTCGCCGCCGACGTCGTTGACGGCGACCTGCGGGGTGCTCGTCTGGGCGGTCGTGCTGGTGGTCATGAAGGGGAGACTCCGATGCGGACAGGGGATCGATGTGGGTGATGGATGCTGCGCACTCCGTCGTCGTGCACGGTGTGTCACAGCCAGCCTAGCCGTCGCCCGGACGGCACTCCCACCCCGCACCTGCCTCCGCGGGAAGTACGCCCTCCCGGGTCACGATCCGACCTCCGGGCCTGACCTGACGATCAGCACCCTGACGATCGGGTTCGGTCCCGATGGGAGAGGTGACAACCCCTTCGACACGATCCAGGTGAGTGATGCATGTCCGCGCACAGCCTGCGCCATTGTTACCCTACCGGTTCGCCCGATCACGGGTCAAAGCAGCCGGCATCCGGGGCGAAGTCCGGCGAATCGGAGGGATCCGGCATGGTGACAGGCCCCGCGGCGCGACCTCACTCGACGGGGTACCGGCCGGTGCCCCCCGAGACGAGCGTGTCCGCGAACCGCCGCTGGTGGGACGAGGAGGCCGAGGACTACTACGCCGAGCACGGAGCCTTTCTCGGCGACGACGAGTTCGTCTGGTGCCCCGAGGGGCTCACCGAAGGTGACGCCGGATTGCTCGGGGACGTCGCGGGCCGGGACGTGCTGGAGGTGGGCTGTGGCGCCGGCCAGTGCGCCCGGTGGTTGACCGCCCGCGGCGCCCGGGTCGTGGCCGTGGACCTCTCCGCCGGGATGCTCCGTCAGGCCCGTTCCCTCGGCTCGCGGCCGGGCGCGCCGGTCGTCCACGGATTCCTCCAGGCGGACGCCCGGCGGCTGCCCCTCACCGACGGCAGCGTGGACCTCGCCTGCTCCGCCTTCGGTGCGGTCCCGTTCGTCGCCGATCCCGAACTGGTCATGCGCGAGGTCGCCCGGGTGCTCCGGCCCGGGGGCCGGTGGGTCTTCTCCGTCACGCATCCCGTGCGCTGGACCCTGCCCGACGACCCCGGACCCCGCGGTCTGCGGGTCGAGCGGTCGTACTTCGACCGCACGCCCTACGTCGAGCGGGACGCCGCGGGCCGGGTGCGGTACACCGAGCACCACGCGACCCTGGGCGACCGGGTGCGGGCCCTGGTCGCCGCCGGGTTCGACCTGCTCGACCTCGTCGAACCCGAGTGGCCGGCCGACCTCACCGCGGAATGGGGCGGCTGGAGCCCGCTGAGGGGCCGCCTCCTGCCCGGGACCGCTGTGTTCGTCTCCCGTAAGCGTTCGACTCCCGTCGGAGGGGCTGAGTCCGTCCCGACCGAAGAGGCTGAGTCCGGGTCCCGCCAGAGGGGCTGAGTCCGTCGCTCAGTGGGCGGCCTCCTGCCAGGAGCGCCCCGATCCCACCGAGACCTCGAGAGGCACGGAGAGCGTGGCGGCTCCCGCCATCGCCCCGCGCACCAACTGTTCCACGGTCTCCCGCTCCCCCGCCGCGATCTCGAGCACCAGTTCGTCGTGCACCTGCAGGAGCAGCCGGCTGGCCAGCCCTCGCTCCCGCAGCCCGGAAGCCACCGCGAGCATCGCCACCTTCATCAGGTCGGCCGCCGAACCCTGGATCGGCGCGTTGAGCGCCATCCGCTCGGCCATCTCCCGCCGCTGCCGGTTGTCACTGGACAGGTCCGGCAGGTAGCGGCGCCGACCGAGGATGGTCTCGGTGTAGCCGGTGCGCCGGGCGGCCGCGACCACACCCTGCAGGTAGTCCCGCACCCCGCCGAAGCGGGTGAAGTAGTCGTCCATGAGGCCCCGGGCCTCCTCGACGGGGATGGAGAGCTGGCGCGAGAGCCCGAAGGCGCTCAACCCGTAGGCGAGGCCGTAGGACATGGCCTTGATCTTCGAGCGCATGGCCGGCGTCACCTCGGCCGGCACCACGCCGAAGACCCGCGAGCCCACGAACCGGTGCAGGTCCTCACCCGAGCGGAAGGCCTCGATGAGGCCGGCGTCCTCGGAGAGGTGCGCCATGATCCGCATCTCGATCTGCGAGTAGTCGGCGGTCAAGAGGCACTCGTACCCCTGGCCGACCACGAACGTGCCGCGGATGCGCCGGCCCTCGTCCGTGCGGACGGGAATGTTCTGCAGGTTCGGGTCGATACTGGAGAGCCGCCCGGTGGCGGCGATCGTCTGCTGGTACGTGGTGTGGATCCGGCCGTCGTCGGAGACGGACTTCAGCAGTCCCTCGACGGTCTGGCGCAACTTGCTGGCGTCCCGGTGCTGCAGCAGGTGCAGCAGGAAGGGATGCTCGGTCCGGGCGTAGAGATCGCTCAGCGCCTCGGCGTCCGTCGTCCAGCCGGTCTTGGTCCGCTTGGTCCGTGGCATGTCGAGCCGCTCGAACAGCACGGTCTGCAGTTGCTTGGGCGAGCTCAGGTTGATCTCGGTGCCGATCACCGCGAACGCTTCCTTGGCCGCCTGCGACACCGCGGCCGCGAACCGGCTCTCCAGATCGGCCAGGGCGGAGCGATCCACCGCGATCCCGACCCGTTCCATGCCGCCGAGGACGTCCACCAGGGGCAACTCGAGCTCCGTGAGCAGGGCCCGGGCCTCGCGCTCGTCCAGCTCGCGGTCCAGCGCACCGACGAGTTCGCGCACCGCGCGGGCACGCACGGTGGCGGCCTCGGCCTCCTCGGTGCCGTCCCCGGTGTCCAGCAGCAGCTGGCCTCCCGGCTCGGTCTCGGCGCGCAGGGCCCGGCCCAGGTGGCGCAGGCTCAGGTCGGCGAGGTCGTAGCTGCGCTGGTCGGGACGGCAGAGATAGGCCGCGAGGGCCGTGTCCGCGACCAGTCCGCGCACGGGGAGCCCGCGGGCGACCAGCGCCGCCATCGGCCCCTTCGCGTCGTGCAGGGCCTTGGGCCGGGACTCGTCGGCGAGCCAGTCCGCCAGCGCCGCCAGCGCCTCGGGCGCGGCCTCGACCAGGTCGAGGTAGGCGGTCGCGTCGTCCGGCGCCGCCAGGGCCAGGGCCTCGGCGTCCCCGGTGCCTCGCGCCCAGGTGCCCACCACGTGCACCCCGACCGCGGCCGAGCTCCCGGAACCGGCCGCGTGCTCGCCGAGCCAGTCCGCGACCTGGGCACCGAGGGGCCGGGCCACCTCCAGGTCGAAGCCCTCCTGCACGGCCGGTTCGTCGTTCGCGAGGGTCGCGAACAGCCGGTCCCGCAGCACCCGGAACTCCAGCCCGTCGAACACCTGGTGCACGGCCTCCCGGTCCCACGGCCGCACCCGCAGGGCCGCCAGGTCGACGCCGAGGTCGAGGTCGCGGATCAGGTGGTTGAGGCGCCGGTTGCGCAGCACCGTGTCCAGATGCGCCCGGAGGTTCTCCCCCGCCTTGCCCTTGATCGAGGGCGCGGCCGCCACGATGCCGTCCAGGGACCCGTAGGCGGTGAGCCACTTGGCCGCCGTCTTGTTCCCCACACCGGGCACGCCCGGCAGGTTGTCGCTCGTCTCCCCCACCAGCGCGGCGAGATCGGGATAGCGATCGGGGGGCACGCCGTAGCGCTCCAGGACGGTCTCCGGCGTCATCCGGATCAACTCGGAGACCCCGCGCACCGGGTAGAGCACGGTGGTGCGGCCACCGACCAGCTGCAGCGCGTCGCGGTCACCGGTGCTGATCAGCACCTCGGCCCCCTCGGCGGCGGCGATCGTGCTCAGGGTGGCGATGAGGTCGTCCGCCTCGTAGCCCTCCTTCTCGAAGACCGGGATGCACAGGGCGGCCAGGACCTCCTTGATCAGGGAGACCTGTCCCGCGAACTCCACCGGCGAGGCGCTGCGGGTGGCCTTGTACTCCGGGTACTCGTCGGTGCGGAAACTGTGCCGCGAGACGTCGAAGGCGACCGCCACGTGATCGGGCGCCTCGTCCCGAAGAACGTTGATCAGCATCGAGATGAAGCCGTAGACGGCGTTGGTCGCCTGCCCCGTCGACGTGGCGAAATTCTCCACAGGGAGGGCGAAGAAGGCCCGGTAGGCCATCGAGTGCCCGTCGACGAGGAGCAGGCGGGAACCGGATTCTGCACGAACAGGCAGGGAGGACTTGCTCACGGCTGTCACCCTATGCGTCATGGCCGACAAGGACTGGACCCACGGTGCTCACCCCTACCCCGGACCGGAGGTCCCGCAGACCGTCCGCACGCTCCTGGCGGGGCTGCCGGGGGCCCCCCGACTCGACGGAACCCTCCTCGAGCGCATGGGCATCCGGGTCGTGCACGCCAGCGCGGAACGCGTGGTCGCGACCATGCCGGTGACGGGCAACACCCAACCGTACGGCCTCCTGCACGGTGGTGCCTCGGCGGCGCTCGCCGAGACGGTCGGCTCGCTCGCGGCCACCCTGCACGCCGCTCCCAGCGGACTCGTCGCGATCGGGACGGACCTCAACGCGACCCACCACCGCTCGGTCAACCGTGGTCTGGTCACCGCGGTCGCCACGCCCGCGTCCCTGGGGCGGGGGGTCGCCTGTTACGAGGTCGTGATCACCGACGACACCGGCCACCGCATCTGCTCGGCCCGGGTCACCTGCCTCCTGCGCCGTCCCCGACCGGCCTGAGCTCACCCGATCTCGGCCTGGGGGCCCTCCGCGCCCGGATCGTCCTGGTAGTGCCCCACCTCGACCGGTGCGGTCGGCGGGACGAACGGTCGTCCGGTCGGCCGGTCCGCCGGCAGACCGGCCAGCGGGGTGAACTCGTCCCACAGGTCCTCGGCCCCACCGGAGTGCCCGTCCACGGCCCCCAGGAGGCTGATCCGGCGAGCGCGGGCCGACCGCCGCCGGTAGAGGACGTCGTCGAGGGCGGGATGCCGCGAGCTCTGGCACAGCCGCCGGCGCAGCAGCGACGTGCTGACCGCGCGCCGGACGACCAGCGGCGCGAACCCCAGCCGCGCGAAGAACCTGTGGGTCTCCCGGGCCATGGGTGCGACGTTGGAGATCACGCTCTCGGCGCCGTGCCGCTCGGCCACGCAGGTCACCGCGGACAGCAACGCCCGCGCGATGCCGTGCCGGCGGAGCTCGCACACGACGAACAGGTAGTCGATGTTGACGCTGGGACCGTCGACGAGCGGTGACACCGGGGCGATCCGCAGCAGGGCGTAGCCCGCGGGCCGGGCGTCCCACCAGGCGATGAGCACCGGGGAATCGGGCGCCTCGATCATCTCCAGCAGGCGGGACCGCAACCAGTCCACGGAACTCGCCGCGAACGTCCTGCCGTTGCGAACCAGTTCCTCCCTGGCGGCGCCCCACAGGGTCACCAAGGACTCGACGTCCTCCGGCCTGGCACGCCGGACGTCGAGGGATGGACGTGGCATCTCTGCCTCCTAGACCCACCCGACGGTCCGCGCGCGCCCCTGGGCCGGGGGCCACGTCACACCGTCGGCGCCGCAGGGTACGTCCTGGCGGGCCGCCAGGGTAGAGGCCGACCGGGCAGAGCTCCCCCGCCCCGAGCGGGCCGCCGGCGACGTCCCGAACATGCACGCCGGGCAGGGATTCCCGACCTCGATCCCGCGAAATTCATCCGACCTATTACGCCCGGCTCGTCCGGATACGGCGTGTCGCTCGTGAACTGCCGATCACAACGTTG
>CAZOWW010000098.1:13800-22818 GCA_964583765.1 uncultured Kineosporiaceae bacterium
CGCCCGGCTCGTCCGGATACGGCGTGTCGCTCGTGAACTGCCGATCACAACGTTGTCACGACCGAGTGACACGCTGGTAGACCGTGGACGGCGTCCCTATAGTTCAGGCGACATCACATCGTTCAGGCGGCATCACGCCTACACGCACCGTCACCCCTGGCGCCCGGCCCCGAAACGGCCGTCGCCGCCCCTGAGCACGGCTGAGAGAGGTGTTTCGTGCGGATCACGCGCATCGTCCGGACAACCGCCGCGCTGGCCATCATCGCCCTGGCCGCCACCGGTTGTGGCAGCAGCAATAAGGCGGGCCGGTCCATCGCATTCTTCGGCGCACTGACCGGTTCCGCGGCCAACCTGGGCATCAACATCAAGGACGGTGCCCAGCTCGCGGTCGACCAGTACAACGCCAAGCACCCCGACGCCAAGGTCACCCTGAAGCTCTTCGACTCCGAGGGCGACCCGGGCAAGGCTCCTGGCGTGGCACGCCAGCTCGTGTCCGACAAGAGCATCATCGGCGTCATCGGCCCGGCGTTCTCCGGGGAGTCCGAGGCCGCCAACCCGATCTTCGAGCAGGCCGGGATCCCCCTGATCACCTCCTCGGCGACCCGGCCGAGTCTGGCCACGCACGGCTGGAAGGTCTTCCACCGGGCGCTGGCCAACGACGCGTCGCAGGGCCCCGCCGCGGCGAACTACATCAAGTCGGTTCTCAAGGCGCAGAAGGTCTTCGTCGCGGACGACCAGTCCGCCTACGGATCGGGCCTGGCCGACGCGGTCAAGACGACGCTCGGCGCGCTTGTCGTGGGCACGGACAAGACGCAGGCGGACGGGCAGCAGACCGACTTCTCCGCGCTCGTCACGAAGGTCAAGGCCTCCGGGGCCACCGTGATCTTCTACGGCGGTTACTACCAGAATGCCGGCCTCATCGCCAAGCAGCTCAAGGGCGCGGGAGTGGCCGCCACGCTGGTCGGCGGCGACGGCGTGAACGACCCCGGCTTCGCCAAGACCGCAGGCAACGACGCGGCCGACGGCAACATCGTCACCTGCCCCTGCTCGCCGGCCACCGCGGCCAAGGGCACCTTCGCCACGGACTACAAGACGGCGTGGAAGCAGGACCCCGGCACCTACAGCGACGTCGCCTACGACGCCGCGAACATCTTCCTCAACGCCATCCAGGCCGGCAACACCACGCCCAAGACCGTGAACAAGTACCTCAGCACGCTCAACTACACCGGCGTCGCGAACACGTACAAGTTCACCAGCACGGGCGAGCTCGATCCGGCCTACATCAAGGTGTGGGCATTCAAGTTCGTCAACGGTTCCGTGGTCCCGGATCAGCAGATTCCCACCTCCTGATCCACCTGCCGCGTTGGGGTGTGGCTGGGTACGTCCCCGGCCACACCCCGCTCACATGTCCACCGGGAGCAACCCGTGCATTTCGCCACTCTCTGGCACAGCCTGGGGCAGTACACCGTCATCGGAATCACCCAGGGCGCGATCTACGCGCTCTTCGCCCTCGGCTACACCCTCGTCTACGGGGTCCTGCGGCTCATCAACTTCGCCCACTCCGAGGTCTTCCTCGTGGGCACCTACGCGGCCGTCCTGACCTGGAATGCCGCCGGCTACGACCAGAACGCCGCTCCGCCAGGGATCCCCGCGGCCCTCGGCCTGCTCCTGCTGGCCCTGATCGCGGCCATGCTCGCCTCGGCACTCACCGCCCTCGGCATCGAACTGGTCGCCTACCGCCCCCTGCGCCGCCGCAACGCCCCTCCCCTCGCCTTCCTCATCACCGCGATCGGCGCCTCGGTGGCCATCTCGGAGTTCGTGGGCATCCTCACCCACCGCAACCCGCACGGCATGCCCCGCATCGTCACCCAGAAGACCGTCCTGAGCATCGGCTCGACCTCGATCACCAACCTCCAGCTGGGCATCATGGTGACCGCGCTGGTCATGATGGCCGGCCTCGACCAGTTCATCCGGCGCAGCCGCATGGGCCGGGGGGTCCGTGCGGTCGCCCAGGACCCGAACACCGCCGCGCTGATGGGCGTGAACAAGGACCGCGTCATCTCCCTCGTCTTCCTGCTCGGCGGTCTCATGGCCGGGGTGGCGGCGCTCATGTACAACCTGAAGATCGGCGACACCCGGTACAACTCCGGGTTCGACCTCGGCGTCAAGGCCTTCACCGCGGCGGTCCTGGGCGGCATCGGCAACCTGCGGGGTGCGCTCCTCGGGGGGCTCGTCCTCGGCGTCGCCGAGAGCTACGGCTCGGGAGTGTTCGGCTCCCAGTGGCAGGACGTCGTCGCCTTCGTCCTGCTGGTCCTGATCCTGCTGGTCCGCCCGACCGGCCTGCTCGGCGAGACACTGGGGAGGGCACGCGCGTGACCGAGATCGACTCCACCGCGCCCGACGGACCCGAAGGCACCGGGCCGGACACCGCCGCAGACAGCCCGCAGCGGAACGGCACCGCACCCGCCGGCCCGGGCCGCAGGGCCTTCCGCGGTCGCCTGCCCCTACCCCCCTGGGCTCGGAAGGCCGCCGTCCCCGCGGCCGTCCTGATCGCGGCACTGCTCCCCTACGCCGGAGACGTGCCCGTGATCGGCGTGGTCGCGACGACCGGGATCGACTGGCCCAGCGCCCTGTTCAACATGTCCTACTTCGTGCTCCTGGCACTCGGGCTCAACGTGGTGGTCGGCTTCGCCGGGCTGCTCGACCTCGGCTACGTCGGTTTCTTCGCGGTCGGCGCCTACACCATGGCCCTGCTCGCCTCGCCCGACAGTCAACTCCACGCCCACTGGCCCTGGCTGCTCTGCGTCCCGGCCGCGATCGCCATGGCCATGATCAGCGGAGTCATCCTGGGCTGGCCGACGCTCCGACTGCGCGGGGACTACCTGGCCATCGTCACCCTCGGATTCGCGGAGATCATCCGGCTCACCGCCACCGGCAGCAGCTTCCTGCGCGGCGAGCGCGGCTTCACCGATCTGCCGCACCCGCCGGGCTCCTACGCCGACGGCAGTCCCGTCTTCTCCGTCACGGACGCCACGCCCTACTACTGGCTCGGACTGGCGGTGATCCTCGTGGTGATCGTCGTCGTCCGGAATCTCGAGCGGAGCCGGGTCGGGCGCTCCTGGCTCGCGATCCGCGAGGACGAGGAGGCGGCGGAGATCATGGGAGTGCGCACGATCAAGTACAAGCTCTGGGCCTTCGCGATCGGCGCCGCGATCGGCGGTCTGGGCGGAGTGATGTTCGCCGGGGAACAGGGGTTCCTCAACAGCCAGACCTTCCTCCTCCTGTTCTCCATCCTGGTCCTGGCCGGTGTGGTCATGGGCGGCGCGGGGAGCATTCCGGGGGCGATCCTCGGCGGCGCGCTCATCTCGTACATTCCGGACCGCCTGCGCGGGGTCGAGGTCGCCGGGACCGACATCTTCGAGTACCGCTTCATGTTCTTCGGGATCATGATCATCCTCATCATGATCTTCCGTCCCCAGGGGCTGATCCCCAACCGGCGTCGGGCGATGGAACTCTCCGACCGCGCCGAGGAGGTGCCCGTCGTATGACTACCCCCACCACCGGGTCCCCCACCCCCGCCGACTCCCCCGCCCCTGGGGGGACCGACCCCGTGTCGCCGCCGGCCCTTCTGGAGCTGCAGGACGTGACCCTCCGCTTCGGCGGCGTGGTCGCCCTGGACCGGGTGAGTTTCACCCTCCGCGAGGGCGAGATCTTCGGGCTCATCGGGCCGAACGGGGCGGGCAAGACGACCTGCTTCAACGCGATGACCGGCGTCTACCAGCCCACGAGCGGGAACATCCTCTTCCGCGGGGAACGGGTGTCCGGCCGGCACAAGTACGAGATCACCCGGATGGGCATCGCCCGGACCTTCCAGAACATCCGGCTCTTCCCGGAGATGACGGCGTTGGAGAACGCGATGGTCGGCGCGGACTCCCGCCACCGCTCCAGCGTGGTGTCGGCGGTGCTGCGGCTGCCCCGGCACCGCCGTGAGGAGCGAGAGTCCCGCGACGAGGCGCACGACCTGCTGCGTTTCGTCGGGATCGACGCGCGCGCCAACGACGTCGCCCACAACCTCTCCTACGGCGAGCAGCGGCGTCTCGAGATCGCCCGGGCCCTGGCCACCCAGCCCAAGCTGCTGTGCCTCGACGAACCGGCCGCGGGCTTCAACCCCTCGGAGAAGGCCGAACTGCTGGACCTGATCCGGCGCATCCGCGACCGCGGGGTGACCGTGCTGCTCATCGAGCACGACATGCGCCTGGTCATGGACGTCACCGAGCGGATCGTCGTGCTGGAGTTCGGCAAGAAGATCGCCGAGGGCACCCCGGAGCAGGTCCGGGACGACCCCGAGGTCATCGCCGCCTACCTGGGAGTGCCCACCGATGCTGCTTGAGCTGGACGAGATCACCCTGTCCTACGGCCGGATCCAGGCACTCCACGGGATCAGCATCGAGGTGATGGAGGGCGAGGTCGTCGCCCTCATCGGGGCCAACGGCGCCGGGAAGTCGACCACCATGCGGGCGATCTCGGGGCTGCGCCCGATCTCCTCCGGGGCGATCCGGTTCGCCGGGGAGGACATCACCCGGCTGCGGGCCGACCTGCGCGTGCGGCGCGGCATCGGCCAGGCCCCCGAGGGCCGCGGCATCTTCCCCGGGATGAGCGTGCTGGAGAACCTCGAGATGGGCGCCTACACCCGCCGGGACACCGCCGGGATCGCGGCCGACCTCGACCGCGTCTTCGGGCTCTTCCCCCGACTCCGCGAACGGGAACGCCAGCCCGGAGGTACCCTCTCCGGCGGCGAGCAGCAGATGCTCACCATCGGCCGGGCACTCATGTCCCGCCCCCGCCTGCTCCTGCTGGACGAACCGTCGATGGGCCTGGCGCCGATGTTGATCGCGGCGATCTTCGACATCATCCAGGAGATCAACCGGCAGGGGACGACCGTGCTGCTCGTCGAGCAGAACGCCCACCGGGCCCTGTCCGTCGCGGACCGGGCCTACATCCTGGAGACCGGCCTGATCTCCGCCACCGGCACCGGCGCCGATCTTCTGCACGACCCTGCGGTCAAGGCCGCCTACCTCGGAGTCGCCTGACACGCAGTCATCCTCGATCCGGCCCGGCACTCGCGCCGTCCCGGAAGCGGCCCCCTTGGAGGAATCGATGTCCACCCGTTCCGTGCGTGCCACTCTGGCCGCCACTGCATGCCTGCTGGCGGTGGCGGGCCTGGCCGGCTGCGGCAAGAGCAACAGCGGCACCTCGACCACCCCCGCGACCTCGGCCGGCAGTACGTCGTCCGCGGTCGATCCGGCCCTTGCGGCCAAGGTGCCCGCCGACGTCAAGGCCGACGGGAAGATCACCGTCGGTACGGACGCCACCTACGCGCCGAGCGAGTTCCTGGACGCCGACGGCAAGACCGTCAAGGGCTTCGACGTCGACCTGTTCAACGCGGTGGCCGCGAAGCTGGGCCTCAAGGTCGACTGGCAGGTGTCGAGCTTCGACGCGATCATCCCGGGTATCGGCACCAAGTACGAGATGGGCGTCTCCTCCTTCACCATCGATGCGGACCGGCTCAAGCAGGCGACGATGGTGAGCTACTTCAACGCGGGCACCTCCTGGGTCACCCTCGCCGGCAACCCGCAGAAGATCAACCCCGACGACGCCTGCGGCCAGCAGATCGGGGTGCAGAAGGCGACCGTCCAGGACAAGGACCTCACCGCACGCAGCCAGCAGTGCACCACCCAGGGCAAGAAGGCCATCTCCATCGACCGCTACGCCGCGCAGGACCAGCTCACCGCCGCCGTCGTCTCGGGCAAGGAGTCGGCCATGCTCGCGGACTCGCCGGTCGCGGCCTACGCGGTGGCGCAGACCCAGTCGCGGCTGGAGCTGCTCGGTTCGATCTACGACTCGGCGCCCTACGGCTACGTGCTGCCCAAGAGCGAGACGGACTTCGCCGACGTGATCCGCGCCGCGCTCGTGGAGGTCATGGCGGACGGCACCTACCACAGCGTCCTGGGCAGCTGGGGCGTCACCTCCGGCGCCATCACCCAGCCCGCCGTGAACCCCACGGTCGGCTGACCGTGCGCTCCGTCTCCTGCCGGGGACGGGTCCAGATGCGGGGAGTGTCGGCACGATGACCGCCACTCCCCCCTCGGGGATCCCGGACACCCCGCCCGGGGCCGCGGGGCCGTCCGGGGCCGATGCCCCGACCACTGCGGCCACGTCCCCCGCCGAGCGTCCCGAGCCGATCCGCGCGGTGCCCGCCCGGCACCCCGGCCAGTGGATCGCCGCCGCGGTCTCGCTCGTCCTCGCGGCCATGTTCGTGCACATGCTGGTCACCAACCCGGCCTTCCACTGGCACTTCATGGTGTCCAACATGTTCCGCAAGCCCGTCCTCGAGGGTGCGCGGACGACGATCCTGATCACCATCCTGTCGATGATCATCGGGGTGCTGATCGGCATCGTGGTCGCGGTGATGCGGCTGTCCCCCAACCGGCTGCTCGCCGCCTTCGCCTGGATCTACGCCTGGGTCTTCCGGGCCGTCCCCCGCTACGTCCTGCTCATCGTGGCCGGCAACCTCGGCGTCCTCTACCGCCGGTTCGAGGGCGGCGTGCCCTTCGACTGGCTGATCCTGCGGGCGTTCGGCGTCTCCGGGCACCTCCGCTTCGCCGGTGTCGACTCCAAGACCCTGGCCTCGGGTTTCATGGCCGGCCTGATCGGACTCTCCCTCTCCGAGGGCGCCTACATGGCGGAGATCGTCCGCGCGGGCATCAAATCGGTCGACACCGGCCAGACCGAGGCCGCCCAGGCCCTCGGCATGACCAGATCCCTGGCCCTGCGCCGGATCGTCCTGCCCCAGGCGCTGCGCGTGATCGTGCCCCCCACAGGCAACGAGACCATCGCTATGCTCAAGGACACCTCGCTGCTCATGGGTGTGCCGATCAGCATCGAGCTGTTCTTCCAGTTGGAGGCGATCGGCGCCCGGACCTTCTTCCTCTTCCCCATGCTCGTCGCGGCCTGCCTGTGGTACCTGGCGATGACCAGCATCCTCATGGTGGGCCAGCACTTCCTCGAGCGCCGCTTCGAACGAGGCTTCAGCGACCCGTCCGCGCGGGCCCGGCTGCGGCTGAAGGGAGGGATGGGCGGTGCCTGAGCCCATGGTGCGCGCCGAGCAGGTGCACAAGTGGTTCGGCCAGCTCCACGTGCTCAAGGGCATCGACCTCGAGGTCTCTCCCGGCGAGGTCGTCTGCGTGATCGGCCCCTCCGGCTCGGGCAAGTCGACCTTCCTGCGGTGCCTCAACCACCTGGAGAAGATCTCCGCCGGTCGGCTCTCGCTGGACGGCGAGCTGGTCGGTTACCAGGAACGTGGCGGCCGCCTGCACGAACTCCACGAGAAGCAGATCGCCGCCCAGCGCCGCGAGGTCGGCATGGTGTTCCAGCGGTTCAACCTCTTCCCGCACCAGACGGCGCTCGAGAACGTCATGGAGGCACCGCTGCGGGTCAAGCGCGAGAACCGGGCGGAGGTCGCCCAACGCGCCCAGGACCTGCTCGCCCGGGTCGGCCTGGGCGACCGCGGCGCCTCCTATCCGGCCCAGCTCTCCGGCGGCCAGCAGCAACGCGTCGCCATCGCCCGGGCACTGGCCATGCGGCCCAAGTTGATGCTCTTCGACGAGCCCACCTCGGCGCTGGACCCGGAGATGGTCGGTGAGGTGCTCGACGTCATGCGAGGCCTCGCCCAGGACGGGATGACCATGATCGTGGTGACGCACGAGATGGGGTTCGCCCGGGAGGTGGGCGACCGGGTCGTCTTCATGGACGACGGCCTCGTCGTCGAGCAGGGTCCCCCCGCCCAGGTGCTCGGCGCCCCGAAGCAGGAGCGCACCCGCGCCTTCCTCTCGAAGGTGCTCTGAGGCCCTCCTGCCGCCCTGAGGTGCTCCCGGCACCGCCGGAAAGGCCGAGGGCTCCCGAACCAGGTTCGGGAGCCCTCGCGGCCTGTCTGGGGGCTGAGACGCCCCTGGCGACGCTCAGCCCTTGCCGGACGCCGCTCCCGAGGACGAACCCTCGGTCGCCGAGTTCACCACGGCAGAAGCCACCTCGCGCATGGTGAGGCGCTTGTCCATGGACGTCTTCTGGATCCAGCGGAACGCCTCGGGCTCGGTCATCCCGAACTTCGTCTGGAGCAGCCCCTTGGCCCGGTCGACCAGTTTGCGCGTCTCGAACCGCTCCGCGAGATCCTGGACCTCCGCCTCGAGGGTGGCGATCTGCGCGTGCCGGCTGATCGCGATCTCCAGGGCGGGGAGCAGATCGGCCGAGGTGAAGGGCTTCACCACATAGGCCATGGCCCCGGCGTCCCGCGCCCGCTCGACCAGTTCCTGCTGGGAGAAGGCCGTGAGCAGGACCACGGGCGCAATGCGTGCCGCCACGATGCGCTCGGCCGCCGAGATGCCGTCCAGCACCGGCATCTTCACGTCGAGCACGACCAGACTGGGCCGGTGCTCCTCGGCCAGCCGGACGGCTTCCTCGCCGTCCCCGGCCTGCCCGACCACGACGTATCCGGCCTCCGTCAACATCTCGACCACGTCGAGACGGATCAGGGCCTCGTCCTCTGCCACCACCACCGTCCGCACGGACGGCGTGGTCTCCGATGCGCTCACAGCGTCTCCCCAAGCTCCACGCGCCACAGCGTAGTGACTCCGGCCGGGTGGCTGCGCCATTGAGGGCCGCGACAGGCTACGCTCTGACACACGCCGGGTTGGTGGAATGGCAGACACAGCGCACTCAAAATGCGCCGCTCGAAAGGGCGTGCGGGTTCGACTCCCGCACCCGGCACCCGTCCTCCCCCTCGCTTCTGCCCCTTGCGTCCCAGCTCGACGCCTCTGCCACGCCCGCGAAGCCACCTGGTGACGCCGTGACGGGACTCCGTACGGTGCCCACCGGGGGCCTCACCCTGCGCTCCTCGGCTCGCTCCGACGGGTGTGAGTCATGGACGTGTCGTCCACGACTTTGGGCAGGTCGTTCCCTAGT
>CAZOWW010000099.1:0-22527 GCA_964583765.1 uncultured Kineosporiaceae bacterium
TTGCGCAGGCCACCCCGCACCGCGGAGGTGACGGTGCGGGAGCCGGGCTTGCGCACCCCTCGCATGGACATGCACATGTGCTCGCACTCCAGCACCACGATCACGCCGCGCGGGGCGAGCGCCTCCACGAGCGCGTCCGCGACCTGCGAGGTGAGCCGTTCCTGCACCTGCGGGCGGCGGGCGTAGACGTCCACGAGCCGGGCCAACTTGCTCAACCCGGTGATCTTCCCGTCGGCCGCCGGGATGTACCCGACGTGGGCGACCCCGTGGAAGGGCACCAGGTGGTGCTCGCAGCAGGAGAAGACCTCGATGTCCTTGACCAGCACCATCTCGTCGTGACCGAGGTCGAAGACCGTGCTCAACACGTCACCCGGACGCTGCCACAGGCCGGCGAACATCTCCGCATAGGCCCGTGCCACCCGGGCCGGGGTCTCCCGTAGACCGTCCCGCTCCGGATCCTCCCCGATCGCGAGGAGGATCTCGTGGATCGCCCGCTCGACCCTCTCCGCGTCGTAGGCCGGGCGGACCTCGTAGCCCGCGGGGAGGCTCAGCGGGTCGACCACGGGGGCAGACTCGTCGAGGGGCCGGCGGTCGGTCCGCCGGGCGGTGGCGTCGAGTTGTTCGCCACCGGCGAACCGTCGACCCCGGCACGCTCACCGGGAGCCAGGACCGGCGGCACGTCCGAGACGGCCCGACGGGCGCTGGAGAGCCAGACCGGACGCTCGGGCCGCTTCTCCACCGGCCCGAAGATCTCGGCCAGCTCGTTCTTGTTCAGGGTCTCCCGCTCGAACAGGGCCAGGACCAGGGCATCCAGCACCGGGCGGTGCTCGACCAGGATCTCCCAGGCCTCGTCGTGGGCGGACTCGATGAGCCGCCGGACCTCCTCGTCCACGATGCTCGCGACGCCTTCGGAGTAGTCACGCTGGTGCCCGAAGTCACGGCCGAGGAAGACCTCGCCCTGGCTCTGCCCCAGCTTGATCGCCCCGACGCGCTCGGACATGCCGAACTCGGTCACCATGCGCCGGGCCAGGTTGGTGGCCTTCTCGATGTCGTTGCTCGCGCCGGTGGTCGGGTCGTGGAAGACCAGTTCCTCCGCCACCCGTCCGCCCAGCGAGTAGGCGAGCTGGTCGAGCATCTCGTTGCGGGTGGTGGAGTACTTGTCGTCCGTGGGCAGCACCATCGTGTAGCCGAGGGCGCGGCCACGCGGAAGGATCGTCACCTTGGTCACCGGGTCGGTGTGCAGCAGCGCCGCCGCCACCAGGGCGTGTCCGCCCTCGTGGTAGGCGGTGATCTTCTTCTCCTTGTCGTTCATGATCCGGGTGCGCTTCTGCGGCCCGGCCACGACCCGGTCGATCGCCTCGTCCAGCGCCTGGTCGTCGATCAGCCTGGCGCCCGCACGGGCCGTGAGCAGCGCGGCCTCGTTCAGCACATTGGCCAGGTCCGCGCCCGTGAAGCCCGGAGTGCGGCGGGCCACCGCGAGCAGGTCGACCTGGGAGGCCATCGGCTTGCCCTTGGCATGCACCTGGAGAATCTTGTGCCGGCCCTGCATGTCCGGCGGCTCGACCGCGATCTGCCGGTCGAAGCGGCCCGGACGCAACAGTGCGGGGTCCAGGATGTCCGGCCGGTTCGTGGCGGCGATGAGGATCACGTTCGTCTTGACGTCGAACCCGTCCATCTCCACCAGGAGCTGGTTCAGGGTCTGCTCGCGCTCGTCGTGACCGCCACCGAGACCGGCCCCGCGGTGGCGGCCCACCGCATCGATCTCGTCGACGAACACGATGGCCGGGGCATTGGCCTTGGCCTGGTAGAACAGATCCCGCACCCGGCTGGCGCCGACGCCGACGAACATCTCGACGAAGTCCGACCCGGAGATCGAGTAGAAGGGCACGCCCGCCTCACCGGCGACCGCCCGGGCGAGCAGGGTCTTGCCCGTGCCGGGAGGGCCGTAGAGCAGCACCCCCTTGGGGATCTTCGCACCGACGGCCTGGAACTTGGCCGGCTCGGCGAGGAACTCCTTGATCTCGTGGAGCTCCTCGACCGCCTCGTCCACCCCCGCGACGTCCGAGAAGGTGATCTTTGGCATGTCCTTGTTCACGAGCTTGGCGCGGGACTTGCCGAAGTTCATGACGCGCGAGCCGCCGCCCTGCATCTGGGAGAGCAGGAACCAGAACAGGCCCACGATGACGATCAGCGGAAGGAAGGTGAGCAGCCAGCCGGACCACCAGGCGGGTTGCGGGTTGGAGTCGTCGAAGCCGCCGGGCGGGCGGTACAGGTCGAGGACCTGCACGATCTCCTGGCCGCGCTGGGTGATGTAGGTGGTGTTCACCTTGGTGTGACCGCCCACGGACGCCGCGCCGTCCTTGGTCAGGGTGAGCTCGAGCCGCTGGTCCCCGTCGATCGTCTTCGCCGACTGGACCTTCTTGTCGCGGATCAGCTGCAAGGCCTGGGAGGTCGAGACCTTGTGGAACTCCCCGGAACCGAACAGCTGCGTTCCGACCAGCAGCACGAGCACGGCCACGATGACCCACAGAACCGGCCCTCGGGTGAGTCGCTTGACGTCCATGTGCAGGGGCCGTCGCCCCGTCCCTCCTGCTCGCCCACGCCTGTCACGAGGGTACCCCGACGTGCTGTCAACCACAGATCGCGTCAGGTTCCCGCCAGCCCACGAGCCGGACCTCCGGGCTCCGCGACACGCGCTGCCGAGCGTCGCGGTACTTCCGTGCCGGCCTGCGGTGCCCCTTTCCCCGGACCGGGCGGTTCACCGCCACCGGGCAGTCCCCTCGGACCGGGCGGTACTTCCCTTCCGGCACTGCAACGGACGTGCGGCCCGCCCTGTTCCGCGGGACGTCGGATTCCGCGAGATGTCCGATGCG
This sequence comes from uncultured Kineosporiaceae bacterium, assembly GCA_964583765.1. Classification (GTDB taxonomy): domain Bacteria; phylum Actinomycetota; class Actinomycetes; order Actinomycetales; family Kineosporiaceae; genus CAZOWW01. The sequence continues at coordinate 2,874 of CAZOWW010000099.1, forward strand.
GTGCGGGGCCGACGCAGGACCTGCGTGGAGTCCCAGACCCTACGTGGCGCCTCAGATGCTGTGCGGAGCCTCAGATGCTGTGCGCTTGCGGGGCGAGCGTGCCCACCAGGCGGAGGTTGCGGTAGCGCTCCCCGTGGTCCAGTCCGTACCCGATCACGAACTCGTTGGGGATGTCGAAGCCGACGTAGCGCAGTGACAGTTCGACCTTCGCGGCCTCGGGCTTGCGCAGCAGGGTGCACACCTCCACGGACGCCGGGCCGCGCGACCCGAGGTTCGCGATCAACCAGGAGAGCGTCAGTCCCGAGTCGACGATGTCCTCCACGATCAGCACGTGCCGCCCGGTGATGTCCCGGTCGAGGTCCTTGAGGATCCGCACGACGCCCGAGGACTTGGTGCCCGAGCCGTACGACGAGACGGCCATCCAGTCCATCTCGACGTGGCCGCGCAGGGCCCGGCTCAGATCGGCCATCACCATGATCGCGCCCTTGAGCACCCCGACCAGCAGGAGGTCGACCCCTGCGTAGTCCGCGTCGATCTGCTCCGCCAGTTCCGCGATCCGGGTCGCGATCTGTTCCTCGGTGAGAAGGACCCGCTCGAGGTCCTGGCCCATGTCGACGACGTCCACGTGTCTCCTGAGCGATGCGGGGGCTGCTACCTGCGTCGGCCCGCTAGCGGGCCGGCTCCACGGCTAGCCTGCCACAGCGTCTGCGCGCCTCGACACGGCCCGGCAGGCTGACCGGTCCCTGCCCGTGCCAGTCGATCACCAGGGCCTCCATGGCCTGCACATGTGTGCTGGCCAGGGCCCCCGCCGGACTTCCGGCGGCGAGCGCGGCCAGCCGCAGCGCCCGGCGACGGATCGCCGCCGGGGCCTGCGCCAGCACGGCGAGGTCCCGGTACTGCGGCCCGGGTTCCGTGTCCTCCGTGTCCGGATCCCCGGCCTCCCCGGCCTCCCCGGTGCCCTCCGGCGTCCCGGCTGGACCCCTCTGCGTCCGCGCCGTGTCCCCCGGCGTCCCAGCTGCTCCCTCGTACGCGGCATCGGCCGGACCGGAGCACCGCGCGGAGCGGTCCAGCTCGGCGGCCAGGGCATCGAGGGCGACGGCGTCCTGACGCAGCAGGTCCGCCGAGCGTGCAAGGCCGGGCACGAGTCCGGGACCGAGCGCCTCCACGAGCAGGGCCAGGGCGTCCCGCACTCGGGACCGGGCGTAGGCGGGATCGGCGTTGGCCGGGTCGCACCAGGCGACCAGACCGGCCGCGTGGCAGGCGCGGTGCACGACCTCCCGGGGAAGCGCGAGGAACGGGCGCCGGTACCGCCCACGCGTGGCGGGCATGCCGGCCAGGGACCTCGTACCGGAACCACGGGCGAGACGCAGCAGCACCGTCTCCGCCTGGTCCTCGCGGGTGTGCCCCAGGAGCACCACCGCGGCACCGAGCTCCTCGGCCTGCGCGTCGAGCGCCGCGTACCGCCCCGCCCTGGCCAGGGCCTCGGGTCCACCCCCCGCGTTCGGGCGCGGACCCGCCTGGCCCAGGGGCACCACGAGCACCGGATCCAGGCCGAGCGACCGGCACTGATCGGCCGCCGTCGCGCAGACCTGCGCCGACTCCGGCCGCCAGGCATGGTCCACGACCACGGCCCCGGCCCGCAGCCCGTTTCGCCGGACGACGAACGCCGCGGCCGCGGCCAGGGCCAGCGAGTCGGCGCCACCGCTGCACGCCACGAGGACGCGCGCGCCGACCGGAAGGTCGGCCAGGCTGCGGCGCACCGCGGCACGCGTGGCCGCCACCGCCGGATCCGGGGACGGCGGGCGGGCGGGTGGACCGGCCGACGGCGGGTGGGCGGGTGGACCGGCCGACGGCGGGTGGGCGGAGGGACCGGCCGACGCCGGGCCTGCGGGCGGATCAGCCGGCGACTGCGGTGCGGCCGGAGGGGGTCCCGCCACGGCTCAGCCGTGCACCCGCCGCACCCAGGCGACCGGGTCGGAGATCTCCTGTGCCCGAGGCAGGGTGCCCGCGTCGGTCCAGACGGCGTTGAGTCCGTCCATACCGACCTCGGCGATCACCCCGCGCACGAACCGGGCTCCGTCCGCGTACTGGCGCATCTTGGCCTCGAGCCCGAGCAGCCGGCGCAGGAAGCGGTCCACACCGCCGCGACCGGCCCGCCGCCGGCTGAAGCGCCGCCGGATCTCCGTCACGGTGGGCACGGCGGCCGGCCCCACATCATCCATGATCACATCGGCGTGTCCCTCGAGCAGGGACATCACCGCGGTCAGCTCACCGAGACGCTCCCGTTGGGCGGGGGTGGAGACCAGATCGACCAGCCCGCGGGAGTCCCCGCCGCGCACCACCCGCGGCAGCTCCCGGGCCGCCCCGGTGAGCCGCTCCAGCAGCTGGGCCGGATCCGCGGCGAGCGAGGCGATCAGTTCCCGCATCCCCTCGACCAGGTGCGGGGCGAGCCACGGCGCGACCCCGAACTGGGCCCGGTGCGTCTCCTCGTGCAGGCACACCCAGAGCCGGAAGTGCTCGGGAACGACCTCCAGTTCCCGCTCGACCTGCACCACGTTCGGTGCCACGAGCAGCAGACGTCCCGACCCGATGGTCGTCGCCCCGGTGGTCGTCGGCCCGATGTTCGTCGCGCCGGTACCCGTCGGCCCCGCGCTCGTCTGCCCGGTGCTCCCGAAGGGGTCGAACTGTCCGAGCACCCGTGAGCCCAGGAAGGCCAGGACGGTGCCCAGTTCGGCGCCGGCCACCCGCCTGCCCACGACGGGCACCCGTCCGGACGCGCGGGCGAGCCGGGAGCCTGCGGCCACGGGAGCGACCATCTCCGCGAAGGTCCGGGCGTTGGCCCGGATCCACCCGACCCGGTCCACCACGAGCGGCGAGGACGGCGCGATCGGGGGCAGACGCGTCACCGAGGCCACGAGGGGCACGGCGTCGAGCGCGCCCTGCCGCAGCGAGGCCACGATGTCCGCCGCCTCGGCCTCACCCACCTGGGGGCCGGGCCGGCTGAGCAGGGTCGCGGTGCGGACGGCGAAGGCCCAGTCGACCAGCCGGTCCATCCCGGGGCCCGGGGCAGGATCCTGCTCGGCCGGACCGGTACCCGGCTCCCCCGGGACTGTGCCTTGCGGAACAGTCCTTTCCGGAACAGCGCCTTCCGGGACCGTGCCCTCCGCGGTGGTGCCCGCGGGAGGCACCGAGGCCGCGGGAGCGGTCGGCCGGACGGGGTCCTGGTCGGCGGGAGGTTCGACGGGGACACTCATGAGGCAACCGTACGGGTCCTGGGCCGGCACGTCAGGGGCACGCGCCCGCATGCCGTGGCGGCGATCAGCGGCAGCCGCACCGCGCCAGGGTCGAGGCGACGGTGTCGAGCGCGGCACGCGCGGCATTGACGTCGGTGATTCGATCAGCGAGCACGGAGAACGTCAGCAGCCGCCCGTCGGCGTCCACGACCGTTCCGGCAAGGCTGCTGACCCCGGTGAGTGTGCCCGTCTTGGCCCGGACGTCCCCGGCGGCGGCCCCCTGAGCCGGGCCGACGAAACGGTCGGCCAGGGTTCCGGAAGCCGCGGCGACCGGCAGACCGGTGAGAACCGCGCGCAGCTGCGGGTGCTCGGCCGAACTCACCAGCACCAGCGCCCGGGCGAGCACGGACGCCGGGATCACAGTGTCCCGGGCCAGGCCGCTGCCCCCGGTCAACCGGGCTCCGGTGGTGTCCAGGCCGAGCTGGCCGAGCCGGTCGAGGATCGCCACGCCCGCGTCGGTGAAGGTGGTCGGTCGTCCCCCGGCCCGGGCCACCAGCCGGGCGAGAGCTTCGGCCACGGTGTTGTCGCTCTCGGTGAGGGTGTACTCGACGAGATCCGAGACCGGAGCCGACCGCACCTGGCCGAGCACCGGCGCATCCCCTGCCGCGCGGGCGCGGGCCACGGCTCCCGTCACGGTGATGCCTCGACGGGAGAGCAGGCGGGCGAACGCGGTGGCCGCCGTGAGCGCCGGATCCGACTGCCGGCTCGCGTAGTGCCCCGCGGACAACCGACCCGCGTCGACCTCCACGGACATGATCGGCGCGACGTAACCGCCGAGCACGTCGGAGGCCGACCAGGACGGGGACACCGCCGGGCCGGAGAACAGGTCGTCGTCCAGGCGGACGGCGACGGTCGTACGGTGCGCGGCCCGCAGCGAGGTCGCGGTCGCGTCCGCCAGATCCGCCAGCCCGGCCCGGCCCACCACGGAGTCCGGCTGCCCGTGCTGCCCGGAGAGCAGGACGTCACCCCCGCCGACCAGCACGATCTCGTCCGGGGTGGTGCCCTCCACGACCGAGGTCACCAGATGCGTCCCCGGCCCCAGGGCGGCCAGCGCCGCGGTCGCCGTGAGCACCTTGGTCGTCGAGGCCGCGATCCTGGGACGTCGCGCGTCCACGGCGTAGACATCCCGCCCGGTGAGGGCGTCCCGTACGTCCAGGGACACCGATCCCTGGAAGGCCCCGGCCTTGAGCGGCCCCCGGAGGACGGCCGCGAGCACCGGCGTCCTCGGCAGCGGCGCGTCCTCGGCGAGGGCCGAGGCCAGTCCGCCCGGCATCGGGATCCGGGTGGCACCGGGCACCGTTCCGTTCTCCGGCGTCTCCCCCGCCGAGGTGCTCTCTCCACCCGATGAGCCCTGGCCGCCGTCAGTGTCCTGGCCGCCCTCCCCGGAGGTCGAGCCCGGTCCCGGGCCGGGGAACGTGGCGACCGTCCGTCCCGCCCCGGACCGGGAGGTCGGCAGGCCGATCCAGGACGAGGTGCCCGCGGTCACCGCGGGCGGGGTGCGTCGAGCGGACGCCACCGGTGGACCCGACGGCAGCACCCCACGTCCGCCCACCACCTGCGCGGCGACGAGCAGGGCGAACACGCAGACGGCGGCTCCGGCGGTGGTGAGGGCGCGCCTGGGCACTCCGAGCACGCCACCCCCTGATCGACCTCGTCGGCACCGGGCCGCTCCGTCCGTACCGGCCAGCGACACTACTCCCGACGGTGCCCACGGCGTCCGGGGCCCTCGGCCACCCACGGAGTCCCGGGGCCTCGACCAACCCGGGTCCACGAAGCCCTCAGCTCCGTACGACGTCCACGGCCACGCGCAGGGAACTGCTCCGGCCCTCGCTGAAGATCACGCCCTTGAGCGGGGGGATGTCCGTGTAGTCCCTTCCCCAGGCCGTGACCACGTAGGAGGCGTCCGCCAACCGGTCGTTCGTGGGATCGAGGTCGACCCAGCCGAGCGCCGGGAGCAGCGCGGCGGCCCAGGCGTGCGAGGCGTCGGCCCCCTCGAGCCGGGGCCGCCCGGGCGGGGGCACGGTCTCCAGGTAGCCCGAGACGTAGCGCGCCGGGACCCCGGCCACGCGCAGGGCGCCGACGGCCAGGTGGGCGAAGTCCTGGCAGACACCGGAGCCCCGGGCCAGCACCTCCGGCAACGTCGTCGTGACGCCGGTGGTGCCGGGGGCGTAGCGCAGCTCGGCGTGAATGCGGTGCACGAGGTCAACGACCGCCTCGGCGATCGACCGTCCGGGGGTGAACACCGCGGCGGCCCAGGCACGCACCTCCTCAGACAGCTGCACCTGGGGCGAGGGGAGCAGCAGGTCGCCGACGGCGACGAGCTCCGCCCGCGACCAGCCGGGCCAGCCCCGCTCCCGGCCGGAGAGCGCCCCCCGCACGGCATCCCGCGCCTGCTCCCAGGCCCAGGTCTGCACCCGGGACAGGTCCGGGACCTGCCGGGTGACCTCCACGGTGCTGGTCACGGTGACGGCGAGCCGGGTGTGCGGTCGGTGGATCTCGAAGTAACTGCACCGGTTGCCGAAGAAGTCCTGCCGCTCGGTGAGCAGGTGCGGTTCGGGCCGGATCCGCAGGTCCACGTCGTGGCACTGCTGTCCGGGCACGTCCCTCGGGATCAGGTGGGCACGCCCGTAGCTCGCCGTGACCTCCAGGTCATAGGAGTACTCCGTGCGGTGACGCACCGAGTACCTGCGCACCGGCTCGTCCTCGCCGAGCTCGTTCATGGGGCCCACCCAGGGTTCATCCGGCACGTACAGGGTTCGTCCGGCACGTCCAGGGCGGTCATGCGTCCCATCCCGGCGTCGCCGCCATCACCCGCGGCGGGGCGAGGTGCACGAAGTAGTGGCGTTCCAGAGCCACCGCGAGATCCTCCAGCCCGAGGACGACCGCGTCGAGCGCCCCCGCGCCGACGGCCCCCGGCGCTGGCACCAGATCCACCTGGCGCGTCCGGTCCGCCAGCTCCCGGACCAGCGCGGTCAGCTCCTGTTGGGCGACCGACCGCCCGGGCAGGTGGGTGAGGTCCTCGCGCAACCGGTCCAGCTGGTACCCCACCGCGCGCGGGTTCTCCCGGTCGCGCACGAGCAGGTCCAGCACCGTGTCCGCCCGCGCCCGTCCCTGATGACGCCGCCGGTGCGTGACGATGCTCTCCCCGACGATGAGCGTCGACTCCAGGGCCAGGCCACGTGCCTGGGCCGGCACCTGTGCACCCAGCACCTGCCGCAGCATCGCGAGCACCTGCCAGGCCCGCTCGATCCGCCGCCCCGCGTCGAAGAAGTACCAGCCGGGGTCCCGGATCATGCTCTCCGCACCCAGGCCGGCGAGCGCCAGGAACCCTTCCAGCACGCGCCCCAGCGTCGGCTGTAATCCGGGCACGGTGCCACCGCCCGGGACGTGCTCCTGTGCCCGGGCGGCCAGTTCCGCGAGCACCCGCTCCAACGAGCCGAGGACGATCCAGGTGTCCAGGGACAGCTGGTCCCGCACCGCGCGGGCCGACTCGACGGTGCGCCGGACGGCGTGGGCCAGGGTGCCGGGCCGGGCCGCGTCCACGACCAGATCGAGCAGCTCACCGTGCGGGGCGGCCAGCCGCTCGGCGGCCCCCTCCCCGACGAAGCCCGGGTAGGTCGTGGTCACCGCGGTGAGCGTCCGCAGCACCGTGTGCAGGACTGCCGCCTCCGGGGTACCCGGCCTGGCCGCGTGGTCCCCGGCGAGGTCGTCGGCCACCCGCAGCAGCCGCACGGTGTCCTCCGCACGCTCGGCGTAGCGCCCCAGCCAGAACAGGTCCTCCGCGCTGCGGGACGCCATGGCCGCCGCCGGGGCCACGGTCCGCAACGGCAGGACCGCGCCGAGCCCCCGCGGCCCGGTCACCGCGGCCGCCGTTCCCGCGGACCGCAGCACCCAGACGTCCTTGGCCACCGCGCCCGCGGCACTGGAGACGTCCCGCCCGTGCACGCTGCCCGCGACCCGGGCCAGCCCGCCGGACATGAGCCGGTACCGCCCGCCCTGCGCCACCGCGAAGGTGCGCAACACCATCCGCCGGGGCTCCAGCCCCAGGGCGGTCACCACCGGCGCCGTGCTCGCGGAGAGCAGTTCCTGTCCGACCCAGCAGGCGGGCTCGGCCTCGATCCGTCGACGCAGCTCGGCACGGGCGACCGCCGAGAGCTCCCCGCCGAACCGGCTCGCCCGCCCCGCCGCCCGCCCTACGGGCTTGAGCACCAGTTCGTCGAGGTGCGCCAGCACGTGGGAACGTCCCGCGGGATCACCGCACCACCAGGTCGGCACCGACGGCAGCAGCAGGTCCTGGTCGAGCAGGTCGGCGCAGGCCACCGGCAGGAACGGCATGAGCGCCGGGTTCTCCAGCACCCCCGAGCCGAGGGTGTTGACCACCGTCACCCGCCCCAGGCGACAGGCCTCGAGCAGTCCGGGCACGCCGAGGCGGGACTCCGGACGCAGTTCGAGGGGGTCGGTGAAGTCGGCGTCCACCCGGCGCAGGACGACGTCCACCGGCTCCGGGCGGCCCAGCGAGCGCAGGTACACCCGCCCGTCCCGGACGCTCAGGTCGGCGCCGGTGACCAGGGGGTATCCGAGCAGGCCGGCGAGAAAGGCCTGGTCGAAGGCGGTCTCACTGGCCGGTCCCGGCGTGAGCAGCACCACGCGGGGAACCTCCGCGCCGGCCGGGGCGACCTCCTGCAGGGCCTCCCGCATGGTGTGGAAGAACGCGCGCAGACGCTCCAGCTCGGTGTCCCGGTAGAGCCCGGGCAGCACCCGCGCGACCACGCGGCGGTTCTCCATCGCGTAGCCCGCCCCCGAGGGCGCCTGGGCGCGGTCGCCGAGCACCCGCCAGACGCCGTCGGCGTCCCGGGCCAGATCGGTGGCCAGCGAGAACAGCTGCCGAGGGCCGGGTACCCGCATGCCGTCGACCTGGCGCAGGAAACCGGGGTGGCCGAAGACCACCTCGGGGGGAAGGATCCCCTGCCGGATCAGGTGCCGCGCACCGTAGAGGTCCGCGAGGACGAGGTCGAGCAGCTCCGCCCGCTGCGTGAGCCCGGCCGAGAGCTGGGCCCACTGCGCGGCGTCCAGGACGACGGGCAACGGATCCAGGCGCCAGCCACGCCCCCCGGCGTACCCGGGTCCGAGGCCCGGCCGAGGTGCGCCGGAGACGCCCGCGCCCGCCAGCGGGTCGATCCCGTAGGTGACGCCGTCGTCCTCCACGGCTCGGGCCGCATCCGCACGCAGGGTCAGCAATCCGGACAGACCGAGCGCATCCACCGCGGCGGCCAGCGCGGAGCCGGCCTGCCTCACCTGTCCGGAAGGAGCCAGCAACTCGTCCGGACCGCTCAGGTGGCCCCGGTACCCGGCCACCAGCCGTGTTCCGGGCAGGCCACCGGACGGCGAGGGGTTCACCCGGCCACCTGTCCTGGCACCGGGTGGTGGTCGGGACCGGTCCCCCGCGCTGCTCTGCCCCGGTCTCCGGCACCCATGTGTCGACGATGCCCGGCGCTCGTTGCCCCTGTGTTACGGGCAGGAGACGAGACCCTCCGCGTCACGTGCCGGAGACGAGATCCTCGACCGCTCCACGGAACTCCTCGCCCGCGGGGGTGGCGCACCGCAAGGGGCCGTGCGGTGACTCACCACCGGCGCGGACCCACCGGGGTCAGGAAGCAGCCTCCGCCGCGTGCGCGTCCTTGCGCGCAAGAGCCGCGAGCGTGCGCAGCTGCTTGCGCATCATCACCGTGTCGCACCAGCACATCAGCCACCGCCGGAGCCCGACCGCGGGCCCGCGCCCGTCCTCCGCCCGCACGACCGAGATCAGCCGGCAGCCTCCCGAATCCTGCGGGACCACCCGGTAGGTGATGGTGCACGCCCCGAACAACGTCTCGTAGCGGCACGGGGTCGTGCGCATGGTGACTTCGACGTCGAGAACGAAGGACTCGAGGGTGAAGATCGTCATGATCTCCTGGCCCGCTGCCAGCTCCGCGCACCAGGGCAGCACCTCGCGCGGGCTGCGCCGGCCCCGGTTGTCGATCCAGTCGTAGCTGTACGGCGCGGCCCGCAACTGGCAGACGCGCTGGAACACGGCGGCGGCCGGGGCCTGCACGCTCACCGCGTGCAGCCAGCGCGACGGCGCCTCCGGCATCACCTCGTCGCTGCGATAGGTCTGTGCTTCCTCGCCGGGGGTCACGCCCCACCGGTGGATCACCTTGGGTTCCATGGCGGGCACGCTAGACCTCAAGATCCGGTCCACCTCGGGACCCGTTCTGTGACCTCGATCGGCGCGATGATCCACGGGACGAGTGGTCCCGTGTCCACGACGAGCGGTGTCTCGACCGCGACGAGCGGTTCAGTTGTCGACGAGGCTGCGCAACCGGGCGGCGTCCTCGGTCAGCTGTGCCGCTGTCTCCACGGTGGAGGCGACAGCCGAGGAGGCACTCGCCGTGGCCGAGGTCACCGACTGCACACTCGAGGTCATCGCGGCCGCGACCGTGCTCTGCTCCTCCACCGCGCTGGCGATCGCGGTCTGCCGGGTCGCCACGTCGTGGATCAGTTCGACGATGCGCGCGATCGACTCCGAGGCTTCGGCCGTGTCCGTGTTGATCGTCTCGACCAGGGTGCGGATCTGCTCCGTGGCGTCGGCCGTGCGCCGGGCGAGTTCCTTGACCTCCCCGGCCACGACCGCGAACCCGGATCCGATCTTCCCCGCTCGGGCGGACTCGATCGTGGCGTTGAGCGCCAGGAGGTTCGTCTGCTCGGCAATGCCACGAATGATCGTGGCCATGGTCGCGATCTCCGAGGTGGAGTGCTGCAGCTTCTCCATGCCCTCGGCCGCGGTCTTGGTCGTGGACGCGGCGAGCTCGGAACTCTGCGCCGCGGCCGCCGCACCGCTCGCGATCTCCCGGATGCTCTCTGTGAGTTCGGCGGCCCCGGTGACCAGGAGCTCGGCCTCCTGGGACGCCGCCCGGGTGGCGTCGGAGAGCTGCTGCCCGTCCCGGGTGAGGCTGGCCCCCGAGGTGGTCAGCTGCTGCGCCAACCGGCGGGAGGTCTCTGCGTGCTCGGCCTCGACCGTGTTGTCGAAGATGCTCACCACATGGCCACCGGGGATGTCCGTCACGGCCACGGTCAGCCGGGCCGATCCGGAGCCCGCGCCGAACGTCACCGTCTCGCGCTCGGGGTATCGCCGGTGCGAGCCGCGCAAGCGGGTGGCCAGCTGGGTCTCCATCTCGCGCACGGCCTGGTGGCCGAACTGGGCCGCCCCGTTCTGCAACTGCTGGGCCGCGGCGTCGTTGTGGTAGACCGACCGCCAGCCGTCGTCGTAGAGGAACACCGGCGCCGGCGCTCGGTCGAGGACCATTCTCAGGGCCGACACGGATCCGAGAAGGGCGTGATCGGGTAGTCCGCCCCGCTCACGCAGACGGTCACGCATGGACATGACTTCTCCCAACGTCCTCGACCTGGCCCTGCATGTATCGGTGGTGGTTCCTGCGGGCTGAACACCCCACGCGCACTTGCTGCCGGCTCGTCCCGCCGGGTCGGAGTGGGAGGATCGGCGGGTGAGCGCGACCACGCCCGACCCGCACCGTCCCCACCCCCCGCAGAGCACGGATGCACCTCCCGCCGAGGGCACGGCACCCGGCAGCACGACGGCCGACGACACGGCGCCCGGCAGCACGACCGGGGCTGAGGCACCCTCCGCGCACCCGGCGCTGGACCGGCTGGTGCGCGAGGTCGAGCAGCACGTCGCCGCGGACGGGTGGGACCGGCCGCCCCGGTTGTTCGCCCTGGTCCGCACCGTGGATGCGATCGCCCGCGATCCCCGCCTGGTCGACCTGCTCCCGCCGGAACTCACCGAGGTGGCGCGGACGGATCCCGGGCACCTCACCGCGGTGGAGCAGGAGGACCTGCCCGAGGCCGACCGGCTCGAGGACCTGCTCGCCCAGGTGTTCTGGCCGCCCACCGTGGACGGCGTCGCGCTGAGCGTCGAACGCACCGTCCTGCCGCCCCGGGCGGAGGCCGAGGTACTCGCCCGGTCGGGTTCCGGTGCGGCCGACGAGGCCGAACTGGCCCGGGCGCTGCGGGACCACCCCGAGCGCCAGGACCTCCGCATGGTCGCTGCGGTCCTGCGGGGAGGCGGACACTCCTGTGCGGTGCGCTCCCGGGCCTACGACGGGGACGCACTCGTGGCGGTCGGCGCGGAACTCGTGCCCGGGCTGGTCGCGGCGTTGTCGGCGACCCTCGAGGGCTGATCCGAGGACTCCCGGGGGTTGATCCGAGGGCCTGAGACGCTCAGACCGCGCTCAGCTCGGCCAGGTGGGCGAGGAGCCGGGCGACGTCCGTGGGACCCCGGAGCCGGTGCCGGGCCGCGGTCTGTCCCGGACCGACCTTCACGGTCACGTCGCCGGCCGAGTCGCGCAACGCCGCGAAGGCTCGTTCGTCGGTGAGATCGTCGCCGATGAAGAGCACCCCGCCGTCGCCCAGCCCCAGCCTGTCCCGCAGCACCTGCAGGGCCGCACCCTTGGAGCTCTCGCGCACGGACAGCTCCACCACCTCGCTGCCGGGCAACACGTGCACCCCCGGCCAGGTCGCGGGGCCGTCGAGAACCTCGCGGGTGGCCCTGCGCGCGACGCTGCGGTCGGCGGTGCGGGTGTGCAGCACGACGGCGAGCGGCTTGAGCTCCACGCGGGTGCCAGGATGTGCCGCGGTGATCCGCCGGACCTCCGCCGCCAGTCGCTCCCACAGTGCGGCCTCGGCGGGGCTCAGCTGCGGAGGGGGCTCGGCGTCCTCCTGCTGCGCCCCGTGACTTCCCAGCAGACGGACACCGCGGGGAGGATCCGCCACGGTCCGCAGATCGGTCACCTCCCGGCCGGAGACGATCGCCACCTCCACTCCCGGGTTCGTGCTGAGCCGCTGCAACGCGGTGGTCGCCTCCGGCAGGGCGCGCGCTTGAGCCGGATCGGGCACCAGGGGGGCCAGGACCCCGTCGAAGTCCACGGCGACGAGGAAACGGTCCCGCTCGACCAGTTCGGCGAGAGCCACATCGAGCGCGGGGTCCCGCTCCACCGCCGAGCCCCCGGCGTCCCCCGACGCGTCGGCGGACTCCTCCGCAGCGCCCGCCGCCGAGGCACCCACGGCCTCCGGAACAGACCCGGGCCCCGGCAGGGCACCTGCGGCATCGGACCGAGACCCGAGCGGAGCCGTACCGTCGTCACCGGTCAGGAGCTCGCCCGTCACCGGCCGCCTCGTGCCCTCGGATCCCGGCCGCCTCGTGCCCTCGAAGGTCCCGGCGACCTGGTCGAGGGCCCGCAGGAAGGAGTCCGCCCAGTGCGCGACGTCGTGGCCGAACACCCGGCGGCGCAGGGCTCGCATCCGCCGCTGGGCCTCACGTCGGGAGACCGCCACGGCCTGCTCGATCGCGGACTTCAGTCCGTCGATGTCGTGGGGATTCACGAGGAACGCCTGGTGCAGTTCGTTCACGGCTCCGGTGAACTCGCTGAGCACCAGAGCCCCGCGCTCGTCGAACCGGCTCGCCACGTACTCCTTGGCGACGAGATTCATCCCGTCCCGCAGTGACGTGACCAGCAGCACGTCCGCGGCCAGGTAGAGCGCGGAGAGCTCGGCCCGTGAGTGGAACTGGTGGAGGTAGTGCACCGCGGGGTGCCCGAGCTGTGCGTGCATGCCGTTGATCCGGCCGACGGTGCCCTCCACCTCATCGCGCATGTCCTGGTACTGGCGCACCCGTTCCCGACTCGGGGTGGCGACCTGCACGAAGACCGCGGACGGCGTGGCGAGCCGTCCCTCGTCGAAGAGCTCCCCGACCGCCTGGAGCCGGTGGGCGATGCCCTTCGTGTAGTCGAGCCGGTCCACGCCCAGCAACAACACGTGGGGATCACCCAGCTCACGCCGGATCTCGGCGGCACGGGCCCGCGTGCCCGGATCCCGGGCCAGCTCGTCGAATGCCCGGGCGTCCACGGAGATCGGGAACGAGCCGACCTTCGCCTCGTGCTCGGCGGTGAGGCCGCCGTCCCTCGGTGCCCCGGATGTGGACGACGCCGTCGCCGGCAGTGCCTCGGCCGTGGCCGGAGGCGCACCGGTGATCGCCGGCAGCGCCCCGGTGGAGGCCGTCGCCGCCCGGTGGCTGGTCGACAACGCCTCGGCCGTGCCCGGAGGCGCACCGGGTGCGCCGGGAAGGACCGCCGGCACGCGCACCGTGGTCCCCCGGGTGACGAGGCCGAAGCGCCGACAGGCACGGAGCAGATTGTTGGCGTCCCCCGGCCGCTGGAAGCCCAGCAGGTCCGCACCGAGGAGACCCAGCAGCACCTGCCGACGCCAGGGCAGCTGCGCGAAGAGCTCGAACGGGGGGAAGGGGATGTGGTTGAAGAAACCGATCCGCAGGTCCGGCCGCCGGGCCCGCAACATCCCGGGCACCAGTTGCAACTGGTAGTCCTGCACCCACACGGTCGCGCCGGGCGCGGCGAGTTCCACGGTACGTTCGGCGAAGCGCCGGTTCACCCGGACATAGGCGTCCCACCAGTGCCGGTGGAACACCGGGGGCACGATCACGTCGTGGTACAGCGGCCACAGGGTCGCGTTGCACATGCCTTCGTAGTGGTGCTCGACATCGTCCGCGTCCAGGTGCAGCGGGATCAGCCGGAGCCCGTCCCCGGGGATCTCCTCGGGCACTTCGCCGGCCGTGCCGGCCCAGCCGATCCAGGCGCCGTCCCGTGCCCGCATGACCGGTTCGAGCGCGCTGACGAGCCCACCCGGACTCGGCTGCCAGGTGAAGGACCCGTCCGGCTGTTCCTGGCGATCCACGGGCAGGCGGTTGGCGACGACCAGCAGATCATGGTCGGACAATGTCCGGTCCCTTCCTCGGCGGCGGCGACCTCAGTACGCGGTTCGGTCCCCGGCTGACGCACCCACCCTGGCCCGGCCAGCGGTTTCCTGCACCTGCACGGCCACCGATCTCTGCCGGGCGGCAACCACGGGACCCCGGAAGCAGGTACCCCGCCGAGAGCCGGACGCACCAAGGAATCCCGGCGCACCGGAGAAAATGGGGACACCTGGGAGATCAGGCGCCGCCGAGCGCCTCACCCAGCGTGGGCCAGTGGGCAAACGGGGAGTCCGCCCAGCCGACCTCGTACAGCCGCCGCATGATCGGGGGCATTCCCACGACGCCGTAGCCCAGGCCCCGGCGTCGGGCCTCCCGGGCGCCCTCCTCCAGGGCACGCATGCCGCTGACGTCGCAGAACGTGATCCCGCGCGCGTCCAGGACCAGCCCCGACTGGGCGGTGGCCAGGAGCGCGCGGAGGGCCACCCGCAGCCGGCCGACCGTCGCCACGTCGAGTTCGCCGGTCAGGTGCAGCACGGTGGTGGGACGCCCGCGGGCCCGGAAGTCGGTCACCCGGATCAGGAGGGAGGCCCGGGACGCCGCGTCGCCCGAGGACGTCTGCGAGGCGGGGGCCACCGCGGCACGTGCCTCCTCGACGGCCTGCTGGGCACGGGTGACCAGGGAACCCGCCGACTCGGCCGGTCGGGCCAGGGTCACACCGGCGCTCACCAGTACCGGGACGTCGTCCAGCACCGGAAGGGCGACCCCACGCAGGCCCTCGTCCCAGGCGGAGGACCGGCCTTCGGTCCCGGCGCCGAACGAGGCGTCCCCGCGTCGCGAAGTGCCCTCACCCAGCACCGCGGACAGATGTCCCCGGAGACGTTCGGCCACGACCATGGCCGCCGCGGGCGACTCGAGATCCCGGCACAGGACGGCGATGCGGTGCGGATCGGTCACGGTCACGACGTCCTCGGAACGCAGCACCTCGGGCAGGCGCGCGGCCACGGAGACCAGGGCGTCCACCGCTCCCCGTTCCGTCGGCGTGTCCTGGCCGATCGGTGCGACATCGGCGAGCAACATGCCGACGGTGCTGGGCTCCGGACCGGCCTCCTCGATCGCCTCCTCCACCCGTTCGAGGAAGCTGCGCAGGTCGAGCACGTTCCGACGTCCAGGGTCGGCATCCGGACCGTGCCCGCTGCGCCGGCCGGGACCGGTCGGCGCCTCGGCACCCGGGTCCAGGCAGGTCAGGCCGAGCAGCCGCTCCCCACCGGGTCCGGGAACCGGGTGCGCGACGCCCCGCCAGGTCGGACGGGACCGCGTGTCGGCGACCACGCGGGGAGCACGGCCGTCCCAGCGACGGCTACGGGCCGGGGACGGTCCCGACGGTGGCTGCAGGATCAGCTGTACCGGCGCCGAGTCGGTCTCGACCAGAGCCCGCAGAGCCGCCAGGTCCGCGTTGGGGGTTCCGGGGAACAGGTCGCGCCAGCGGACCCCCTGCAGCCGGGTGTGGCCGGTCAGCTCCCCGAAGCGGGCGTTGGCCCACCGGCAGCGCAGATCGGCACCGAAGACCGCCATGGCTGCCGGCGATGTCACCGCCAGTGCGTTCACGACGTCGGGCGCAGGGAGATCCCCGCGGGCGCTCTCACCGGCGGGCTGCCCCTGGTGACGGACGGACATGGCCCCCCACAGCGGGTCGGGACGAGGGACGGGCCGCAGCACGCCGCGAAGGGACTCCGGCGGGCCGCAGGGACGCGAGTAAAGCAGGGACGGGCGACGAACAGGAACGATTCCTCAGGGCCGGCACCTCGTTCACCCGGATGCCGAGAGCGTCGGGCGCGCGGAACCGGCGCGGACCCGGGCGGGAGGACGTGGGTGACAGGAGCCCCGACGGGACAGGAGGACGGGACAACCGAGGCAGGGACAACGGGGACAGCGGAACGGGGGAACGGGGGAACGGGGGAACGGGGGAACGGGGGAACGGGGGAACGGGGGAACGACAACGGAGAGAACGAGGAACGAGGACACGTGGCCCGAGGAGGTCGGGTACGAGGGGATCAGGACAGGGGCATCGAGCGGCCCTCGGCGCAGCGACGCCTCGGTCAGGTACGGAGGAGGAACGGAAGAGGAGCGAAGGGTGACGCAAAGGACGAACAGGGTGACACAACGGGAATGCAAAAGGAAAGGGGAGGAAACAACAGAGGTCGAAGCACGCCGCTTCGACCTCTCGGAGGACAGGGCAGGGACGACACAGGTGTTCCCCGGTCGGAACGCCCGCACGTTCTGAAACACAGAGTAGCCCTAATTGGACGCTTTGAAACACCGGGTGGACGGTCGGACGCACACGGGTCAGGCGCAGGCCTCCAATGCCTCGGGCTCAGGCACCCCGTGCCACCGTGCCGGAGGGCGGCGGAACCGCCCGGGCCGGCACGGCGGCGGATCACGGAGCGGTCAGCGCAGCCAGGTCAGCGGGAGCGCCGCCGCCATCGCGGCGTAACCCGCGTCGTTCGGGTGCAGGTGGTCCCCGGAGTCCCAGGCGGGCCGCAGGGTGAGCGGAACAGCCGGGTCGCGCAGCACCGCGTCGAAGTCGACCACGTGATCGAAGATCGGCGCCTGGCGGATCCACGCGTTCACCGCGAGACGGGTCCGCTCAAGCTCGTCCGAGTAGACGGACCAGCCCTTGAACGGCGACAGGGTGCCTGCGATGACGGTCAGACCCCGGTCGTGCGCCCGCAGGGCCAGCTGGGTCAGCCCCTGCTCGATCACGGCGGGGTTCGTCTGGTGCGGGTCCTGCTGGATGTCATTGATGCCCAACTGGATGACGACACTGCGGATCCCGGGCAGGGCGAGCACGTCACGGTCGACCCGCGAGAGCGCGTTCAGCCCGTAGTCCTGGGTGTCGAGCAGGATCCGGTTGCCGCTGATCGACGTGTTGGCCACCCCGATCCGCAGGTGAGCGGCGGCGAGGCGCTCGGCCAGGCGATCGGGCCAGCGACGGTCCGCGTCCGGGGTGGACTGCCATCCCTCGGTGATGGAGTCACCGAAGGTCGCAACCGTGCCGAGAGCCGGTGGCCCGGCGACGTCGATCCCCTCGAGCACGAACCAGTTGCCGGTCGTGGTGGTGAAGGCGCTCGATCTCGTCTCGTTGGTGTGGTTGCCGGCGGTCGACACGGTCGAGGTCTCGTTGGCCAGGGAGTGCCCGGTGAGGGGGCCGGTGGGACCGGGGAGGTACACGGAGACGAGAACGTCGGCATCGGCCGGTAGGGGCCCGACGACCGGGTCGGAGATCGTGTCCGCGCCCGCTGCGACGGTGGTGGTGGCCACGCCAGAGAAGGTGACCGACCGCAGGGTCCCGGGGCGGACGGCCGCGCCGGTCGCGGTCCGCGCGGCGTCCTGCGGAAGTCCGATCGTCACGGGACCGACTGACAGCGGCCGCGTGCCGTAGACGTTGCTGAGACGTACCCGCAGGAGTTCGCCGCCGAGGCTGGTGTGCACCCGCAGGCGCACCGTGGTGTCCGTGAAGCCACCCGCCGCCGTGGAACCGGGCGACGACGGCTGCTGGGCCGCGTACCAGGAACTCACCCAGTGGGCCCGAGCGGCACTCGCGGCACCGTCCGGGGCGACGGAAACGGGACTCACGACCGCGGACGACGCCGAGGCGGCAACCTGGACGGTGGCCGGGGCGGCCAGGGCCGCCGGGACGGCGAGCGCGACCGGGACAGTGAGCGCCGCACCGGCCATGACGGCCAGGGCGGTGGGGATGCGGTGTCGCGGGAACGGCGACATGCGTGGGAACGGCGACATGCGTGGGAACGGCGACATACGGCCTCCAGCGGCAGCGGATGGCCTGCGGGGCGCCGGACCCGTCAGATGGGATCGCCACAATAGCCGCATATTTCCCAGCGAGGGCAAGGGCCGGCTGAAGTCACCCTGATGCCGTGCCTCCGAAGACCCGGCCTGGGACGTTGGGCCCGCAGGAGCCTGCACCCAGTACCTAGAGTGATCGCGGCCATAGAGGTCCTGAGGAGAAACGACTCCCGTCGGGAGCTGAGATTCCCGAAGCTGCCTCCCCGTGAGGAGGACCCGCGGTTCGAGTCCGCGGATGGCCGCCGACCTGGTCCGCAGGCGCACTGCTGGCGCCCGCCGACCGTGCTCGCCGACCGTGCGCCGGCCCGGGCACGCACGACGCGCGCCCCCGTCACCCCGCCCTTGCCTCCCCTGCCCCCGTGCCGGTCGCGTGCGAGCAGGGCGCGCGAGCAGGTCTTGAGTCGGGTGCGACCAGGTCTTGACAGGGGCGTGGTATCCAGATTTAAAATCGATCGATCGCTTATTTAAGGCAGCGCGGTGCCCCGGGACCGGGACGGATCCGACGGACACCCGCGTCCGGCACGGTCGGACCCAGCCGTGCCCGACCCGACGCAGCCCGCAGCCCGACCCGACACCGCCAGCAGAGAGGACGATCGCCGTGAACCAGTCCGCACCCTCGTCGGAGACCAAGCAGCCCGGTCAGCTGGGGGCACTCGCCCCCTACTACGACCTGATCATGAAGTTCCTGACCATGGGGCGTGAGCGCACGCTGCGTCACATGGAGGTCGAACTGTCGTCGGCCGAGCCCGGTGACCAGGTCCTCGAAGTGGGCTGTGGCACCGGGACCCTGACCCTGGCCCTCGCCCGGCAGGTGGGACCCGGCGGGAGCGTCCACGGGGTCGACATCGCACCCGAGATGGTCCGGGTGGCTCACCGGAAGGGCGTCCGCAAGGGCAGTCCGGCGCGCTTCCGGACCGCGACGATCGACGGCCTGCCATTTCCGGACGCGACGTTCGACGTCGTGGTCTGCAGCTTCATGATCTACCACATGCCCGAGGACGTGCGGCTGCGCGGGATCCGGGAGATCCTTCGGGTGCTCCGGGCAGACGGGACCTTCCTCGTCGTCGACGGCACCAAGACCGATTTCGACGCCCTGGGACGGTCCATGGCGGAGGCCGGTTTCCTCGAGACCGACAGCGGCCTCAAGAAGATCGCCACGTTCGCCCCGTCGGTGAGGTACCTGCGCGCGACGGCCCGCACGGCTCGGCAGGCACCCTGAGCGGCATCATGGTCCGGGCCAGGGTCGCCTTCTCGAGGTGGTGTCAGGTGGGACGACACAAGATCATCGAAGATGTGCTGCTGCTGTCCAGGGCCCGTGACATCTTCCTGCGGGAGGGGATCGGCGTCGGCAGCCGCCGGATAGCACAGGAGATCGGGGTCTCCAGTTCCGTGCTGTTCCAGCGCTTCGGTTCGATGGAGGAACTGTTCTTCGCGGCGATGACGCCTCCGACCCCCGACCTGGCGGGACTGCTGGCCCAGGGCGACCCCGCGGATCCTCCCGAGGCCCGGCTCGAACACATTGCCGTCGGGCTGCTGGAGTACTTCCGCCAACTCGCCCCGGTGCTGGCATCGCTGTCGACACATCCGGCTTTCCACTACGCGACCTTCGCCGAGCAGCACCCCACGTCCTCCCTGGAGACGCTCATCGCGGGATTGATGGCGGACCTGGCGGACCTGCAGC
>CAZOWW010000100.1:0-22230 GCA_964583765.1 uncultured Kineosporiaceae bacterium
GCCCAAGTTCAACATGTACCAGTCGCTGCACACGACCGTGATCGGGCCCGAGGGCAAACCCGTCGAGATCCAGATCCGCACCCACCAGATGCACCGGCGCGCCGAGTACGGCGTGGCCGCGCACTGGAAGTACAAGGACGACCCGAACGGCACCACCGGGCGGGACGAGGGCGGCGTCACCGACATGGCCTGGTTGCGCCAGCTGCTGGACTGGCAGCGCGAGACGGCCGACCCGGGGGAGTTCCTCGACTCGCTGCGTTTCGAGATCAACGCCCAGGAGGTGTACGTCTTCACGCCGAAGGGCGACGTGATCGCGTTGCCCTCGGGGGCGACCCCGGTCGACTTCGCCTACGCCGTGCACACCCAGGTGGGTCACCGGTGCATGGGCGCACGGGTGAACGGGCGCCTGGTGCCGTTGGAGAGCACGCTCGACAACGGGGACGTCATCGAGGTGTTCACGTCCAAGGCGGACGGCGCGGGACCGAGCCGCGACTGGCTGACCTTCGTGCGCAGCGCCCGGGCCCGGAACAAGATCCGTCAGTGGTTCTCCAAGGAACGGCGCGAGGAGGCCATCGAGCAGGGCAAGGACGCCATCGCGAAGTCGATGCGCAAGCAGCACCTGCCGATCCAGCGCCTGATGACGCACGAGTCGCTCGTCGCCCTCGCCCAGGAGATGCGCTACCCGGACGTGTCCGCGCTGTACGCCGCGGTCGGCGAGGGCCATGTCGTGGCCGCCAATGTGGTGCAGCGGCTCGTGCAGTCGCTGGGCGGGGAGGCCGGGGCCGAGGAGGACCTCGCCGAGGCCACCTCGCCGACCCGGCCGCGCCGGGCACGCGTGGGCGACCCCGGTGTGGTCGTGCGCGGGGTCGAGGACGTCTGGGTCAAGCTGGCCCGGTGCTGCACTCCGGTGCCCGGCGACCAGATCATCGGATTCGTCACCCGGGGCAGCGGGGTGTCCGTGCACCGGGAGGACTGCAACAACGTGGCGGGCCTGCTGGACGAGCCCGACCGGATCCTCGAGGTGGAGTGGGCACCCACCTCGGCGAGCGTGTTCCTGGTGCAGATCCAGGTCGAGGCGCTCGACCGGTCACGACTTCTCTCGGACGTCACCCGGGTGCTCTCGGACAACCACGTGAACATCCTCGCCGCGAACGTGTCCACCTCCCGGGATCGGCTGGCGGTCTCGCGGTTCACCTTCGAGATGGCTGACCCGGCGCACCTCGATCATGTGATCGCCGCGGTGCGCAAGGTGGAGGGTGTCTTCGACGCCTATCGCGTCACCGGGACCCGCGGCAACGAGGTCTGACCTCACCGGCTCACCCACGGCTGCCCGGTCGGGCTTCTGCGGCGATCTGCGGGACGTTCCGGTGCCGGTTGGGGTTCTGTCCGGCAACTGCGTCCGCATCGGCGTCCAGGGCCGCCCAGACGGCCAGGACGCGGCGGGCGGCGACGACTCCACGACGGTCGGCCCGCCTCTCGAGGGCGAGACGTGTCCGCCCGGCGTCCAGTCCGGTGTCGCGGGCCAGCACGAGGAGAGCCTCGAGGGCGTACCGCGGCGGTGACCAGCAGAGCAGGTCCAGGGCGGTGCGCTCCGCCGTGGTCAGCCGCAGGGGACCGATCCGGCAGATCTCGTGCGGGGCGAGCCGTCCGCAGCGCAGGCGCTGGGGGAGCGTGCCGAGGTCGGGGCCTCTCCGGTGCGGGGGCAGGTCGTACAGGTCGAGCACCTCCGGGGAACGGGAGGTGCCGGATGAGTGCACCCAGGCCGCGGCCGGTCCGGCAGCCACGGCGGAGGACGGGACGAGCAGTGCCAGCGCCGCGGCCCGCAGCGCGGGGGAGTCCGGGAGATCGCCCGGGACATGGACGTCGGCGAGTACCCGGCGCAGCAGCCCCGCCTGGCGGAGGCGCTCGGTCTCCCCGTGCGCGGGGGCAGACGGGAACCCTGGGCGGAAGGGGCCGCGGGGCAGCACCTCGTCGGGTGCGGCGAGCGCCGGGATCCGGTACGTGGACACCCGGGCAGCCTGCCGCACCGGGTGGACATGGGCCGGGCCCGGAACCGCCCTGGGGACAGAACGGTTCCGGGCCCGGCCTGGGGACGATGGTGCGGGGTCAGCCGCCGAAGTCGGACAGCGCCCGACGGGCCTCGACCAGCCACTCCTTGCGGGCCTCGAGCGTTGCCTCGGCGTCCCGGATCCGGCGGGCGTCCCCGCTGGCCTTGGCCTTCTCCAGCGTCACGGTGAGCGTGGCGATCGCCTGCTCGAGCTGGGCGACCGCCGCCGAGGCCCGAGCCCGGGCCTCGGGGTTGGACCGGACCCACTGCTGGTCCTCGGCCTCGCGCACGGCCTGCTCGACCTTGCGCAACCGGCCCTCGACCCGGGTGAGCTCCGTACGTGGCACCCGCCCCACGGCCTCCCAGCGTTCTTGGAGGTCACGCAGCGCGTTCCGGGCCGCCGGGACGTCGGTGACCGGCAACAGCGCCTCGGCCTCGACGAGCAGGGCCTCCTTGGCCTCGAGGTTGGTGCGGTACTCGGAGTCGGTCTGCGCGGAGGCCTCGGTGCGGGCCGTGAAGAACCTCTCCTGGGCGGTCCGGAACCGTGCCCACAGGGCGTCGTCGTCCTTGCGGGCGGCCCGGCCGGCGCCCTTCCACTGCTCCATGAGCCCGCGGTAGGCGGCGGCCGTCGCCCCCCACTCGGTCGAGTCGGCGAGTTCCTCCGCCTGCAGGACGAGCTTCTCCTTGGTGGCCTTCGCCTCGGCGCGCTGTTCGTCCAGGGCGCTGAAGTGCTGGCGCCGACGACGGTCGAAGGTGGTCCGGGCGTGGCTGAACCGCTTCCAGAGCTCGTCCTCGGTGTGGCGGTCCAGGCGGGAGTCCCGCTGCATGGTGCGCCAGGTCTCGAAGAGCTCCCGCAGCCGGTCGCCGGCGGTCTTCCAGACGATCGTCGCCGAGTCGGTGGCGGCGATCTGCTCTGCCTCCTCGACGAGGACCTGGCGGGCCGTGAGCGAGCGTTCCCGGGCCTCGGCGCGGGCCTTCTCCAGGGAAGTGCGGCGCTGCTCGGCAAGCGGCGAGAGGGCCTCCAGGCGCGCGGTGAGTCCGTCGAGGTCACCCACGGCGTTGGCCGCCGGGATGGTCGCGGCGAGCCGGCGGATGGTCTGCTCCGCGTCCGCGGGCGAGACCTGACCGGCCTTGAGCCGCTGCTCCAGGAGGTCGACCTGTGCCTTGAGGTCCTCGTACTTGCGGGTGAAGTAGGCCAGCGCCTCGGTCTCGGTGGCTCCCGGGTACTGCCCCACCGAGCGCTCGCCCGCCGCGGTTCTGACCCAGACCGTCCCGTCGGCGTCTACCCGGCCCCACTCTTGTTCGGTCACGACTCCACGCTTTCCGATCGTCGCTGCGCCTGTCCTGCCGTGCATATCACGGTCCTGCCCGCATTGGGACTACATCGTCCTGCCCACCTTGTCAGCTCGCGACCGAGGTCGAGACGATCGACAGCGGACGCAGCGGGTGCTCGTCGGCCGTACCGTGTCCGCCCGCAGCCACCTTCTGGAGGATGTCCATCCCGGAGGTGATCTTGCCGAGCACCGTGTACCCGCCCGCGTTGTCCGAAGGGATCGTCGACGTCTTGTAGACCAGGAAGAACTGGCTGCCCATGCTGCTGGCGTTGTTGTTCACCCGTGCCATCGCCACGGTGCCCGCAGGGTAGACGTTGTTGGCCGGCGCGTTCTCGACCGGGCCGTAGTTGTAGCCCGGACCGCCCTTCCCGTCGCCTCCGGGGTCACCGCACTGGAGCACGTAGATGCCCTCGGTGGTCAACCGGTGGCAGGAGACGTCGTTGTAGAAGCCGTTGCCGGCCAGGAAGATCGTGGAGGCGACGCCCTGCGGTGCCTTGGCGCCGTCCAGGGTCAGGACGATCGGGCCGCAGGAGGTCGTCAGCGTCACCGTGTAGGTCTTGCCGCCGGCCAGCGACTTGTCCGGCGCCTTGTCCCAGGACTTCGGGGTCGCGGGCGCGGTGGCCGTGGGCACCGGACACGGGTCCTTGGGATCGATCGAGGGGCTCGTCGCCGTGGGGGACGTCGTCGCCGCGGCCGTCGCCGCGGTCGTGGCCGTCGCGGCCTGGCCGGAACTGCCGGAGCCGCTCGTCACGACGCCCCACACGATGAGTGCGAGGCAGGCGAGCAGGGAGGTGGGCAGCACGCCCCAGAGCAGGAACCGGCGGTTCCGGCGCTGGCGATACGCGTACCGCTCGGCCCACTTCTCATGGCGCTTGGCCTGGTACTGCCGTTCGCGCTCCCGCTTGGTCGGCGACACCGCCATACCTCCTCGTAAGTACGGCACCGTTAGGGGCGCCAATTCTAGGTGACTGCCGGCTCCTGCCCGGTACCTCGATGCTCACCGCGTGCCGGTGCCGGCATGACGCTACTTACCAGATGCCCGTGGGGAAAGCCTGATCGGTAGGCTCGCGCAGGTGATCGTAACGGCCGTCACCGCCCAGCTGTTCGCCACGAACTGTTATGTCGTCGCGGCGGGCCCCGGACACGAGTGTTTGGTGGTGGATCCGGGCGTCGGGATCGGCCCCGCCCTCGCCGAGGTGCTCCGGCGCGAGGGGCTGCGTCCGGTCGCGGTGCTGCTCACCCACGGGCACCTGGACCATGTTTTCGGTGTCACGGAGGTCCCCGGGGTCGCTGAGGCGCCCGGGGTCGCCGAGGTGCCCGGGGTCGCTGAGCTGCCCGGGGGACCCGAGGTGTTCGTGCACGAGGCGGACCGCTCCCGGCTCGCGGATCCGTGGGCCGGGTTCGACCCCTGGCTGCGCCAACTGCTGGCCCAGCAGTCCGGGCTGAGCACGTCCTGGACCGAACCCCCGCGCACACTGTCGTTGCGGGACGGCGAGGTGGTGGCCCGGGCCGGCCTGCGGGTCGAGGTGCACCATGCCCCGGGACACACCGAGGGGTCGGCCCTCTTCCGGGTGTCCGGGGTGCCCGACCGGGAGCCGGTGGGCGTCGACGACCTCGCGGGCCTCTCGGCTACCGTGTTCAGCGGGGACGTCCTGTTCGCCGGCAGTGTGGGCCGGACCGACCTTCCGGGCGGCGACGGGGCCGCGATGCGCCGGTCGCTCCAGGACGTGGTGCTCGCGCTGCCCGATCCGACGCTGGTGCTGCCCGGACACGGTCCGGCGACCACCGTCGCCCGCGAGCGGGCCACCAATCCGTATCTGGTGGACCTCGCCGTCGGGTGAGTACGACCGCCGTACGCCCCGGGCCGCAGCCCGGGGCGGATCGACCGCTGGGAGAGATGATGGCCCGCCCGATGCCCCTGTCCGGATTCCCGGAGTGGCTGCCGGCCGAGCGGCTCGTCGAGCTGCGCGTGCTGGACACCCTGCGCCGGACCTTCGAGCTGTGGGGGTTCGCCTCGGTGGAGACCCGCGCGGTCGAACCGATGAGCCAGCTGTTGCGCAAGGGCGAGATCGACAAGGAGGTCTACGTCCTGCGCCGGCTCCAGGCCGGGGACCAGGAGGAGGCCGACGAGGGACGGCGTCTCGGGCTGCACTTCGACCTCACCGTGCCGTTCGCGCGCTACGTGCTGGAGAACTCCGGCCACCTGACCTTTCCCTTCCGTCGCTACCAGATCCAGAAGGTGTGGCGGGGGGAGCGGCCCCAGGAGGGGCGCTTCCGTGAGTTCGTGCAGGCGGACATCGACGTGGTCGGCGAGCGCGAGCTGCCCTGGCACTACGAGGTGGAGCTGCCCCTCGTGATGGCCGAGGCGCTGGCGGCCCTGCGGGAGGTGGGCCTGCCGCCGGTGCGGATCCAGGTGAACAACCGCAAGGTGGTCGAGGGCTTCTACCGCGGCCTGGGCCTGGACGACGTCCCCACCGTGCTGCGATCCGTGGACAAGTTGGACAAGATCGGCCCGGACGCGGTCGCGGAACTGCTGGTGCGCGAGGCCGGGGCGGATGCCGCGCAGGCGCGCCAGTGCCTCGCCCTCGCCGGGATCCAGGGGGGCGACGCGCGGGTGGTCGAGGCCGTGAGGGCCCTGGGCGTGGAGCACCCGCTGCTGAGCGAGG
Organism: uncultured Kineosporiaceae bacterium; assembly: GCA_964583765.1. Lineage (GTDB taxonomy): Bacteria > Actinomycetota > Actinomycetes > Actinomycetales > Kineosporiaceae > CAZOWW01. Next base: position 6,048 of record CAZOWW010000100.1, read on the forward strand.
GTCTCGGCGACCTGTTGCGGGTGGTGGAGGCGGGGGACAGGCAGGCGCCCGGAGTGCTCTTCGCCGACCTGCGCATCGCGCGGGGGCTCGACTACTACACCGGCACGGTCTACGAGACGCTGGTGGTCGGGCACGAGGACCTGGGCTCGATCTGCTCCGGGGGCCGCTACGACTCCCTCGCCAGCGACGGCCGCACGACCTATCCGGGGGTGGGCCTGTCCATCGGCGTGAGCCGGCTCGTCTCCCGGTTGCTCGGGCGGGGCCTGGTGCGGGCGTCCCGCTCGGTGCCCACCTGCGTGCTGGTCGCGGTGGCGGACGAGGGCTCCCGGCCGGTCTGTGACCAGGTCGCGGCGGCGCTCCGGCGCCGGGGGATCCCGACCGAGGTGGCGCCCTCCGCGGCGAAGTTCGGGCAGCAGATCCGGCACGCCGACCGTCGGGGCATCCCGTTCGTGTGGTTCGCCCGGCCGGACGGCACGCACGAGGTGAAGGACATCCGGTCCGGGGAACAGCTGCCGGCGGATCCCGCCCGGTGGCAGCCGCCGCAGTCCGATCTCTTCCCCCAGGTGGTTCCCGTCATTCCCGAGGCGGGTCCCGTCGTTCCCGAGGCGGGTCCCGTCGTTCCCGAGGCGGGTCCCGTCGTTCCCCGGACCGGGACAGGCGGCTGACCCCTGCCACACGTGGACCCCGGAGGACACCGGATCCCGCATCAGGTCACGAACAGATCTCGGCTGCTGGTGATTTGAGACTGACTTGAGCTGGGCTTAATGGTGGCTTGACGGCTCCCCTCGAGGATCGGACGCCTCGCGACGTCCCGGTCTCCCCGCCGGTCGGATCGCGGAGCGGCGTGGCTCCACTGCCCGCGCGCCGTCCCACCGTGTCCTGCCGGACGTCCCCGGTGCGGTCGAGCCCGTCAGGTGATCGGCCGCCCCCGAGGACTGACCGGGCGCGTCGGTGCGGTCGTGACGACCGTGCGGCTTCCGGTCGTGTCGGAGGAGGTCAGTACGCCATGGGTGGTCGGCTGTGGGTCTTCTGCCTGCGTCTGTGGTGGCTGGGGGCGTTCGCGGCCCTGCTCCTCGTGCCGCTCGCGCTCAGCGTGACCGCGGGCGGGCGGGGGGACCTGCCGATCGAGATCTCGTTGGCCCTGGGGCTGCTGGCCTTCTCCATGGTGATCGCCGCGGCGGTGCTGCCCTCCCGGGTGCGCTCGATCAGCCGGGTGCTGGGCGTGGAGGCCATCCTCGGCTGGCACCGGTGGCTGGGCCTGGCCGCGATTCTGCTCACCCTGGCCCACGTGGTGTTCGTGCTCGTGCACCGACCGGCGGACATCCGGCTGCTCGACCTGCGCAGCGACCCGCCCCGCGCCAAGGCGGCGACCCTGGCCACGCTGTGCCTGCTGGCCCTGTACGGGCTGATGTTGCTGCGTGCCCGGCTCCGGCGACGTTACGAGATCTTCCGGTTCCTGCACGCCGTCCTGGGCATCGCGGTGCTCGTGCTCGCGGGGCTGCACGTCTACTGGCTGAACCACCTGATCCGTGACCTCGCGATGCGGATCTGTTTCGTGTCCATCGCCGTGTTGACCCTGCTCGTGCTGGCCCGGCGCTGGGTCGTCAGCCCGCTGCTCGCGTACCGGCGTCCCTTCAAGGTGGTCGAGGTGCGGCGGGAGGCACCGGACGCCGTCACCCTGGCTCTGAAGCCCGTGGGACCGCATGCGCGCCCGTTCACGTTCCGGGCGGGTCAGTACGCGTGGCTGCGCCTGGGCAGTCCGTTCGCCGTGTTGAAGGAGCGGCCTTTCAGCATGTCCTCCGGCTCCCACGAGGGCGACCAGGTGGAGTTCACCGTCCGCGAGGTGGGCCGGATGACCCGTCGGCTGGCCGCCGTCCGTCCGGGACAACGGGTCTACCTGGACGGTCCCCACGGGGCGCTGACCATGCCCCGGCGCCGGAGCGAGGGCGTGGTGTTCGTCGCGGGCGGGATCGGGATCACCCCGATCATGAGCATGCTGCGCACCCTCGCCGACGCCGGTGACCCCCGCCACCACCGGCTCGTCGTGGGGGTCCGCCGGGTGGAGGACGTGCTCTTCACCGAACAGATCAGCGACCTGCGGGCGCGCCTGCGCATGACCGTGGTGCTGGTGCTGAGTCAGCCGCACCCGCAGTGGCGGGGCCCGCACGGTCGCATCGACGCGGACCTGCTCGCGGACGTGCTGGGCCGGCGCAGGCGGGACCGGGTGGACGCCTACGTCTGCGGCCCCCCGCCCATGGTGACCTCGGTCGTGGCCCATCTGGTGGCCCTGGGCGTGCCGGCCTCCCGCGTGCACAGCGAGCAGTTCGACCTGGGTTGAGCCCGGCTGTCGTCGCGGGACGTCGTGCGGGCAGGGGTCGCCGGTCGCGCCGCGGGGCCGGGGTGGCCGGTCGGGCCGCGGGATCGGGGCCGGGGTTACCGGTCAGGCCGCGGGATCGGGGCAGTCGCAGTCGATGGTCACGCGCAGGCGGGTGTCGTCCCGCTCCTCGATCCAGGTGCAGTCGGCGCCGCAGGCAGGGCAGTGGGCGGTGAAGCTCACCACGTCCGGGATCACCATGCCCCGCACCCGCCCCAGCCCGGGCCTGCGGGGCGGGAACGGACTCACGTTCGAGCGCACCTCGGCGTCGGTGAGGGAGCGGGGACCGACCTGCCGCGGGATCACCGGACCGGCCGGGGTGGGCGGCAGGATGCTCGGTGGCGGAACCGTCACCGGGCGCTCGGTGGGGGCTGGGATGCCCTCGGCAACACGCTCGGCGGAGAGCTGCGTGATGTCCGGGGTGGTGCGGACCATGGGAACCTCCGCTGTGCGAGGGCGGGCCGTCGTCAGTGCCGGCGACCCGGTGGAGGCACCGGGGTCGTCGTTCCCTGCATCGGCGTGCGGACGCCCGGAGGTGAGTCCCTACCGCGCCTGCGGCCCGGGGACACCCGTCCGGGTGATGATCTTGCGCCCGAACCCGTCGTGCCGCTGCCGAACCTGTCGTGCTGCGGTCGAACCTGTCGTGTTGCCGTCGGGGCGGGACTGTTGCTGCCGTTCCGGGCGCACGACCTAGGGTGGGCACATGCGGACGACGACGTGGCAAAGGGCAGGATTGACCACCAGCACGGTGGGACTGGGTTGCTGGCAGCTGGGCTCGGACTGGGCGGAGCTCGCCGAGGGCGACGCCCTCGCGGTGCTCGGGGCCGCGGTCGAGTCCGGGGTGACCCTGTTCGACACCGCCGATGTGTACGGCGACGGGCGCAGCGAGCGGCTCATCGGCCGTTTCCTGGCGGACCACCCCGACGCGGGTGTGACCGTGATCACGAAGGCCGGACGCCGGGCGAACCCGCACGTGGCCGCCGCGTACACCCCCGAGGCCCTGCGGGGGTGGGTCGACCGCAGCCGCGCGAATCTCGGCACGGAGCGGCTCGAGCTGGTGCAGCTGCACTGCCCCCCACCGGAGGTGTTCACCTCGTCGGCGGTCTTCGACGTGCTCGACGGCCTCGTCGAGGCGGGGGCCATCGCCCGGTACGGCGTCTCCGTGGAGACCTGCGAGCAGGCCCTGGCCGCGATCGCGCGCCCGCACGTGGCCAGCGTGCAGATCATCCTGAACATCTTCCGGCGCAAGCCCCTGGAGCAGGTGTTGCCGGCCGCGCAGGCGGCAGGGGTCGCCGTGATCGCGCGGGTGCCGCTCGCCAGCGGCCTGCTCTCGGGTCGCTACGACGCGTCGACGACCTTCGGCCCGGGGGACCACCGTACGTACAACCGTGAGGGCAAGGCCTTCGACATCGGCGAGACCTTCTCGGGAGTGCCCTACCTGGTGGGAGTGCAGGCGGCGGCACGTGTGGCGGCGCTCGCGCCCGCCGGGGTGTCCACGGCTGCCTTCGCCCTGCGCTGGATCCTGGACCAGCCCGGGGTGAGCGTGGTCATCCCGGGGGCGAGCAGCCCGGCACAGGCGCGTGCCAACGCCGAGGCGGGGGACCTGCCCGCGCTCGACCCGGCGACGCTGTCCGCCCTGGCGGCCGTCTACGACGAGGAGATCCGCGAGCACGTGCACGAACGCTGGTGATGTTGCCCCGGTCGCTCCGCGGCGGCTCGGGATCGCGGGACTCCAGTTCCCGAGAACCCGAGCCTGCTGACCGGCACCGGTCGTCCGGGCCGGGCACCGGTCGTCCAGGGGCGCGCGCTGGTCGTCCGGGGCCGGGCACCGGGCGCGCGTAGGATCGCGGCACGGGCACCAGGCCCCCAGATCTGTGGGAACCCAGAACCTGTCGAACGCCGTCGAGAAGAGGACCACCGTGTTGCGCACCCACGAGGCCGGCAGCCTTCGCGCCGACCACGCCGGAACGTCCGTCACCCTCACCGGGTGGGTGGACGGTCGGCGTGATCACGGGGGCGTGGCCTTCCTCGATCTCCGGGACGCCTCCGGTGTGGTGCAGGTCGTCGTCCGCGACGAGGTGCTCGACTCCGACGAGGCCCGCGGGACGCGTGCGGAGTACTGCCTGCGGGTGACCGGCGAGGTCCGGTTGCGCCTGGAGGGCAAGGAGAACCCGGACCTGGCCACCGGTGCCGTCGAGGTGGTCGCCTCGGGCGTCGAGGTGCTCAACGAGTCCGCGCCGCTGCCCTTCCAGATCAGCGAACACGTCGAGGTCGGCGAGGAGGCCCGGCTGCGCTACCGCTACCTGGATCTGCGCCGTCCGACGGCGGCCTCGCTGTTGCGCCTGCGCAGCCGGGCGAGCAGGGCTGCCCGGGAGGTGCTCGAGCGGCACGACTTCGTGGAGATCGAGACCCCCACCCTCACGCACTCCACCCCTGAGGGGGCCCGGGACTTCCTGGTGCCGGCCCGCCTGTCGCCGGGGTCCTGGTACGCCCTGCCGCAGAGCCCGCAGCTGTTCAAGCAGTTGCTCATGGTGGCCGGGATGGAGCGGTACTACCAGATCGCCCGGTGTTACCGGGACGAGGACTTCCGGGCCGACCGCCAGCCCGAGTTCACCCAGCTCGACATCGAGATGAGCTTCGTGGACCAGGACGACGTGATCACCCTCGGCGAGGAGGTCCTGGCGGCCCTGTGGCGGCTGATCGGGCACGAGATCAGCCTGCCGCTGCCGCGCATGACCTACGCCGAGGCGATGCGTCGGTTCGGCAGCGACAAGCCCGACCTGCGCCTCGGGCTGGAGCTCGTCGAGTGCACGGAGTTCTTCCGGGAGACGCCGTTCCGCGTCTTCCAGGCCCCGTACGTGGGCGCCGTCGTGATGCCCGGGGGCGCCTCGCAGCCGCGCAAGACCCTCGACGCCTGGCAGGACTGGGCGCGTCAGCGGGGCGCGCGCGGCCTGGCCTACGTGCTCGTCGGCGAGGACGGCGAGCTGTCCGGGCCGGTGGCCAAGAACCTCTCCGAGGCCGAGCGGGCCGGGATCGCCGCCCACGTCGGCGCCGAACCGGGCGACTGCGTGTTCTTCGCCGCGGGTGCCACCAAGCCGTCGCAAGCCCTGCTCGGCGCGGCGCGGCTGGAGATCGGGAACCGCCTCGGGCTGATCGACCACTCCCAGTGGTCGTTCCTGTGGGTCGTGGACGCCCCGCTGTTCGAGCCGGTCTCCGAGACCGGTGACGTCGCGCTCGGCTCCAGCGCCTGGACCGCGGTGCACCACGCGTTCACCTCGCCCAAGCCGGAGTGGCTCGACGACTTCGAGAAGGACCCCGGGAACGCCCTGGCCTACGCCTACGACATCGTCTGCAACGGCAACGAGATCGGCGGCGGCTCGATCCGTATCCACCGCCGCGACGTGCAGGAGCGGGTCTTCTCGGTGCTCGGGATCGACCCCGATCAGGCCCAGGAGCAGTTCGGCTTCCTCCTCGACGCGTTCCGGTTCGGCGCCCCGCCGCACGGTGGCATCGCGCTCGGCTGGGACCGCGTCGTCATGCTCCTCGGTGGGGCGGAGTCGATCCGGGACGTGATCGCCTTCCCGAAGTCGGGCGGGGGCTTCGACCCGTTGACGGGTGCCCCGGCGCCCATCACCGCGGCCCAGCGCACCGAGGCCGGGGTGGATGCCCGCCCGAAGGCAACCCCTGCCGCCGCGCCGCCCCCGAAGGCCTGACCGGGACAACGCCGGCCCGGACGACGGGACGGACTGATCGTCAGCGAGAGGCTCCGGGATCCACCGAGGATCCCGGAGCCTCTTCGCCGTCGGACCCTGGGCCGGTTCCTGGGTCGGGGTGCCCGGTCAATGGGAATAGATGAAGCATCAACTACCTTGACGTCAGGTAGTTGATGCCTTGTCGCCCTCACCACCGACCTCACGACCCGGAGGGCACCGTGAGCACTGCGAATCTCACCCCCGTCGTCGACGTGCGCCGGGCCGCCGAGCGGTTCCGGACCGACGCCGGCTGGCTGGACTCCCAGCACTCGTTCTCGTTCGGTCATCACCACGACGCGAGGAACACCCATCACGGGTTGCTGCTGGTCAACAACGACGACATCGTCGACCCGGGCACCGGCTTCGAGACCCACCCGCACCGGGACATGGAGATCGTCACCTGGGTCCTCCAGGGTTCCCTGGTGCACCAGGACTCCGAGGGCCACAGCGGGGTGATCTACCCCGGCCTGGCACAGCGGATGAGCGCCGGGACCGGAATCCTGCATTCGGAGAAGAACGATTCCTGGCGCCTGAGCGGTGACCGCCACCAGGACCCGGTGCACTTCGTGCAGATGTGGGTCGTGCCGGACGAGCGCAACATCACCCCGGGCTACGAACAGCTCGAGATCGAGCACGAGCGGCTGGCCGGCCGCCTGGTCCCGGTCGCCTCCGGGATGCCGCAGCACGACGGCGAGACGGCCATCCGGATCAAGAACCGTTACGCCGCCCTTCACGCGGCGCGGCTGCAGCCGGGCCAGAGCGTGCACCTGCCGGAGGCGCCGTTCCTGCACCTCTTCGTCCCGACCGGCTCGGTGGTCCTCGAGGGCGCAGGCCTGCTCCGCACCGGCGACGCCGTGCGGTTCGTCGCCACCGGGGGCCAGAAGGTCACCGCGAGCGAACCGGCCGAGATCCTGGTCTGGGAGATGCACGCCACGCTCGCGGCCTGAGGACGAGGACTGCGGTGCCGGCGGGATCAGTGACGCAGTGGGATCCGCTGGTGGAGCCGGCGCAGCGGGCCGGGGGCCCACCAGTTCCAGTCGCCGAGCAGGGTCATCGTGGCCGGGACGAGCAGCATCCGCACCAGGGTCGCGTCGATGGTCACCGCCGCGGCCAGCGCCACCCCCGTCTCCTTGATGACCAGGAGCTTGCCGGCGGTGAACCCGGCGAAGACCACGACCACGATGAGCGCGGCCGAGGTGATGATCCGCCCGGAGCGCTGCAACCCCTGCCGGACGGCGGCGTCACTGTCCAGGCCCGCGAGGTGGAACTCGTTCACGCGGGAGAGCAGGAAGACCTCGTAGTCCATGGCCAGCCCGAAGCCGAACGCGAGCACCAGGGCCGGGATCGAGGTCTCCACCGCGCCGACCGAGGTGAAACCGATCAGGTGTTCCAGGTGCCCCCACTGGAACACCCAGACGAGGACGCCGAAGCAGGCGCCGAGCGAGACCAGGTTGAGCAGCAGCGCCTTCAGCGGCAGCAGCACGGACCCGGTCATCAGGAAGAGGAGCACGAAGGTGGCCAGGGCCACCACGCCTGCGGCCACCGGGATGCGGTCCTGCCAGGCGTCGATGAAGTCGACGAGGAGCGGGGTCGACCCGGTGACCCAGATCCGGAAGCCGGGCCGGTCGGCGCGGATCTCGCGGACCACGCGTCGTGCGGTGTCCGAGGCGGCGCCGCCGGCGGGGTGCACCTGTAGCACGACGACCTGACCGGTCTCGGGGGAGTACTGGCGTTGGGGCGCGTCGACGCCGAGGACACCGGGCAGGGCACGGACCGATCCGGCCCAGGCGGTGACCTGGACGGGATCGGCATGGGTGACCACGGTGATCGGTGCCCGGTTCTGGCCGACGAACCGCTGGTCCAGGGCGTCGAAGAGCTGCCGTTGAGGGGCCGAGACGGGTAGCAGCTGCTGGCCCGAGGAGGTGAGCCGAATGCCCAGCGCGGGGACGGCGGCGCCCAGGAGCAGGGCGGACACCCCGAGGGCCACCAGCAGCGGGCGGCGCTGCACGAGCCCGGCCAGCCGGGAGAAGGCGCCGTGCTCGGGGGAGATCTCCCCGAACCGGCGCAGCAGGGCGAACCGGAAGAGCATCCCCGGACGGGCCATCCGCCGTCCGGCGAGGGCGATGCAGGCCGGCACCAGGGTCAGCGCCACGAGCAGGGCGACGAGCACGGCGCTGACCCCGGCTGCCCCGACCGCCTTGAGGAAACTGGACTGGAAGGTCATCAGGCCGGCGAGGCTGATCGTCACGGTGACGGCGCTGAAGGCGACGGTGCGCCCGGCCGAGGCCATGGTGCGTCCCAGGCAGGCCTGCACGTCCGCCTGCGTGGGGTCCTGGCCGGCGGTCACGCCGGTGCGGCGCAGCTCCTCACGGAACCGGCTCACCATGAGCAGTCCGTAGTCGATGCACAGGCCCAGGCAGAGCACCGTGACCACGTTGACGACCGAGGCGTCCAGGTCGATGGCGTAGGAGAAGCCGAGCAGGGTGGCCAGCGACCCGCCGATCGCGGCCACGGCCCCGACCAGGGGCAGGCCCGCGGCGATGAACCCGCCGAAGACGACGATCATCAGGGCGAGACTGACCGGCAGGGCGATACCCTCCCCGATCTCCAGGTCGGCCCGGACCTGGTGGGTGATCTGGTGGAAGATCGCCGTGTGGCCGCCCACGATCACGTGGGAGCCGGGCGCCGCCGTCCGCAGGCGTGCCGCCACGGCGTCCAGGTGCGTGCTGACGCCTGCCTCGTCGGCGGAGGAGTCGGTGGAGGACAGGCCTTCGCGGACCGCGACCGCGACCAGCACCGCCCGGCCGTCGGTGGAGACCATCGCGCGGGCACGCGGGTCCGGCACGGTGCCGCGCACCAGGTAGGGGTCGAGCACGGTGGCGACCCCCGGCAGAGCGACGAGCTCGCTGCGGGCCTGGCTCACGAGCGCGGCCAACTGCGGGGACCGGGGGTCCACCTGGTCGGCGAGGAGGTAGACGATCGGCCCGTTCGGGGTGCTCCGGTTCAGGAGGTCGAGGCCGCTGTGGCTCTCCCCGGGAACCGAGGGCGAGCCGGAGCTGAGCCGGGCGAACAACCCGTCGCCGGTGACCCCGCCCAGTGCGGTGCCGAAGGCGAGCAGCACGAGGACCAGCCACGTGCCGGCGACCCAGCGTCGGCGTCGCGCGATCAGCTCACCGGTCCGCTGGAGGAACCCGGGCCCGTCGTCGTCCCCGGTCGGGGTCCGGCCCGGAGCGGCTCCGTCGCCCCCCGCGCGGAGGGTGCCGCCCGGGGAGAACGCGGAGGAGGTCGGGGCGGGGAACTCCCGTTCGTCGGCACCGGTCATCGCGCGATCCGTCACGGCGTTAGCCTCCCAGGGTGAGCGATCTGTTCGGCGGCGACCCCGACCACCTGGACGGGGCCGTGGGGGCGGGGGCGGGACCGCGGCCACCCCTGGCCGTGCGGATGCGCCCGCGCACCCTGGACGAACTGCTCGGACAGGACCATCTGCTGGCGCCCGGATCGCCGCTGCGGCGACTCGTCGAGGGCGGGGACGGCGTGGCGGGCCCGACCTCCGTGGTGCTGTGGGGGCCGCCCGGGACGGGCAAGACGACCTTGGCACATGTGCTCTCCCGGGGGACGGGACGCCGATTCGTGGAGCTGTCCGCGGTGACCGCGGGAGTGCGCGACGTCCGCCGGGTGATGGACGACTCGCGGGACCGTCGGGACCTGCACGGGGTGCGGACGATCCTGTTCCTGGACGAGATCCATCGGTTCACCAAGGCGCAGCAGGATGCGCTGCTGCCGGGGGTGGAGAACCGGTGGGTCGTGCTCGTCGCCGCGACCACCGAGAACCCGTCCTTCTCCGTGGTCGCGCCGCTGCTCTCGCGCTCGCTCATGGTCACGCTGCGCGCGCTCACCGAGGCGGACCTGGCCCGGCTGCTCGACCGGGCGGTGGACGACCCACGAGGCCTGGCCGGGGAGGTGCGGCTGGACCCGGCGGCGCGTGACCACCTGGTGCGGCTCTCCGGCGGGGACGCGCGCCGGGCACTCACCGCCCTGGAGGCCGCGGCCGGGGTGGCCCTGGACTCGGCGGTCGCGGCGACCTCGCTCGAACACGGTGACGCACTCGAACCGGGTGACGCACCCCCGGAGATCGCGCCGGCGGAGGAGCCGGGCGGGCTGTCCGGGGAGCCGGCTGAAGGGTCCGGGGAGCCGGGCGGGCCGTCCGGGGCGCCGGCTGAAGGGTCCGGGGAGTCGGGCGAGGGGACCGCGGTACGGGGCTCGGGCCCTGTGATGATCGATCTGTCCGCCGCCGAGCGGGCGATGGACCGGGCCGTCGTCCGGTACGACCGTGAGGGCGATCAGCACTACGACATCGCCAGTGCCTTCATCAAGTCCATGCGGGGCTCGGACGTCGACGCCGCCCTGCACTACCTCGCCCGCATGCTCCAGGCAGGGGAGGACCCGCGGTTCGTCGCGCGCCGCATCATGATCGCGTCGAGCGAGGACGTCGGCATGGCCGATCCCACCGCGCTCGCGACGGCGGTCGCCGCGGCCCAGGCCGTGCAGCTGGTGGGCATGCCCGAGGCCCGGATCATCCTGTCCCAGGCGGTGATCCACGTGAGTCTGGCGCCCAAGTCGAACGCCGCGGTGGTCGCCGTGGACGCGGCGCTCGGGGACGTGCGCTCCGGTCTGGGCGGGGCGGTGCCGTCACCTCTGCGGGACGCGCACTACCCGGGTGCGGCGCGCCTGGGACACGGTCGCGGTTACCGCTACGCGCACGACGATCCCCGGGGCGTCGTCGCCCAGCAGTACGCCCCGGACGACCTCGTCGACCGGCAGTACTACCGGCCGTCCGGGCACGGTCTGGAACGCGAGCTCGCCGTTCGCTGGGCCCGCCTCCGGGCGGCGCTCGGACGTGGGCGTCCCGGGTGAGCGCCGGCCGTCGAGGCGGGGTTGGGGTGTCCGGCCGGCGCGTCCGGGCCCGGAGCGGTCCCGCGGGTGCGCCGACGGGAGGTCCGTGGGCAATTCGCGGTAGTGTCGCCCTACGTCCGGGCATGGACCGGAGGAGCCGGTTCGTGCGGCCCGCCGGGAAGCCCCGGATCGCGCCGTGCCACCGCAGCCACCCGAACTCGACGAGGGGCAGACCAGGAAGATGTGGGGACACCTCGTAGGAATGATCGCGGCGTGTGCCTTCGCCCTGATCGCGATCGGCCTGGTCTACCCGCTGGTGAAGCTGGGCCGCTTCTTCGGGCGCCTGAGCACGGCCGTGCAGGAGTTCACCGAGAGCACGCTGCCGCTGTTGGAGGAGGTCACCACGACGGTGGCCACCACGAACGAGCAGCTCGTGAAGATCGACACCATCACCACCAACGTGGCGCAGGTGTCCACGAACGTCTCGGCCCTGACCAGCCTGTTCGCCGCCACGCTGGGCTCGCCCCTGGTCAAGGTGGCCGCCTTCAGCTACGGCGTCCGCCAGGCCATGGGACGGCGCCGGGCAGGACGCGGAGGCACCCGGTGAAGGCGGTCCGGCGGCTCTTCTGGGTGACGTTCGGGGCGGCAGCCGGGGTGGCCGCGGTCCGGAAGCTGTCCCAGGTCGCCGAGAGCTACGGCCCGGGAGGGCTCGCCCGCTCCGCCGGCACCACGTGGCGGGAGTGGTCCGGGGCCGTCCGCGAGGGCATGGCCGAGCGCGAGCACGAACTGCGGGTGGCGTTGGGCGCGGAGCCGGATGCGCCGTCGTCCCCGGACGGTGCTGCCGACCACGCCGCGACCTCCCGATCTACCGCGCCCGGGAACCCCCGATCTACCGCGCCCGGCGATGCCCGGGCAACCTTGCCCGGGGACAGCCGGGCCGCTCGACGCAACGGCCCTCGGCACGCCTGAACCGGTGCCCGGCTCCGGGCCGGGACCGGCCTGCTCCTACTCTGGCGGGAGCAGGTGGCAGGCAGGAACACCGCGGACGCAGTCCGTGGCGGCATCTTCCCACCCGGCCGTGCCCCCGGCGAGAACCTCGACCCGCACTGCCCCACGTAGCCCGTACCACCCCATGCAGTCGGAGAACGCCCCCGCAGTCGGACATCCCGGCCCGCGGGACCCGACCCCACCGAGACCGGAGGTCCGTGACCCATGGAGACGGCAGAGATCCGCCGTCGCTGGCTGAGCTTCTTCGAAAGCCGGGGCCACACGGTCGTTCCCAGCGCGCCACTGCTCTACGACGATCCGACGTTGCTGTTCGTGAACGCCGGGATGGTGCCGTTCAAGCCCTACTTCCTGGGCCAGGAGACGCCGCCGTACCAGCGGGCCACCAGCGTGCAGAAGTGCGTGCGGACGCTGGACATCGAGGAGGTCGGCAAGACCACTCGGCACGGCACGTTCTTCCAGATGAACGGCAACTTCTCGTTCGGGGACTACTTCAAGGCCGGTGCCATCGAGCTGGCCTGGGAGCTGATCACGAGCCCGGTCTCCGACGGCGGGTTCGGCCTGGACGAGTCGCGGCTGTGGGTGACCGTCTACCACGACGACGACGAGTCGATCGGACTGTGGCGCAAGCTCACGGGCATGCCGTCCGAGCGCATCGTGCGGCGTGGCATGAAGGACAACTTCTGGTCGATGGGCGTGCCCGGACCGGCGGGGCCCTGCAGCGAGATCTACATCGACCGCGGCCCGCAGTACGGTCCGGACGGCGGCCCCGAGGTGGACGAGGACCGGTTCCTGGAGTTCTGGAACCTCGTCTTCATGCAGTACGAGCGGGGTCCCGGGAACGGCAAGGACGACTTCCCGATCCTGGGGGAGCTGCCGGCGAAGAACATCGACACCGGTCTCGGTCTCGAGCGCATGGCCTACCTGCTGCAGGGGGTGGAGAACCTCTACGAGATCGACGAGGTCTTCCCCGTGGTGCAGCGGGTGGAGGAGCTCGCGGGACGTCGCTACGGTGCCGATCCCGCGGACGACGTCCGCCTGCGGGTGGTCGCCGACCACGTGCGCAGCGGCCTCATGCTCATGGGCGACGGCGTCACCCCGGCCAATGAGGCCCGCGGCTACGTGCTGCGCCGCCTGCTGCGCCGGGCGGTGCGTTCGGTGCGTCTGCTCGGCGTGACCGACCCGGTGCTCGTGGACCTGCTGACCGTCAGCAAGGACCGCATGAAGGGCTCCTACCCCGAGCTGGAGTCGGAGTTCGCGCGGATCGCCCAGATCGCCGCCGCCGAGGAGGAGGCGTTCCGGCGCACCCTGGAGGCCGGCACCACGATCCTGGACGTGGCCGTCCGCGAGGCCCGTTCCTCGGGCACCGGAGTGCTCGGCGGGGCGAAGGCCTTCCAGCTGCACGACACGTACGGCTTCCCGATCGATCTCACCCTCGAGATGGCGGCCGAGCAGGGCCTGGCCGTCGACGAGACGGGCTTCCGCACCCTGATGGCCGAGCAGCGCAACCGTGCCAAGGCGGACGCACGGGCCAAGAAGACCGGGCACCACGACACCGGTGGCTACCGCGCGGTGGCGGACGCCCTGGCCTGCGCCGTCCAGTTCACCGGGTACGACGAGGTGTCCTCGACGGGCCGGGTGGCCGGGCTGCTCGTGGACGGCGCGCCGGTGCCCGCCGCGGGCGACGGGCAGGCCGTGGAGATCGTGCTGGACCGCACGCCCTTCTACGCCGAGAGCGGCGGCCAACTGGCCGATCGCGGTCGCATCGAGCTGGACGGCGCGGTGCTGGAGGTCGTGGACGTCCAGTCGCCGATCTCCGGGCTCACCGTGCACCGGGCCCGCGTGCTCTCCGGTGAGGTACGGGCCGGGGACGAGGCCCACGCCCTGGTCGACGTCGAGCGGCGCAAGGCGATCAGCCGGGCGCACACCGCCACGCACATGGTGCACCAGGCCATCCGCGAGGCCCTCGGCGAGACGGCCACCCAGGCGGGTTCGGAGAACTCGCCCGGGCGCTTCCGGTTCGACTTCCACGCCGCCTCCGCGGTGCCCGTGAGCGTGCTGCGGGACGTCGAGGCACGGGTGAACGTGCTCCTGGCCGAGGACCTCGAGGTCCGGGCCGAGGTGATGACCCAGCAGGAGGCGCGTGCGACCGGGGCGATGGCGCTCTTCGGCGAGAAGTACGGCGACCGGGTGCGGGTGGTCTCCATCGGCGACTGGAGCCGCGAGCTCTGCGGCGGGACACACACCCAGCGATCCGGACAGCTGGGCATGGTGAAGCTGCTCGGCGAGGGATCGATCGGCTCCGGCGTGCGCCGGGTCGAGGCCCTGGTCGGGGCGGACGCCTACGCCTTCTCGGCGACCGAGCACGTGCTGGTCTCCCAGCTGTCGGACAGCCTCAAGGTCCGCCCCGAGGAGCTGCCCACCCGGGTGGCCGGCCTGGTCGCCCAGCTCAAGGACGCCCAGAAGGAGATCGACCGGTTCCGGGCCGAGCAGGTGCTGGCGGCCGCGGCCCGCCTGGCCGGCGCCGCGGTGGACACCTACGGCGTGAACGTGGTCACCCACGACGCGGGCCCGGCCAACGCCGAGGACCTGCGCAGCCTGGCGCTGGACGTGCGGGGCCGGCTTGCTCCGCAACGGCCGGCCGTGGTCGCCGTGGCCGGGGCCGCGAAGGAACGGCCCATGGTCGTGGTCGCGATCAACGACGAGGCCCGCCGGTGGGGTCTGCGGGCCGGGGAACTGGCCAAGGAGGCCTCGGGCGTGCTCGGGGGCGGCGGGGGCGGCAAGGACGACGTCGCCCAGGGTGGTGGCACGGACCTGACCAAGGTCGGCGAGGCGCTGCGGCGTGTCGAGGCCGCGGTCGCAGCCCGTGTGACCTCCGTCCGCTGACCGGCAACGGCGTGCGCAGGGGCGTACGGCTGGGCGTGGATGTCGGGACGGTGCGGGTCGGGCTGGCAGGCTGCGACCCGCACGGCATCCTGGCGACCCCGCTGGAGACCCTGGCCCGCGATCCCGACGGGGACACCGACATCGACCGCATCGCCGACCTGGCGAGGGACGAATCGGTGATAGAGGTGATTGTCGGGCTCCCGCGCAGTCTGTCCGGTCACGAGGGGGCTGCAGCGCAGGCTGCTCGCGCGTACGCTGTCCGGGTCGCGTGCAGGGTGTCCCCGCTCGAGGTCAGACTGGTCGACGAGCGTCTGAGTACCGTAACGGCGCATCGTTCCCTGCGCGAGGCAGGAGTCGGAGGCCGCCGGAGGCGGCCGGTCGTGGACCAGGCCGCGGCCGTGGTCATTCTGCAGTCGGCTCTGGACGCGGAACGTGCGTCCGGTCGACCGCCAGGGACGCTCGTCGTCCCGGAGCAGGTTCCGGATGGCCCGGGACCAGCACGGGTCACACAGGAGGCCGACACCGATGAGTGAGCTCTCGCTGTCGGACGAGGTGGGTCTGTGGCGGGGCGGCAGCAGTCGGCGTTCGGCCCGGGCCAACGCCCGTCGCCGTCGCCGTCGCCGGAGGCGCAGTTTCTTCTCGCTGCTCATCGCGCTCGCCGTGGTGAGCGGGCTCGTGTACGGCGCGTACGTCGGGATCAAGCCGCTGACCAAGGGGCTCTTCCAGCCCACGGACTGGCCGGGACCCGGGGACGGCTCGGTCACGGTGCGCATCGAGCCAGGGGCGAGCGTGCGGCGGATCGCGCACGTGCTCGTGGCCGACCAGGTCGTCAAGACCGAGGGCGCCTTCGTGGACGCGGCCTCCAAGCACGCCAACGACCTCCAACCGGGCTCCTACCACCTGCGCCGGCACATGTCCGGCGCCCAGGCCGTGGCCCTGCTCCTGAACCCCTCCTCACGCATCGTCACCCGGGTGACGATCCCCGAGGGGACCCGTGCGGCGGACGTGGTGCGGCTCCTGGCGACCAAGGGTGGTCTGCCCAAGGCCGATCTGCAGGCTGCTCTCAAGAACCCCGCCCAGCTGGGGCTGCCCGCATCGGCCAAGGGCGTGGTCGAGGGATACCTCTACCCGGCGACGTACGAGATCGACCCGTCGACGACCGCGGCCGGACTGCTCGCGGACATGATCGCGCGCACCGAGTCCGTGCTGCGGGACCAGGGCGTGGCACCGGCGCAGGAGCACGATGTCCTCACCAAGGCCTCCATCCTGGAGG
>CAZOWW010000101.1:0-22139 GCA_964583765.1 uncultured Kineosporiaceae bacterium
CGGCACGCCCTCGACCTCACCCCGACCGACCTCCATCAGGACCAGCCCTCCCAAGACTCACGGGCGGTCGCCGCACCGCCCGTCCGACCATCGGCATCCATGTAGTGGTAGTCCAAGGTGCAATTCGCCCGAACATCCAAGACCGCGACTTGGGGAGGGCTGTCCACCGCGCGGCACCCTACCGATGATCAGGGCGTCCGGTGCTGCGAATCCTCGGCGTGACGTCATGATCTGAGGGCGCTGTCGCGCCCGTGGCCATACCGTGGCGCGCCCGCACGACGACGAGAGCGGTCGCGTCCCAGGGGCGGTGTAAACGCCCGGCCGTTGGGTCCGCTGTTGGTGGTGATGTTAGGCGACGGCTCCGACAGCCTCGGTGGCCTCGGGGGTGCCGGGCGGTGACGGTCGGAGTTGTTGGGGTGGGTGGAGCAGGGCACGTCGGAGGTCTTGGAGCAGGCGCAGGCCGGCGGGGGTCATGGTGAATCCGCGCCAGCCGGTCGAGGCCCGGTCCAGGACGGCCCAGACCAGGCGCAGGCAGGAGTGCTCCCCGGGCAGACGGCCGATGACCTTGACCCGGCGGCGGGTTTCCCCGAAGGTGCGCTCGATGAAGTTGGAGTGCCGGATGCGGGTCCAGTGTTCGCGGGGAAACCGCAGGTAGACCGTCAAGTTCTCCCGCCCGGCCAGCAGACACTCCACCGCGGATGGGTAGGACGCGCGCCAGCGGGCGGCGAACGCGTCGATCCGCTTCTGCACCAACGCTTCCGCCTGGAGTCCGGGCTCGACGTCCTGGGGCACGTTGAAGATCTCCCAGTAGTCGGCCTTGATCTGGGTCTGGGCGTTCTTGGAGACCTTGGCGAGCAGATTGCGGGCGCGGTGGATCAAGCACCTCTGACGCAACGCCGCCCCCATCGTGGTCTCCACTGCCCCGATCAGGCCCGGGGCACCGTCAGAGATCACCAGCAGGGGGCAGGCCAGGCCCCGTTCGCCCAGCCCTCTCAAGAACCCCGCCCACGCGTCATGGGACTCCACGGTCGCGGTCTCCAGGCCGATGAACACCGCCTTGCCGTCGGTGGTGATTCCCCACGCGGCTAGGACCGGTTCCGCGGCGGCGTTCGCGTGGTACTTGAAGTGCGAGGCGTCCAAGAACAGGTAGTCCAGCGCGATGTCGTCCAGGCGCCGGGTCCGCCACGTGTCGTACTGGACCTTCAGGTCCGCGCACACCCGCGAGACGCTCGAGCGGGACACCGTCGCACTCTCACCCAGCGCCTCGCCCAGAGCGGCCTCGACGTCCCGGGTGGACAGGCCCCGCACGAACGAGGCAATCACCAGGGTCTCCAGCGCGTTGGTCTTGGTCACATGCGCCCCGAACAACTGGGACGCGAACCGCTCGGTGGTCCCGCGCAGCTTGGGCCGCTGCAAGGTCACCGGCCCGGCGGTGGTCTTGACCGTGACCGGGGCGTACCCGTTACGCATCCCGTCCACGGCCTGGGGCGCCGTGACGGCGCGCTGGTAGCGCTCCCGACCCAAGAACGCCGTCACCTCGGCCTCCAACGCGCTCTGCAGCAACAGCTGGGCACCCAACCGGGCCACCTGCTCGATCGCGGACGCCAGATCGGCGCCACCAGCGAAGATCTCGTCAATCTCGGCATGCAGCCGCTGACTCGGGGATACTCGACTCGACACGGACGTAGGCCCTTCCTCTCCTGACTTGGCGGTCTGGAGCGGACCCTACGTCCGTTGTCATTTACACCAGGGCTGGGACGCGACCACGACGAGCGTCGCGACCGAGCTTCTGGCAGCTCTCGCCCCTGCCAACGCCTGGCCAGCGGCTCACGGGCCGGGCGTGGCGAGCGAGGAGGACAGGCCCAGTTCGGGGTGTGTGGTTCCTGCCGCCGGTCCTCGCGCTGTTCTGGGCCCATGCATACACGCCTCACGCCAACAGGCGCACGCCCGGACCAGACACTTTCCTGCCGCTAGCCCCGCGTTGGCTACAAACCTGGCCACAGCCCCTTGGACATTCGGGCCATAACGACCGGGGCCCTGGTCGCCGTTTCCGGTGATCAGGGCCCTGACCTGCGACTTTCTTGGTAGCGGGGGCAGGATTTGAACCTGCGACCTCTGGGTTATGAGGTGCCGATCACGCTTCCCGACCGTTCGCAGTCGGCGCAGCAGGCATGCCTTGACCTGCCGAAGCGCTCTGACGCCGACCCAGGCGTCTCGCGTCGTCCCACCAGTTCCGCACGGTCTCGGTTACCGATCGGGTTACCCCTTCGCGCCTCCGCTGGTCACGACAGTCCATGGCCGTCGCTCGCGCTCCGCATCGGCCTTGACGACAGTGGTGATCCCGGCGGCAAGAAGACCGGTCATCAACTCGACGAGCCCGCTCCCCGTCTGTGGAGACTCCACCGGATCACCGGTCCCCTGGCGCAGGGGGTCGCGAGCCGAACCATTGCCCGGCCGCCGCATCCCAGGTCCCCGGGGCTGGGCCGCCCATGAGGCAGGGGTCCGCGAACACCATCACCGCCTGCAGGACCTCGGCGAAGTCAGCGGGCAGTCGGTCCTCGAGTAACTGCCGACGCCGCCAGGCCACCCACCGGGGCTGCGCCAGGGCCGGATAGCCGGCCAGGATGACCGCCAGCCTGTCCACAACCGCACCTCGATAGCCGGCGACAGTGGAGATCGCGGCGAGGAGGTCCGCGCCGTCCTGATCGTGGGTCCGCGACAAGAGGTACACGTCGGCGAAGTCCCGCCACCGCGTGTTCGCCAGGCCCCGCTCGGCCATCGTCACGATCTTCTCCGCGTAGACCATCGCCAACGGATAGCCCCGCACCTCGATGACCCCACCCAGCAGCCGGGGTACTCCCACGCTCCTCGGATCCGGCCGGATCGGATCACCCACGTTGACGTCGACGTGGAACCGGATCCGCGCCGAGGCCAGCGTGCACGGCAACGTGACCCGCACCCCGCGGTACTGGTCCTCGTCCCGGATCGAGTCAGCCTGTGCCAGCTCGGGCTCGAACACCAGACCGTCCTGGAGATCCGTGGCCGCGATCCGGCGGACAAGCACCAGCACGTCCTCAACCTCACCCGATACCGCCTGGGCTGCCAGATCGATGTCGCGCGTGGGACGACGCGCATCGAAAGCAGCCATCAGCACGCCGCCCTTGAGGACGAGCCGATCGGCATACTCCGAACCGGACAACCGGGCGAGGAACCCCTCCAGCGCGTACACATGCAGCAACTCCGCCGTCGGACGACGCGTCCGACGCGCCAAGTTCTGCAGATCCAGATAGGCCCGTCCAGCCGTCGAATCACGCTGGACCCGACTCACAAGAGCACCTGCAGCGCCGCCGTCAACGACGGCACCGCCCTCGGAAACGCTCTGGCCATGTCCAACAGCTGGCCCGGCTGACTCCCCGGACGCCGTAGCCACCGCCGCAACGCCTCCACCCCCACCTCCGGACCGACCTCATGCCGCAACCGGAAGACATCAATCAGGCAACGCCGCGGCTCGTACAGCCCGATTGTCACGCCTCCACCCACCGGCACCAGGTCACGACCCACCTCGAAGGTGTCCACCGCGAAGGAGTGCCACCGCACCGGCGAGGCCACGGACGGCCTCCACTGCCCCCGCGGCACCGCCACGTCCAACCATCCCGGGTTGTCATCGACCAGATCGTGTTCCACCAGCGCACTGACCAGGCAGATCGTGGCCTCCGGGGCCCGCAGCGCCACCTCCGCCCGATCCCGATCAACGAACTCCGCACCCGCACGGCGATACGTCCCCGGCCCCAGGCGCTCCACCAACCCGGCGGCCACCCAGCGCCGCAGCCGCCCTTCCGGCACCCCTGAGGCCAGTACCTCGGAGAACCGAAACACCAGCGGCAGATCCTCCGGGAGCTCCCCTCGTGCCTCCACCGCGCCCACAAGGCAATCCTATACACATCCGCCATGACTGTAGAGGATTTCCTCGACCGCACCTCGCCTGCCAGGCCCCCGACCGCGAAGCACCAGCATGCCGAGTAGGTCACGAACTCGGCCACTGCAACCAGAACATTCAGGCCAAAACACCCAGGGCCCTGGTCACCGTTTCCGGTGATCAGGGCCCTGACCTGCGACTTTCTTGGTAGCGGGGGCAGGATTTGAACCTGCGACCTCTGGGTTATGAGCAGCTAACCATCCGTCTCCACCGTTCCACCACATTCCACGACTTGCCTTGCGACCTGCACCTACGCATCGCATGCGATCCCAAGCGTCGCGCGACGTCCCATCTTCGCCAGCACGTCTTGGTCACGAACCTGGTCACATACAGAGTCCGCGAACTCGCCCGCTCCGGCCAAAGATCGGGTCGCCCCCGGGGGATCTCTACTACTAAATATCCCCAGAGTTCCTTGGAGCCTGCCTCTAGCCGTATCGGGCCTGGCCAGCGGGTTTCTGCTGCGATCGCCCCGTTACTGCCATCTGACGCCGCTTCAGGAATTCCGAAGCCCTATCGATCCGGATGCTGTTCTTACGTAGCAAGTGAAGACGAGGAGGGAGTGTCGCTGACGGCGGACGGTGACCCACGCACGAGGCGACGAGCCCACTCAACATAGGGAGCGACTCGACCACCCACCATGCCGGGAACGGCTGCCAAGGACAGGTCTGCCCGCCACGGCGAGACCCCGCTTCCCCACGAACCCAGGGCACCACACCCCTCATAGGGCACGAGCACCCCAGAGTTCGTCCGAACGACCCTTCAGTTCGCCTGAACTCTGGGGAAACCCCCGGGCTCCCACGGAACCGTGCGTGGCAATCTCCCGTCACACGGCTCTTGAGGGTGACACGCATCAGGTCCGATGATCGAGCTTGAGCCGTCATTGTCACGCGTGATCCATCATCTCACAGAATATGAACAATGTCGACTTACTTCTGAACTCCTTAGCATCCAATGTGGGCATAATTCTTTCACCAGAACAAATAGGCGTCCGGTTTAGGACATTTCCGCGAGCCCACATCGGACCGCCGACGAAGAAGTCCCCGCCGTCATCATAGTTTGGGCCCAAGCAACTGGCGCCCCACCAGCAAGACAGAGAGCTTGGCGAAAGTGAAGTCATTGCTACTCGCCAAAGATCCTCCATCTGATCGTATTACCGACACCATGGACGATCACTCCATGCTCGCGCGCCATTTGAACTATCGAATCCAGCATCGACCTCCGGAGTGGGACGAGTCGACATCCTCCATGTTGACCCGAGTGGAATACAACGCTCCACCCACCTCGCTCAATTGAATCAATTTCCGTCCATCGAATCTCCCGCAATGGATCAGACGCACCCCCCGTTGGTGCGGGGAACATTAACGCCCGCGCTAGCCTCTTGAAGGACTTGGGGCGAATATCAAAACGACCTCCGTCTTGATCGAAATATGCCACCCCGAAAGGCCAGGTTGCGCCCACGGTGCCCATAGCCGCCGGGAAAGCAACTCCGCCAATGACCCTGATCGACATTGCCATCCAATCCACATAAGGAGGCCTACGGGGTCCACTCCCACGTATGCCCGACTCCGCCATGATACTCAAAGGGAACTGGGAAGTTGATCCCAATGCCTCCAGTGGTCGTATTCGTCACGATCGGATTGCCTTGACTATCTGATGACAGACTCGACTCATTGCCGACAATGAGACCGTCACCCACCGAGCTTCCAGATGTAGCCGACCACCCACCTAGCTGCGTATCCTTGGTGGCATTGCTGAAGATCGGCCCTACGCCAATACCCACCGTCGGAGATCCTCCACCTCCCGTGGTTGTGAATGTCAGCGTACTCCTGCCGTTCACGGAAGCCCAGCACGCCGACACTCCACCGTAGTACATAAAGCCAATTCCACCAGATATGCACATGCCCCAAGTGGCGGAGGTCGATGCCCATTTTCCATTCTTCCTGTATTGTTGAAAGAGAACAAACTGCTGCTCATATCGGGCGCCAGCATTCGGTCCGACAAAATCACTCCGCCGAGGTTCTTCGAAAGGTACGGGGACCCACTGAGAGCCGTCCGCAGTGTCCGCGTCGGTGAGGTGGATCCAGAGTTGGTTATCCACATGTGAGTTCGGCCCGTCGAGTGACTCCGAAGCCAGACGGGCAGGGTCTGCGGGATGTGTGTCCTCGGCTGAGTCACCATAGGTGGAATAGTAGTTGTAGGTCTTGGCATCCTGTTGTGCTCTCGCTGCCATTTCGCCGGAGTTGTTGCTCGGGGGAACGTAGGGGTAGTCGGCATTGCAGGACTCCGGCGAGTGGCAGTTGAGCCCGTCGGCATCGGTATTTGTGGTGGGGTTGTCGTCGGCGTATTGGTAGGGATTGAGCGAAGTGGGGTCGTCGGGGTTCAGGAGGGGGTCGACTGCGAGGAATCGTCCGAGGGTGGGGTCGTAGGGGCGGGCGCCGAGTTGGGTGAGGTCGGTGGTGGTGTCTTGGATGCCGTTGACGAAGCCTCGGTCGCCGCGCCAGGTGGGTGTGGTGCCATCGCGGGGTTGGCCGAAGGGGTTGGTGTGGCGGGTGGTGACGGCTTGGGTGTCTTCGTCGATGAGGAGTTCGCCGGTGTTGTGGGGGTCGGTGAAGGTGAAGTAGGTGGCGTAGTTGCCTTCGCGGACGGCGATGGTCTGGCCGAGCCAGGTGTAGGTGCGGGTGCCGGTGATGGTTGCGGTGGCGGTGGTGTAGCGGATTTCGGTGCCACCGTCGACGTAGAGGGTGAGGCCGGTGGGGTCCTTGGCGATGAGGCGGGTGCCGTCGGCGTCATACAGGTAGCTGGTGGATCCCTTCGGGGTGGTTGCCCCGGATAGGCGGCCGGCTTCGTCCCAGGCGTAGGTGGTCGAGCTGGTGCCGGCGGTGCGGGTAGTGGTGTTGCCGGTGGTGTCGTAGCCGTAGCTGGTGCTGGTTGCGGTGCCCGATGGTGGGGTGGTGGTGGTCTTGGTCAGGGTGTGGGCCTGAGTGGTCCCGGGGGTGGGGTAGGTGTAGGTGGTGGCTGTATTGCCGGCGGTGGTGTGGGTGGTCTGGCCAGTGCGACTGCCGGTGGTGTTGTAGGTCCAGTCGGTCCAGTAGGGGGCTGGGCCGCCGAGTTGGGAAGCGCTGGGGGCGGTGGCGCAGTTCCCGGAGGTGGGGGTCCAGGCGCTCGTCAGCTGTTTGAGCGGGTTGTAGGTGAAGCACTGGGTCTCGGCGACGGTGCCCACAGCGGTGTCGGTGGGCTTGTCGGCGATGGAGGTCAAGTTCCCGGCGTCGTCGTAGGCGTAGGTGGTGTCCGCGGCAGCGCCGGTGTGGATCTGCTGGTTGATCTTCCGGTTGAGCAGGCGCCGGGTGCCTTCCTGATAGCCATAGGTGATGTAGAGCTGCTCCGACGGCGAGCCGCCCTCATCGACGAGCAAGGGCTGCCCATAGGCGGAGTAAGTGGTGCCGTAGACCAGGCTGCCCCCACTACCGCCGTTCATGGTGATGGGCTGACCGAGGGCGTTGTAGCCGTAGCTGATTCCCTCTGCGATCTGCCCGGGGACGGCGGGTTCGCCGTAGGTCGCGATCTGTCCATCGAGGTTGTAGATCGTACGGGTGGAGTAGGTGAGGGCCAGGCTGATCGCGCTGCCCAGGCCGGTCGTGTCCTTCGGGATGGTCAAGCTCGCGCCAGTGGCTCGCGATTGGGCGTCGTAGCCGGTGATGGTCCGGGTGTAAGCCATGCTGTTGTAGTAGCGGGTCGAGGTGGCGGGTAGGCCTTTGCCGCCGGTCACGGTGTCGTAGGTCCACGCGGCCAGCTTGGTGCCACTGGTGCTAGTCAGGTACTGGCCGGTCTTGCGGTTCAGTGCGTCGTATGTGTACGCCAGGGTGGTACCGCGGGCGTCCTTGGTGGTCGCGATGTTCCCGGTGGCGTCGTAGGCCGTGGTGGTGGTGCCTGAGTCCGGGTCGGTGCCGGTGACCAAGCGTCCCTGCAGGTCGTAGGAGCGGGTCCAGGCGTTCCCTCCCGCATCGAGCATCTTCGCGAGCAGGCCGTCGGGCCGGTAGGCGTATGTGGTGTCCTGATAGGCGCCAGCGGTGCCCGAGGTGGTCGTGTACTGGCGCCGGGTCGTCACGTTGCCGTCCGCGTCGGTGATGGTGGTGGTCGGGGTCCCACCCGCCGGCGGCACGACGGTGGTGGAGGTGCCGTTGTAGGTGGTGGTGGTGGTGTAGGTGTGCCACCCGGTCCCGCTGGTCCCGGCCCGCTGGGCCGTCTTGGTGACCCGGCCGGCGCCGTCGTAGGTGGTCTCGGTGCGTAGGACCACGTTGTCGTAGCTGAAGGTGGGGGCCTTGCCGTTCGCGAGGGTCACCAGGCCGCTGCCGGCGGTGCCCTCGGCCCAGGAGGGGCCGTCGACGGCGGCGGCCTGGCCGTGGACGTCGTACTCGGTCTGGGTCACGATCCGGGTGCCTTGCCCGTCCGCGGAGGGGGTTTGGGTTTCCTCCGGGCGCAGTTGCCCGTCGTAGTAGGCGTAGGTGTAGGTGTAGCTGCCGTCGTTGCGCAGTTGCCCGCTGGCGACCTTGCTCGGGGTGGTCGCGGTGCCGATCGTGTACGTGAAGGTCTTGTTCGCGCTGAGGCTGGTGGCCCGTCCGGGTAGCCAGACCCCGGTCACCCGCCCGAGCAGGTCGTAGCTCGTGGTGGTGACATTCGTGTTGGCATCCGTCACGGTCACGGGCAGGCCGCGCCCGGCGTAGGCACCGTTGGTCAGGCCGATGTCGAAGGTCGTGGTCGCGCTCTGGCTCAGGGCGTTCTTCGTCGTCATGGAGGTGACCGGGCCTGCGGTGGTCGGGGTGAAGGTGGTGGTGGTGTGGTTGCCGCGCGCGTCGGCCACGTCGATAGCGCGCCCGACCACGTCATAGGAGTTGGTGGCAACCTGGGTGTAGACCCCGGCGGACCCGGACCAGCTCGACAGGGACAGGACCCCGGTCACGTCGCCCTTGGTCAGGGTCGGGGTGGCCGTCCAGTTCGCGGCGGTCGTCCCGTCGTACAGGGTCCTCGAGGCTTTCAGGATGTCCCCGGGCCGGCTCGGGGTGGTCGCGCATTTCACGCCCACGGTCTCGCTGCTGGTGGGCGCGTCCAGGATCCAGTTGGTGGTGTTCGTGGGGTAGGTGGTGCGGGTGCAGGTGTCGTCCCCGCTCACGCTGGTGCTGTCATCGCCCAAGTCCTCGACCTGGGTGGCGCGCCCGTAAGCGTCGAAGGTCGAGGTGCTCTGGGTCTCCCGGGCCACGGCCCCGGCCGCGTTGTAGGTGCGGGAGTTCACGGTCGCGGTCCGCAGGATCTTCGCGGCCCGGGTGCCGTCGTTGGCCGACGCGGCGGACAGCCACGGGGTGTTCAGGGTCCCGGACACGACCGTGCCCATGGTCGCGCCCGTGACGGCCTGGCTGGCATCGAAGGTCACGCTCGCGCCGTTGAAGGTCCGGGACTCGCGCACGAACCCGGCCTCCAGGTCTGCGTCCGTCAGGCTCCCCCCACGCGAGTCGCTCACGGTGGCCGATCTCGTGGTGGTGCACGCGGTGTTGGTGCAGTCCCCGTCCATGCCCTGCATGTAGTGGGTTTCCTGGGCGGTCCAGGGGCCGCTGAGGCCGCCCACGAAGGTGTCCACGGTGTCGTAGCCGCGCCACTGGCCCCAGGTGCGCTGGGCGGGCGGGACAAGGTCATCCCGGTCGAAGTGCCACGCAGGGGTCCCGTACTTGTAGGAGGTGACCACATCGGGTTGTTGGCTGGTGGACTCCGAGGCGTCCACCCGGGTCACCACGTACTTGTGGAACCAGTTCCACACCGGGTCCGAGCCGTTCGGTGGGGTGTAGTACACCGGGAAACACCGTCGGGTGTTCCCCACCAGGGCATCGGGTGTGGTGGCGGGATGGCTGGTGGGGGTGCAGTCCGGGAGGCTGTAGGAGACCGAGACCTGCCCGCCCATCCCATTGTCGATCGAGGCGAGACGGAACCGTGCCAGAGCCGGAGCGATGTCCCCGACCTTGTCGACCCGGTTGTCCATCGCCGAACTGGTCGGGTACAGGGTGACCGTGGGCGCGGACGCGGTGGCGCTGTTGGCGGCGTTCACACCCACGTGGGTGATCGAATCCGGCCAGAGCACGTCACTGGTGCCGTCCCCGGGGTTCCGGAACGACTGGTTGATCGTGTACCGGTCCACGTCCACCCAGGTCGGGGTCGTCATCGCCCTGCGGTACACCTGGGTGGTCACACCGGTCAGGCGCATCCGGGAGAAGAACGCCGGGGACTGCACATTCACGCACCCACCCGTGGCCGGGGCACTGACCGTCCCCGAGGCCGCCGTGCAGATCTGGTCGAACGGCACATCGGGCCACTTCAGAACATTGTCCTTGGTCAACAGGCTCGCCGCACACGTGAACGACGAGGTCGGGATACACCGCTCCGCGGTCGTGAACTTCACCTTGGCAGCGGCCGGGGTGGAGGTCGCATCCGTGCGTAGCCCGTAGTCGATCTCGGACAGGTACCCGCCGCGGGTGTAGGTCGCCACCGTGTGGTTGGCGTTCTGCCCGTACTGGTTCGTCTCGGCGACGTAGACGTAGTTGATCGCGTTGCCGTGCACGTCCACGACCGAGTCCAGGTTCCACCGCCAGACCATTGGCTTGATCGTCGCAGCGTAGGACAGGGAGGAGTCGTAGTTGGGCTCCCCCGGCTGGTTCGAGGCCACCGGCACGCTCCACGCGCTCTTGGTGGCCGTGGACCCCACCGCCGGGGTGCCCTTGCCGAACGTGTACTTCGTGCCGTCGCGGGTGGTCAGGACCCAGTACTCCCCCGAGGCAGCCCCCTTGGTCCCCACACGGGTGATCTTCGAGCCGTCATCGGAGTACAACTTCCACGTCGCGCCAGTGGTGTCCGCTGGGTCCTTGACCAACGGCCCGGACTGCCCGCCCATCGAGAGCGTGGCATTGTCGGACTTCCAGCACAGATCCCCGGTCGACAGACTCGCGTTGTTCCCGCCCGTCTTGTCGTCATTACACGCCACGTACCGGCGCTCGATGAACCCCGCGCCCAGGTCGAACCCGTCGCCCACCCAGGAAGGCTGGTTGTTCGTGGTGGCCACACGCCCGTCCACCGAGCCCGAGTCGTACCCGATCCCCACACTCGGGGCCAGACTACCCGGCACCGCAGGAACGGTCATCGGATAGGTCCAGGAGAACGACCCGGACTGCCCACCCGCCGACCACGACGAGGCCGCGCTCAACGGAGTGGCCGCATAACTGCCCGCGGTCCCCGCCGCCGTCGCGGTCGCGGCCAGGACCGTCACCCCCGAGGACGAGGCCGCGGCCAGCGTGGACGCGGCCCGCACACTGGTCGAGGCCGACCGGAAGGAGGCGTTGGTGGCAGTGGCCGGCGAGGCCGAGCCTGTGGCTGTGCCCACACTGTTGCCTGTGGCCGGCGCGGTGCCGGCCGCTGCCGGGGATACCGTCGCGCTCAGGGTGCCCTGGCCGTTGCTGGTGGTGGGCAGGTCCCGCCGGCCCGTACACCCGGAGACCTTCTGGCCGGTCACGGTGCAGCCGGTCAACTCCACCAGATGCGCGCGTGCGGCCCAGTCCCCCCCGAACGTGTCCGCGACCCCCCGCGCGTCCACGCTGATGGTCGCCGGGGCGGAGGCCCCCGTGGTGGTCGAGAGTCCCAGCACCAGGCCACGCACCCCGATCGCGTCCCCGGCGCCCCGGTCGAAGACGTGCACCTGCACGTGCCGGGCAGCCTTAGCGCCCCGCGTGGGATTGGCCACCACCACAGGGGTGCCCGGAACAGCCACCCGCCCGGTCCCGACCGGCAGACTCGCGGTCCCCGAGGCCGCGGTCGGCCACGGGCGCAGGGTGCGTCGGATCGTGGGGGCCAGGGGATGGGCATGGGCCCGGCCCACGATCGGGGTCACCGGCGCCGGCTTACCCTCGGAGACCTTCGGCGGCCCCGAGGCCGCCGAAGCCGCAGCCACAGGGACCGCGGTCAATCCCCCGGCCAGCAGCCCGGCGCAGGCCAGGCCCACGATCGAACGTCCACCACGCCCAAGAATCCGGTGACTACGCGCCTGCACGGTCATGGTCTTCCCATCCCTCGCGAACCCGACAACCGCAGAAAACGAACTAGCCGGTGTGCCCCGCTCGGGACACACCCCGGCAACGACGATCCCGACGAGAACCGCCGGCACAGCCATCCAGCGGTTGTGCCTGGGCGCGCACGGCGCCCAGGCACAACCCGCAGAAGAATCATCCGGTGTAGCAGGGCCCTGCCAGAGGTGCGCTCGTATGACCGAAGGGCGGCAACGCGGTCATCCACGCCACGAGGTCCTGACTCACCGCTCCGTTCGTGGACAGTGAGGCACCCCGCAGGGCATAGACCTCGTCCACATACCCGATCCACGGATTCACCGGGGTCGAAGGCGCCGCCGTGGTCGGCTTGGCCGAGCCCAACCGCAGGCTGGACGTCGGCGCGGCCGGGGCGAACGGAGCCCCCCAACTCTGCGAGCTCACGGTCACCGCGCTCAGGACCCCCCACTGGTCCAGATAGCTCACGTTTAGTTCCACCTTGTCCTTGCCGGGGACCACGCTGGCCGTGACCTGGTACCACTGATCCGAGGTCACGGGCGTGTTCTCGTCCATCACGGTGAAGGTGCTCGTCCCGGCCCCGCCAAGGATCACCGCGAACCGCGCCGCCCCCGGAGTATCGGTGCCTGGGTCCGGGATCAGCCCGACCTTCAACACCGACCCGGACGCCCCGTCCACGCTCATCGCGATCCGCGGGCTCGTGCCCACCAGCTTCGGCGGTGCCCCGGTCCGGGGATCGTTGAGCACACTCGGGTCCACCCGGACCCACCCGAACACCGTGTACGGCTGAGACCCGGCCGCGGTGTTCACGATCGGCGCCGCGCCCGTGGTTGCGGCCATCCCCGCACCCGCGAACGACAGACCCTGGTCCCCGAATCCCCCCGCACCCTGCACACCCAGCCCACGGGTCACCCCCGTGCTCCAGGTGATCGCCGACGCCGCCGACCCGGTGCCCGTGAGCTTGGCATTGCAGTACGTATCGAACGCCGCCGGCGGAGCGTTGGTGTCGTTGAACCCCCACCGCGTGGGATAGAACCCGTTGGCGAACATGTCGAACTCCGTCGGTCCGGACTGGTTGCCCACCGAGTCATAGGCCCACACCCACAACGTGTTGGGCCCCGACCCTCCCACCGACAACGTCGTGGTCGCCGCCGCACCCGAGGCCACAGACAAGGTCGCCGAGGTCGGTGCGTCTCCGTTCAACGCCCACCGGTAGCCCACGACCCCGCTCTCCCCGCCGAACCTGAACGACAAGCTGGCACCCAGATCCACCTGCTGGGACCCATCAGCCCGCACCGGCTGAGTCGGATTCGTCAACACCACCGGCGGAGGTGCCGGCGCCTGCACATCCACCACGAAATAGCACCAGGACGTCCACGACGAAGTGTCACTCACAAGATTGCCGCTCGCGTCCCTAAAACCCGTGTAATCGGTGTTCATCACCCGGTACATCCACGTGCCGTTCATCGCCAAATCCTGAAGAAACGTGACCGTGAACGAGCCCCCCGCGTGACGATCCGCAGGCACTTTCACGGCCGCACCCAACGGAGTCTCGTACTGGAAGGTCGGCAACACGTCATCGCCGTCCGGGTCCGTGGCCGTGGCCGTCAACTTCGCCGTACTCGCCGCCATCCCCCCCACACGCGGAGCCGACCCCGCACTCGTGGCACACGAACCCCCCGGACCCACCAACGACGTCGGCAGATTCGGCTTCGTGTTGTACCTGACGATCAGCGAGGCGTTGATGGAGAACCTCTTCCACGCATTCGGGTTCGTCTCATCCGGGACCCGCAACCCGTACGTCGTGTTCGAGACCTTCGCCGCCGCGGCCGTCGCCTGCCCCGAGGTCACATCCCACTCCACCGTGAACGGGCTCGGGGACACCGCCGGAGACGTCGTCGACGTCGGCGACGTCGTACACCCCGCACGCCCGTACGACACATTCGCGGTAGCGATCTTCGTGTTCCACGAAGGCTGGTTGTTCCACGTCGTGCCCGAACTCACCGCACCCGTCAACCACGCCTCCACCGGATACGCCGTACACGAAGACGCCCACGTCTCGACGTCCTTGAGTTGCGCCGAGAGAATGTGCTTGCCCGCCAGCGTGCTCGTGGGGAACTGGAACCACAACCGCTTCGTGCTCACCCCAGTGAAGTTCTGATACCCCACACCCTGATCATCATCAGTCCAGTTGTAGTACGACGTCGTCGGATACGTCTTGTCCACCATCGCCCGCGCCTTGTTCCCCGGCGTGATCGACGGATCCACATACACCGGGAACACCGTCGAAGCCGACGTCAACAACCCCGGTGGCACCAGCGACACCGCCGTGGAGGACACCGACTCCCCCACCGGCGCCACCACAGCACCCTGCCCTGGCCCGTCCACCGAACTGCCCGACGCTGCCACCGCCGCCGCCACCGACGAACCCGCGGTCCGCGCACCCGCCGACGTCCCGGTCGTGGCCGCAGCCGCCGTGGTCACAGGCGCCGCAGTACTCGTGCTCGTCACACTCGGCCCAGGACCAGCCGCCGTAGCAGCCGAGCCCGAGGAATCCCACGCCAGCGGCATCGCACTGCTCATCACCACCGCGCCCAGCGCATTGCGCACCGTGAACCCGCCCCCGGACTCCGTCTTGACCGTGCCCCCGGAGACCCCCAGACCGAACGTGACCTTCGCCAACGCCGACGAAGCTGCCGCCGCCGCGGTCTTGACGACCAACACCTCCGAGAACGAATCCGCCCCCACACGCACCACCAGATCCACCCCGGGCAGCGCGTCCACATAGGTCGCACTCGAACCCGAAACCACCGGCACCGGCAAGGCCGACGGCCACGACAACGACACCGCCGAAGACGCCAACCCGAATCGCGCGAACGGCCCCGACCCACCGCCCGAGACCGTCATCGAGGACACCGCCGCCCGCGGACTCCACGACCCATCCGCATTGACCGCCAACGACGTATCCACCGGAACCCACCCGGACCCCCGACGCACCCGCACCGGCACCGCGGATATCTCCTGCGTCATCGTCCCATCAGGATTGGCCAACAACCGCACCGAATCCGTCGTCGCTGAGGTCACCTCCACCGGCATCCCAGAAGAAGCCGCCGCCGTCAAGGCCGCCTGCTGACCCGAACCATCCAGCACACCCCCCGACGAAGCCCCAGACGTCGAGGAAGAAGTCGTGAACGACGTGGTCGTCGCGGCCGCGGCCTGAGGCAATACCCCCGCCGATCCTGCAGCCCCACCGACCAGGAGCCCAGCCACCAGAGCACCACCACTGACGGTGACCACACTGCGGACGCCAACAGAACGACGACCCATACCGACAACCCCCGTGATCTCTCCCGGACGACACCCTGGCTGCACGATCCCCCGTCCAGCCAACGCACAGAACCACACCCCCCACCCCCCACTCAAGACCCAACCCACCATCCGCCGCCCGAAAGATCCCCGAAAGTCGCACATTTCGCACACCCGACAACGTGACGATCACCACACCCCACCAGCCCGACACCCCCGCGACAACCACCCGCCCCCTCCGGCACCGGATCAGGCCTCCACGTGCACACAGCAATCACCCAGCTCCCAGATGTCAAAGGCACCACGATGCGTAACCAACGCCATGCCATCCCTCACGACGCGGAAGCCCTCACCATCCGCCAGAGCACCACACCCGGCGCGGACATCGCTGCTCGTCCTCTTGCGGCGGGCGTCGTTGCGCAGCTCACGCACCAAGATCGACTACGCCACAAGCCGAACAGAAGCGCACGATGGACTTACCATCAGATGAGCATGCGACGGCGCCGAATGCTCACGCGCCGAGAGGAACGGACGTTGGTCAGGGCCTCATGAGCAGAACCAGCGCCGCGAAGACCGGGGAATCAGCGTAAGGCTGAAGCCTGCCAACCTGCTCGTATCCCCAGTGGGTGTAGATGTTCAACGCCGGATTGTCTTGGCGGACGAGGACCGTGGCTCTCTCCGCGTCGACCTTGAGGAGTTCGGCGTGGAGCCGGGAGGCCAGGCCCTTGCCTCGCCAGTCAGCACGCACATGCAGTTCGCAGAGTGCAAAGGTCCGATGGCCGGACTCTTCCGTGAACCCGTCCGGAACAGGGTCCACCAGGCCCTCCCACCAGCGGGAACCGGCGGGCAGCCGGTAGCCGAATGCATAGCCGACCAGGGCGCCGCCCTCCCGGGCAACGACCAGCCGAAAACCCGGTGCGCGCGCGTAGCCGGGGAGTCGCTCGGCGAACCGTGCGGCCGAGTAGAACGGATCAGTCTCCTGCGGCGTACCGCGGTATACCTCGGCGTACAGGCCGCCCAGCTCGTGAGCCACAGCAAGGGCCTGAGCGCCGTCCTGGTGCACGAGCGTCAGGCCGCCGATCGGAGTGCCCCGGTTCATGCGGCCAAACCGGCCGCACGGGCGTGGTCACGGAAGTCCGAGACCTCGCGGATCCGGGAATGCGGTGCCAGCATCGCGCTCAAGGTCAGGACCCGGCCCCGAACCCGAGCCGAGGACAGATCCAGAACGTGCGGCAGAGCCTCCAACCCCAGCGCCGCAGCCTGAGCCGGATCACCAGCAGCGGCGTGCCCGTAGGCCAGGACCAGACGCCAGGAAGCAGCGTTGCGAGGGCGTCCAGGCATCGCTGCAGCCTGCTCCAGCTGACGTAGCGCCGGGCTGTGCTGCCCCAACCTGGTGTAGGCGTCACCCAGGATGCCGGCGAGTTCGACGTCGGACAGGAACGCAGTCCACGCCGGGTCATGGCCGTGGACCGAGTCGAATGCCAGCAGTGCCCGACGCATCGTGTCCTCGGTGGCTGCGACGTCGCCCAGCTGCGCGTGCCCGGTCGCCTCCCTGGCCAGCAGGAGTGCCCGCAGCCGCGGTCCCCCTCGCCCTTCGAGGGCGGCGACCTGCCCCGCCTGGGCGCACTTGACCGCCCGCGACGGCTGGCCGGCCTCCACCGTCAGCAGGGACAGGTTGGCGCAGGCGTGTGCGGTCAACAGCGGGTCCTCGGCCATGGGCGCGGCCGCCATGACCTCGGAGTACAGGCGAATGGCGCGCTCGGGGTGGCCCGAGTCCTGCGCCAACCAGCCACCCAGGACGCACGCCTCCCCCAGCACACCGTGGAGCCGGGTCGCCATTGCCGGGCCGTAACTACCGCTGAGCAGGCGTTCCGCGTCGCTGACGAGTCGCTCAGCGAACAAGCCGAGCCGGTCGCCGCCGTTGCGCTGGTCCAGCGCCCGGAGGTTCTCGATACCGCGCTCGATCTCCTCGACATCGCTGGTGCCGACCCGGCCCGGGTCCATCGTGGCGTTCGCCATGCTCAGCGCGACCCCGGTGGCGGCCTGGATGAAGTGACGGCGCTTCACGGCGTCCTCCTCGTTGCCGGTCTCCCCCAGCAGGGCGGCCGTTGGAGTGTTCAGTACTTCACTGATGCACCGCAGGGCTCGTGGTGTCAACCGCGGGTCAGGGCTGGACTCGAGCCGGCTCACGGCGGTCCGTGAGTACCCGATCAGCTGGCCGAACTGGTCCTGGGTGAGGCCTACCCGGGCTCGTGCCGAGCGAAGCATCTCGCCGAAGTGGATCGCGGCGGGAGCGGTCACCAGGCGCGACGATGTGCGGGTTTCGGGAACGGATGTGCGGTTTGCGGGCATCGCCTGGTTCGGGGGGTCCCGATGGTTCCTACTCGTCACCATGCTTCCCAGTCACCGCCCCCGGTCTTCGCACGCGGCCAGTCGTGCCTCCAGCGCGGCGACCCGCGCTTCCAGCGCACCGATCCGCGCGGCGCTCGTCTCCCGAGGATGGCCGTTCGCAGAGGCGGGGTCGGCCACGAACGCACCGCGCCCCGGCACCGCGACCACAGCGCCTTCGGTGGTGAGGAGCCGCAGGGCCGCATGTGCGGTCGTCCCCGCGACCCGATGGGTGGCAGCGAGCTGCCTCACGGAGGGGACTCGGTCCCCAACGGCCAGGCGACCTGCGGCGATATCGCCGCTGATCTGGTCGGCGATCTGCCGCGCTGACGGCCGGGAGGCATCGGTTTGCACCACCTCCGAAGGGTACCCGGGCCGTACTAGAACGCCCAAGGTTCTTGACCCCGTCTCCGTCGGGGTTCAGTCTGTACTAGTACGTTCGTGTAGTACGTTCCGGTACGCTTCCATCGACGACACAATCCCGAATGTGATCTCGGTGCGGACGGAACCCGCGAGCGCCGGATCAGCCGAGCACCACGCGGAAGGACTGAGCCATGAACCTCATGAACGATCGGGCTCCCGTGCCGAGGCCGAAGCGCCGGCCCGGGCAGCAGACCGACAGGTCGCACACCGACGCGACCGAGACGGCGCCGTGATGTGCCGTGCAGCTCCACGCCGCCCGGTCCCCGCGCATGTGACGTGCCGGCACACCGGCCCACTGGGACACCACGGCGGCTTCTCTCGCGGGTCGTGCTGTCCGGTGTGCGGAGCGATCACGGTGAGGCGGCGGGGGCGGTGACCCGGGCGCAGGTTGTCCAGCATGCGATCGCGGCGCAGATCCGCGCCCTGGCCGACTCGCGCCCCTCGGTGACCTCGTCCGCGTCCGAGCGGGCGGCGTGGTTGGAGCGGCGGGCGGCGGTGTTCGAGGCAATGGCTGCCGCGGATCCGAGTCTGTCGGCGGAGGCGGCTCAGCATGTGGCGGTTGCTCGCGCGGCGGCCGCAGACCAGTGCCGTCAGGAGGTGAGTGAGCCGGCCCGGGAGGAGATCGCCGACGCGGCCCCGTCGGGTCGCGCGCCGTTCCCGGTGCACGCCGGGCGGGTGTGGGTGTCCGGCGCTGACCGGGTTCACGCCTCCCCGGCAGCCGGCTTCCGGGGGGCATCAGTCGCGCTGGAGGACTTCGACGTGGACGAACAGGGGTGGGGCGCATGAACCCCGCCGCGACGCCTTCGCCGACCACTCCGGCGGGAGAGCCCGGAGAAGTAAGACGAGCACCCAGCGCACCCGTGCGAGCAACGGCGACGCGAGCACGTGGACCCGTCGCGCGGTCGACGTCACGTACGTCGGCCGGGGTGGCGGTCAGTTCGTTGGGGGTGGTCCCCGCCCGGATTGCGGCCGGGCGGGGACCGGTGAGAAACCACTCGGTCACTGTGGATGAGACAGGAGTTCCTCGTGAGCAACGGTAGAGCCCGCGCGCACCTCTTCGGCGCGGCACGCATGGCACACCGGTTCCCGGCCGGCCTCGCGATCCTTGCGAGCGGGTCGAGCGTGTTGGGGGTCGGGGTCGCCGCGATCGGCGCGCACCACCTGGCGGCGGCCGTGGTGGTGGAGGTCCTGGCGCTCATGCTGGGGATGGTCGGGTGGTGGGCAGCCCGGCGGGCACTGGCCGAGATGTTGCTGATCGGCCACGGCACCCCCATCGCACTGCCTGTCAGGGGAGCCGCCGCGGCCTTGGCCGGTAGCCTCCTGGGAGTCGCCCTCTCGGCCGCCGGGTGGGACACCGCCCAGACCGTGATCACCCCCGCCACGGCCACCACGTTCGTCCTGGTCACGGTGTGGTGGTGGGCGCGGCATGTGGCGCTCCCCCAGTCCACCCAGGTCTTGATCCGGCGTCGGGAGGAGCTCGACCAGCGTCACGGCGGTGTCGCGACCCGTCTGGACATCGCCGAGGTCGCCTCCGCGAAGGCCCTGCGACTCAAGGCCCGGATCCTGCGACCGTCCCTGGCCCAGGGGTCGTGGTGGGCGCGGCACCGCATTCGCCCGACCCAGTTGGGGGTGTTGGTCACCCGGATCGGGTGGGGGCTGTGGGGCCAGCGCGTGTGGACCTCGTCTGAGGACGCGACGGGGCGGATCGGTGGCCCCCGCACCGGCAAGACCCTCTCGCTGGCCTGCCACGGCCTGGACGCCCCCGGCGCCTTGATCACCACGAGCACGCGCCTCGACCTGGCCGAGATGGTCCAGACCGTCCGGGCGTCCCGGGGCGAGGTGCACGTGTTCAATCCTGCTGGCCTGGGCACGATCGGCTCGACGGTGCGCTGGCGGGTCCTGGACGGGTGCGGCGACTACGCCACCGCCCAGCGGCGCGCGGGGGATCTGATCCCCGAATCCCACGGGGACGCCGAGCGGTGGGACACCCAGGCCCGTCGCGTCCTGGGGATCCTGCTGCACGCCGCGGCCCTGTCCGGGCGGGGCATGCGGGAGGTGGTCCGGTGGGCCACCGACAACACGCCCGAGGTCCACGCCCAGGTCACCGACGCTCTGCTGGACGGCGGGGACGGCGCACGCGACCGGATCGCCGCGATGCGCCTGCACTGGTCCACCAACGACCGGACCCGCACGTCCATCACCGCGACCATGGCCGCACCCCTGGCCTGGGTCTCCGACGACCTGGCTCGGACCCTGGGCGACGCCCCGGCTGACGACCCGTACCTGCTGAACATCACCGATCTGCTGACGTCCACCGGGACCCTGCACCTGATCGGCCACGAGTCCGCGACCAGCCTCTCCCCGCTGATCGCCGCCCTGGTCGCCGAGATCGCCCACGCCGCCCGCACCCTGGCTGCCACCAAGCCCGGCGGCCGCCTCGACCCGCCGGCCACGTTCCTGCTCGACGAAGCGGCCCTGGTGTGCCCGGTCCCCTTGGACAAGTGGACCGCCGACATGGGCGGGCGCGGGGTGACCATCCACATCTCCGTGCAGTCCCTGGCCCAGTTGCGTCAGCGCTGGGGCAAGGACGGGGCCGGCACGATCCTCGCCAACGTCGCCGCGTTCCTGGTCTTCGGCGGGTCCGTGGCCGCCGAGGACCTCAAGGACATCTCCCTACTCACCGGCGAGCACCGCGTGAAGGTCCTGGGCGAGGGCGTGGATCACCCGCTGGAGTCCCACCGGTGGGTCCCGGTCATGTCCGCCGCCCGCATCCGGGCACTGACCGAGGGGCAGGTCCTCCTCCTGCGCCGGGGTCTCCCGACGGTGGTCGGGTACGCCCCAAAGGTCACCGAACGCCGCCGGTGGAAGCCCGCGCCCCTGCCCGCGAACAGCGGCGCCGGGGAGATCAGCGCCGACGAGCTCCAGGTTCTGTTCGACAGGCCGCAGCCCGAAGGCGACCGATGAGAGGGCCGGTGGCGCTGAACGTGTTGTCGCTGTTCGCGGGGATCGGTGGGCTGGACCTGGGTCTGGAACGCGCCGGGATGCGGATCGTGGGTCAGGTCGAGATCGACCCGTTCGCACGGGCCGTGCTGGCCCGGCACTGGCCGGAGGTACCCCGCCATGACGACGTCCGCACCACCCCCACCTGGTGGACCAGCACACCAAGGCCTGCTGTTCACGTGGTCGCCGGAGGGTTCCCCTGCCAGCCGTTCTCCCGCGCGGGCCGCCGGCGTGGCCTCGCGGATGAACGCTGGGGCTGGCCCTGGATGCTCGACGTCATTCGCGCACTACGACCCGGTCACGTCCTCGTGGAGAACGTCCCAGCTCTCCTTGACGATCGAGACGCCTTCGGCTGGCTGCTCGGTGACCTGGCCGAGCTCGGGTTCGATGCGCACTGGAGCGTGCTGTCCGCGTGCACCATGGGCGCCCCACATACACGTGAACGCCTGTTCCTGGTGGCCCACCCCCACCGCAGCCCTGGGCCGACGAGGCTGGGGACTGGGCCGCGGAGGACGCTACCGGGCCGCGACCGAGACCCGGGTCCGTGGACTGATCCGGACCACCTCACGGTCGTGGAGACCCACGCCCGAAGCCGTCGAATGGCTCATGGGATTCCCCCAGGACTGGACGCTGCCCGCATCCGAGCACTCGGCAACGCCGTCGTCCCCCACCTCGCCCAACACATCGCCCAACTGATCTTCGGATCACTCGACGACGTCGACGCGATCGTCCGAGCGGCGCCTGGGCGGCCGTCGGCCCTGGTTGCGGCCGCCGGGCCCACACTCGTCCCCCACTCCTCCGCCGACATCACCGCGTCCGAACTCCGAGTCCTATTCGACGGACCTCACCCCGGGGGCGACCGATGAGACACAGCGTCCCCGGACCCGAGGCCACCCAGAACGCTCTAGCCCCGTCCTTCGCACGTGGGATTGAGCGGTGAGGGCCATCGGGGTTGG
>CAZOWW010000102.1:0-2882 GCA_964583765.1 uncultured Kineosporiaceae bacterium
CACGCGTCCGGCCCGTAGCAGCAGGGCGTGCGTGAACCCGGGCGGGACCTCCTCGACGTGATGGGTGACCAGGACGAGCACCGGTGAGCGCTTGTCACCCGCGAGTTCGGCCAGATCCCGCACGAGGGTCTCCCGGCCGCCGAGGTCCAGCCCGGCCGCGGGCTCGTCCAGGAGCACCAGCTCCGGGTCGGTCATCAGCGACCGGGCCAGCTGCACCCGCTTGCGCTCCCCCTCGCTGAGGGTGCCGAAGGTCCGGTCGGACAGGTGGTCCACGCCGAAGGCGCTCAGCAGGTCCCGCGAGCGCCGGTGATCGAGCTCATCGTAGGACTCGCGCCACCGACCGGCCACGGCGTAGGCCGCGGTGAGGACGACGTCCGCGACCTTCTCCTGGGCAGGCAGGCTCTCCGCGAACGCGGCGCTGGAGAGCCCGATCCGCGGCCGCAGGTCGAAGACGTCGACGGCGCCCAGTTGCTCGTCCAGGATCCGCACGATGCCCCGGGTGGGGTGCAGGCGCGCGCCGGCGATCTGCAGCAGCGTCGTCTTGCCGGCACCGTTGGGCCCGAGCACCACCCAACGTTCGCCCTCGCGAACGGTCCAGGTCACCTCATCGAGAAGCGTCCGGTCTTCGCGCACCACGGTGACCCCGACGAGGTCGAGCACGTCGCCCATGAGAACGACCCTAGGGCACAGGTGGGCATGAGCGGCGACCTACCCTGGTTCTCGTGCTCGACCTGCCCCGCTCCGCACGCCTGGTCGCCTGGGCCGCCCAGGTCGGTGCCGGCGCGCCGATCCCGCCGGCCCTGATCACCGCGGTGACCGGCACCGACGAGCCGCACACCGTCGCCCTGGCACCCGAGGGACCGTCCGAACTGCCCGAATCCCGGTCCGGAGCGGCTCAGGGATCTCCGGCCGGAACGTTCCAGACACCCGCGAACGATCTGGGCACGCTGCTCGGGGCCTTGCGCGCGGATGGTTTCACCCATTTCCGACTGGTCCTTCCGGTGCCCGGGGACGTCGCAGGACTGCCCGGGCCGGCATCCTTCAACGCCGCCGCACTCGAGGCCGGCGAAGCCGTGGTGGCGCACCGTCCGGGGCCCTTCCCCGGGGGACCGTCGTCCGCGGCGGTGGCCGGGCCCGGCGCCCCGTTCGGCTGGGGGCTCGTGCCCGAGATCACCCGGTTCGGTTCCGCGCTCGAACCCGGCGCCCTGGTCTGCTGGTCCGTGCACCCGGTCGGGGAGCACCGGGTGCCCCGGTTCGCCGATCTCGGCGAGGCCGAGGAGCAGGTCGCCCTGGCGCTCCGCGAGGCCGCCGCGGAGCTGGCCGCCCTCGACGTGGCCCGGTGGCGGCCCGAGGCCGCCGAGCGCCTCGCGGACCTGCGCTCCGGCCAACTGCCTCGCTGGGCCCTGCCACCCGGCCTGCCCGGGCCCGTGGTGCGCCTGATCACCCAGGCCCTGCGTCTACGCGCCCTCGTGGCGCTCGCCGCCGAGGACGACGGTGGTGCCGTGGACGGACACGGCACCCGCCGTCGCCGGGAACTGCTGCGCGACCTCGACTCCGTCTGCCGGGCCGCGGTCGCCACCGCCCTCAGCGCGGCCGCGACGACGGTGGACGGTGCGGCCCGCGACGGCTCCGGCCCGAGCGCGTCACGGCCCCGCCTCCGGACGGATCAGGACAGGGCCTCCCGGTAGACGTCGAGGGTGCGCTCGGCAATGGCCGCCCAGGAGAAGTGCTGTTCGGCCCGGACCCGCCCCGCCTTGCCCATGGCCTGGGCCCGGTCCGGGTCGCCGACCACCGCGGTCAGGGCCGCGGCCAGATCGGCGACGAAGACCTCGGGCTCCAGGGGTGTGCCGGTGCCGTCCTGCACCTGGGTCAGGGGCACCAGGCGCCCGGTGACGCCGTCCTGGACCACCTCGGGGATCCCGCCGGTGGCACTGCCGACGACCGCGGCCTCGCAGGCCATGGCCTCGAGGTTGACGATGCCCAGCGGCTCGTAGACCGAGGGGCAGACGAAGACCGTGGCGGCCGTGAGCACCGCCCGGAGCTGCTCCCGCGGCAGCATCCGCTCGATCCAGACCACCCCGCCCCGGCGCCGGTCCAGCCCTGCGACGAGTTCGCTCACCTCGGCGGCGATCTCCGGGGTGTCCGGGGCGCCGGCGCAGAGCACGAGCTGCACGCCCGCCGGCAGCCGCTCGGCCGCACGCAACAGGTACGGCAGGCCCTTCTGACGTGTGATCCTGCCCACGAAGACCACGCTCGGCCGGTCCGGGTCGATGCCCAGGGCCCGCACCGCGGCCGGGTCCTCACGCGGGGTCCACTCGGCCAGGTCGATCCCGTTGTGCACCACGTGGACCTTCGCGGGGTCCACGTCCGGATAGCAGCGCAGGATGTCCGCACGCATCCCGGCACTCACCGCGATCACCGCGGCGGCCCCGGCGTAGGCCTGGGCCTCCACCCAGGAGGAGACGACGTAGCCGCCGCCCAGCTGCTCGGCCTTCCACGGGCGCAGCGGCTCCAGGCTGTGCGCGGTCAGCACGTGGGGCGTCCCGTGGAGCATCCCGGCCAGGTGACCTGCGAAGTTGGCGTACCAGGTGTGGGAGTGCACGACGTCGGCGCCCGCGCAGTCCGCGACCATGGCCAGGTTCACCCCGAGGGTGCGCAGGGCCGCGTTCTGCCCGGCGAGGAAGTCGGGGTCCGGGTAGCCACGGACCCCCGCCCTCTCGGGCAGGTCGCCGAAGGCCCGCACCCGCACGTCCGCGTGCGGGCGGAGCACGTCCGCCAGGTACTCCACATGCACCCCGGCGCCGCCGTAGACGTGCGGGGGGTACTCCCGGGTCAGGATGTCGATGCGCACACGTGTCACCGTAGTGCGGGCCCCGGGCACC
>CAZOWW010000102.1:2892-21617 GCA_964583765.1 uncultured Kineosporiaceae bacterium
CGGTGCCATGGGCAGTTCCAAGGTGATGGCCATCGTCCTCGCGGGGGGCGAGGGCAAGCGACTCATGCCACTGACCGCGGACCGGGCGAAACCAGCCGTTCCGTACGGAGGCGTGTACCGGCTCGTCGACTTCGCGCTGAGCAACCTGGTGAACGCCCGCTACCTGCGGATCATCGTGCTCACGCAGTACAAGTCGCACAGCCTGGACCGGCACATCTCGGCCGGGTGGCGCATGTCCACGCTCCTGGGCAACTACATCGCGCCGGTGCCCGCACAGCAGCGGGTCGGTAAGCGCTGGTACCTGGGTAGTGCGGACGCGATCTTCCAGAGCCTGAACCTGTTGCGGGACGAGCGACCGGACATCGTCGTGGT
The DNA here is from genome assembly GCA_964583765.1 of uncultured Kineosporiaceae bacterium. Classification (GTDB taxonomy): domain Bacteria; phylum Actinomycetota; class Actinomycetes; order Actinomycetales; family Kineosporiaceae; genus CAZOWW01. Next base: position 3,265 of record CAZOWW010000102.1, read on the forward strand.
CGTGGGCGCCGACCACGTCTACCGGATGGACTTCGGCCAGATGGTGCGCGCGCACGTCGACTCGGGCGCCCCCTGCACCGTCGCGGCCATCCGCCAGCCGATCTCCCTGGCCGACCAGTTCGGGGTGATCCAGACCGAGACCCACGACAAGGCCCGGATCTCCCAGTTCCTGGAGAAGCCCACCCATCCCCTCGGCCTAGCCGACGCGCCCGACCAGGTGCTCGCCTCCATGGGCAACTACGTCTTCGACGCGGACGCCCTCATCGATGCCGTGACCCGGGACGCCGACCGGCCGGACTCCCGCCACGACATGGGCGGCGACATCGTCCCCGACTTCGTGGCCCGCGGGGAGGCCGCGGTCTACGACTTCCGCGACAACGAGGTGCCCGGCTCCACCGACCGCGACCGCGACTACTGGCGCGACGTGGGGACCCTGGACGCCTACTTCGAGGCGCAGATCGACCTCGTCTCGGTGCACCCCGTGTTCAACCTGTACAACTACGAGTGGCCGATGTACACCCACCTGGGCCCGTGGCCGCCGGCGAAGTTCGTGCACGGCTGGCACGGTCGGATCGGGCACGCGGTGAACTCGATCGTCTCGCCCGGTTGCGTGGTCTCCGGGGCGCTCGTGGAGAACTCGGTGCTGTCCCCCAACGCCCAGGTGCACTCGTGGGCGACCGTCAGTGACAGCGTGCTCATGGACAACGTGGACGTCGGGCGGCACGCCGTGGTGCGCCGCGCGATCCTGGACAAGAATGTCATCGTGCCCGAGGGCGCCCGGATCGGCATGGATCCCCAGGAAGACCGCAACCGTGGCTTCACGGTGACCGAGAGCGGCATCACGGTCGTCGGAAAGGGGCAGGTCGTCCCGGTCTAGGCCCGTCGACCGACCGAACTCGCCGGCCCGTCCCACCGCCCGGCAAGGGCACCACCCACGAGCGCAAGGAGAGCGTGTGTCCCACCCGATCCGGATCGGTGTCCAGATCCAGCCCCAGCACGCCGACTACCCCGCCATCCGCCGTGCGGTGGCCGCCGCCGAGGAGGCCGGGGTGGACGTCGTCTTCAACTGGGATCACTTCTTCCCGCTCTTCGGCGAGCCCGACGGTCAGCACTTCGAGTGCTGGACGATGCTCGGCGCCTGGGCGGAGGCGACCTCCCGGGTCGAGATCGGTGCCCTGGTCACCTGCAACAGCTACCGCAACCCCGAACTGCTCGCGGACATGGCCCGCACCGTCGACCACATCAGTGGCGGCCGGCTGATCCTGGGCATCGGGGCCGGCTGGTTCGAGCGCGACTACACCGAGTACGGCTACGACTTCGGCACCGCCGGGAGCCGCCTCACCGACCTGGAGCAGGCGCTGCCGAGGATCGAGTCCCGGTGGGCCCGGCTCAACCCGGCACCGACCCGGAAGATCCCGATCCTCATCGGCGGTGGCGGCGAGAAGCGCACCCTGCGCTACACCGCGCGGCACGCCGACATCTGGCACGGCTTCGGGGCACCGGACGAGCTCGCGCGCAAGCACCAGATCCTCGACGACTGGGCGCGGACCGAGGGCCGTGACCCCGCCCTCATCGAGCGTTCCGCCGGGGCCGGGGGCAGCCCCGAGCAGGTGGGCGACGCTCTGCTCGCCGCCGGGACCACGCTCGTCACCATCGGCATGGACGGCCCGGACTACGACCTGTCCCCGGTCAAGGACTGGCTCGCCTGGCGCGACGAGATCAACGCCCGCTGAGACCCCGCGCCGCTGGGGGCCCGCACCGACAGGCCCCCAGCGGAGGTGCGGCAAGGACACCGGTTCGTTCTCCCGACGGCGTGCCAGGTGGTTCGCTCACCGAGGTGCCGGGTGGTTCTTCCATCGAGGTGCCGGGCCGTGAACCGCCGGGGCGCCATGTCGTTTTCCCGCCAGCGGGCCCGAGCCACCCGCGACATGATGCTGGAGTGTCCTTCGCACCCGAGCAATGGCTGCGGGCCGTGGCCTCCCGGGACGCCCGGTTCGACGGGTGGTTCGTCACCGGCGTCGTCACGACCGGCATCTACTGCCGCGCGAGCTGCCCGGCGCTGACCGCGCGACCCGAGAACATCCGTTTCTTCCCCGGACCTGCCGCGGCGCAGGCCGCCGGGTTCCGTGCGTGCAAGCGGTGCCGCCCGGACGCCGCCCCCGGCTCCCCCGAGTGGGACCACCGCTCGGACGTCGTGGCCCGGGCGATGCGCCTCATCGCCGACGGAGTCGTGGACCGGGACGGCGTGCCCGGACTGGCAGGCCGCCTCGGCTACAGCGTGCGCCAACTCGAACGCCACCTGTCCGTCGAACTCGGCGCCGGCCCGCTCGCACTGGCGCGCGCGCACCGCGCCCAGACCGCCCGGCTGCTGCTGGAGACCACCGATCTGCCCGTCGCCGACGTCGCTCTGGCCGCCGGGTTCGCCAGCCTGCGCCAGTTCAACGACACCGTCCGCGCCGTCTTCGCCGCCACCCCCACCGCGCTGCGGACGCAGGCCCACGGCAGGGCGGCCCCCGCCCTGCCCGGCGCGGTGCAGCTGCGGCTGCCCTTCCGGGCACCGCTGTGCCCGGACAACCTCTTCGGGCACCTGATCGCCACGGCGGTGCCCGGGGTCGAGGAGTGGCGGGACGGCAGCTACCGGCGCACGCTGCGGCTCCCCCACGGCCCAGGAGTCGTCGCCCTCACCCCGGGGGCCGAGCAGATCGGCTGCCGACTGCACCTGCAGGACCTGCGTGACCTGGGCACGGCGATCACCCGCTGCCGCCGGCTGCTCGACCTCGACGCCGATCCGCAGGCGGTGGCCCGGGATCTGGGCGGGGATCCTGTGCTCGCGACCCTGGTCGCCCGGGCCCCCGGACGGCGGGTACCCCGCACCGTGGACGCCCGCGAGTTCGCCCTGCGCGCGGTACTCGGCCAGCAGGTCTCCACCGCCGCCGCCCGGACCCACGCCGCCCGGCTCGTGCAGTCGCACGGGGAACCGCTCACCGACTCCGAGGGAGGCCTCACCCACCTCTTCCCCGAACCCGCCGTCCTGGCCGGCCTCGATCCGGCGCAGCTCGCACTCCCCGAGGCCCGCCGCCGCGCGGTGCTCGGACTCGTCACGGCGTTCGCCGAGGACGTGGTCGACCTCAGTGCCGGCTGCGACCGCGACGAGGCCCGACGACAGCTCGCCACCCTGCCCGGTCTGGGCCCCTGGACGATCGAGTCGATCGCCATGCGCGCGCTCGGCGACCCGGACGCCTTCCTGCCCGGGGACCTGGGAGTACGCCGCGCGGCCGCCGCCCTCGGCCTGCCGGAGACCCCGCGCCTCCTCGAGCGCCGTGCCGAGGGCTGGCGCCCGTGGCGGGCCTACGCCGTCCAGTACCTGTGGGCGAGCGAGGCGCACGCCGCCACCCGTATCCCGGACCAGGACGTAGGACTCCCCCTGTCACGCTCACCGTCCCCGGCACTGTCACCGGTGCCGTCATCAATGCCGTCACCGTCACCCTCATCGACACCCTCACCTGCGACGTCACCCGCGGGTTTCCTCTGTTCCGTCACCTCCCCGGAGGCCTCACGATGACTCTGCAGCTCGGGCGTCCCGCGCCCGCGACCCTGGTCCTGGACAGCCCCGTCGGACCACTCACCCTGCGCGCCGAGGACGGCTTCCTGGTCGGCCTGCGCTTCCCGGACTGGGGCAACAATTCCGGAGGGGCACGCGCCGTCCCCGACGACCCCATGGGCGGGGCGAGCCCGCCGGACGGCCCCGTGGACGGGGCGAGCACCCCCACCGATGGTGATCCCGATGCGGGGACCTCCGCCGACCGGGCCGTGCTCGCCGAGGCCCGCGCGCAGCTGACGGCCTACTTCGAGCACCGGCTCACCCGCTTCGATCTGCCGCTGCGGCTGGACGGCACGACCTTCCAGCGCCAGGTGTGGCAGGCGCTGCAGGAGATCCCCTACGGCGAGACCGTCTCGTACGGTTGGGTCGCCCACCGGGTGGGCCAGCCCACCGCGGCGAGGGCGGTGGGGCTCGCCAACGGACGCAATCCGGTCGCCGTCGTGGTGCCCTGCCACCGGGTGATCGGGGCGAGCGGGCGGCTCACCGGCTACGGCGGCGGGCTGGACCGCAAGGAACACCTGCTCGCGCTGGAGCGGACGGCGGCCGTGCTGTTCTGACCGGGGAACGCTGCCACGTTTCGAGGTCCCCACCGCATCCTGAACTGCAGAGGGAGGGAGAGGGGTCGGATGGACTTCGACGAGTACGTGCGGGCCCGCGGCCCGGCGCTGTTGCGCTTCGCCTACCTGCTCAGCGGGGACCGGCACACCGCCGAGGACCTGACCCAGACCGCCCTCCAGGACGCCCTGGTCCACTGGCGGAAAGTGACCCGAGCCGAACACCCCGAGCGCTATCTGCAGCGAATGATCACGAACCGGTTCTTGCAGAGCCGGCGGCGCCGGGCCAGCACCGAGGTGGTGACCGCTGAACCGTCCGGCACCGCTGCCACGGGCGACGGAATGGCCGGCGTGATCGACCGGGACGAGATCCGGCGCCTGCTGGCACATCTGCCGGCCCGCTCCCGGGCCGTGCTGATCCTGCGCTACTACCTCGACCTGGATGACGAGGCCATCGCCGCCTTCGTCGGGGTCGCCCCGGTCACCGTGCGCTCCATCGTCTCCCGCAGCCTCGGTGCCCTGCGCCCGCTCGCCGCCCACCGCACAGAGAGCTGAGCCCACGATGATCCCGATGCCGTCCGCCGGCCCGAGCCCCGACGTCGAGGCGGCGCTGCGCGAGACCTTGGCCGAGGACGCCGATGCCTTCCCCGGAACCGGTCTCGACCTGGCCGGTCGGGCCCGGGCCGGTGTCCGGCGCCGCCACCGCCGCACCCTGCTCGTGACCGCCACCGCGCTCGTCCTGGCCGTACCGGCCGGATGGCTGAGCTGGCAGCAGCTGGACACCACCGCCCCGCAGCGGCCTGCACAGGCATTCGTGTCCTCGCCACGACCCACGCCCCCGCTCGATCCGCGCTGCCGCGCCCAGGCAGCGACCCTGTCCGGCCCGGCGATCAGGTGGCAGCGGCTGCCGGCCGACGCCCGGGTGACCGAGGTACTGCGCTGTGGCGTGAAGTTCGAGAACCGGAACGGGGAACTGTGGCGGGTCGCCGTCCAGGAACGAGCGACCGAGGGTCTGGCCGGACTGGTCGCCATCCTGAAGACCCCCGACCGACCGATCCCGCCAGGGACCGTCTGCACACTGCTCACCACGACGTCGTCACCGATCTGGGCCAGGCTGGACGACGGCCGCTGGCTGCCCGTGCTCTGGCCGCAGGCGGGTTGCAACCCGATCTTCGTCGGACGGGACGTCTACGCCGGGGTGCACTTCGTCACGGAGCGCGAGGAGCCGGTGGCGGCGGCAGCGGTGGCGACGGTGGACCCACCGGGTCCGAAGAAGCCCTGAGGTCCGGCGGTTCCCGGCGTCACTGGCCGGCGGCTGTGCTGTTCTGACACGCGGCTGCAGTCACCAGCGGCTGGGCGCCTTCCGGAACGTGATCGAGGACTCGGGGTCCAGTTCCTCGACGGCCGAACTCCACGGTTCGGCCTCGGACTCCACGGAGGACACGGTCCCGCTCGACTCGTCCAGGGCGCCCGGCGACCCGTCCGGAACGACCTGGCCCGATTCGGGCGAGGACCGGGGCGCCGGAACGAGTGGGGAGGCCCTGCGCTCCACGGGGGGCCGGGCCCCGGGCCCCACGGGCGGCGGTGCTCTGTGCTCCACCAGCGGCAGGGGACCGGATGCCAGGCCGAGCCAGTGCTCGGACACGGTACCGGCGACGGCACCGGCCCAGACGGGCACGATCTGCTCCCCCTCCTCCGCGGGAGCGTCCTGCGGGCGGTTCACCGGATCCGGCGCCACGTGCCAGAGCGGACGTCCCGCCGAGGGCTCGGTCCAGACGCTCTCTGTCCCCCGCTCGATCGCCGTCCCGGACCCGGACCCCGTGCTGGCACCGGACTCGGCCGGGGGGTCCCCCGCCACCTCGGGCACGCGGACGGGCCGCCAGATGTCCCGCAGAGCCCAGGGGACCGCCACACCGAGGTAGACAGGGGCCGACACCAGTGCGGGCACCAGTCCGAGGGTCGAGATCCAGGCCGTGGGCAGGAACATCGCCATGCTCACCACGATCCGGCCCACCGGGCCGAAGCTCACCTCGGTGGCCGCCCAGCGCGACTGGCGATAGCGCCCCCGCACCGGGACGCGGGGCGGGACCTCGTCGGGACGCTTCGCCACAACCGAACGTCGGTGTCCGGCCCGGGCCGCTTGAGCGGCCGCGCGCTCGATCACCTCCGCGGCAGCCCCGTCTCCCCCGTCGTGCCCCGCGAGCACCGTCTGCCCGAGGGCCGGTACCCACGCGACCGGAGACCGGCACCACGTGTCCTGTCCCCCAGAAGATCGGTCGACCGCACGAGCACGCCGACGCCGACGCCGTGCGGGTCAGCGCCCCCCGGCGTCCGGGACCTGGCACTCGACGATCAGGCCGTCCGTGTCCATCGTGAAGAGATTGCCGGAGGAGTCCAGGCCGAGGGCCTGGGCGATGAATGCACCGCACTTCGCACTGGTGTTGCCCTCGTAGCGCCCTGACGGGTCGAAACGCTCGATGACGCCGTCCCCGTCCAGTGGCACGTAGACGCGTCCGTGGGGGTCCGCGACGAGCGCGCGCTCCGCGTCGTCGATCTCTCCGGGTCCGGATTCACCACTGCCGAACCGGTCCACGAAGGTGCCGTCCAGGCGGTAGCGGTAGATCTGGCTGTCGTCGGTCAGGAGGTAGAGGTCTCCGGCGGAGTTGATCGCGAGGTTCTCCGCGCCCCAGCCCGAGTCCCGGTCCACCTTGTCGATCAGGTCGGGCCAGCGCCGCGCCACGTGTCCCCCCGGACCGAACCGCACCAGCCCGTCCCCACCCTTGGCGATCGCGTACAGCACCCCGGTCGAGGTCACGGCAATTGGTCCGAACTCCCCGTCGTCGTTGTCCCAACCGGAGTCGGTCCACAGGACGTGCCCGGTGCGGGCGTCCAGAGAGACCACGTCACCGTCCCGGGTGACGTAGACGTGGCCACGCCCGTCCACGGCGAGCCCGGTGATGACGGGTGCCTCACCCGCGGTGTGCCCGGGCACGTGCAGCGCGCGCAGGTACTGCCCGGCCGGGCTGAACTCCTGGATGCGCCCGTCGTGGTAATCGGCGACCCAGACATCCCCCGCCGGGTCGACCGCAAGTTTGCTCGGCTGGTTGACCAGGCCGGATCCGGTGCCCTTGCCGGCGAAGGTCCGCACCGGGTGCGCACGCACTGCGGCCTTCTCGTCCGCCGACGACTGCCCGGCGGTGTTGTGGCCGTGGGGCCCCAGGACCCCGGACGTCACCAGCGCAATGACGAGCGCCCCGATCCAGAACGCCAGGAACGCGAACACCACCGGGCCCCGTGCCTTGGAGGGCGCGGGGGTGGCCGTCTTCACGTCGACGCTCAGGACCGTCGGCGAACTGCTGACGCTCCAGGTGGGAGTTCCTGCGTCCGGGGCGGACGGCATGGGGCCGGTGCTCGGCAGCGGCACGCTCGTCCCGCAGTAGGAGCACGCCACCCGGCCGTCCCGTACCGCGGCCATCGCCTGCGCGGTGATCGTCGCACCGCAGTTCGGGCAGGTCACGGGGTCGTCGGCGCGTTCAGCACGTACTCGACGACCTTGCCGCTCGTGGTCACCGTGAAGAGGTGCCCCGAGCGGTCGAAGGCCATGTCCCGCGGGGAGCCCTGGGTGTAGTCGACGTCGATCCGCCCGAGATAGCGACCGGTCTGGTCGAACTGGTCGATGTCCCCGGAGTCAGGGACGTACAACCGGCTCTGCCCGTCCACCTCGATCCGGTCGGGCATGCTGAACTGGCCGGGGTCGTTGCCCTCGCTGCCGAACCGGTCCACGAAGACCCCGTTGGCGTGGTACCGGTACACCTGGTTGCCGAAGCTGCTCACGATGTACATCTCGCCGAGCCCGTCGATCGTCAGATCCAGGTCCATGGCGGCGTCGTCGGGGTTCACCTTGGTGACGATGTCCACCCAGCGCTTGGCGATCTTCCCGCCGGCCCCGAACCGCACGAGCTCGTTGTCGCTGGCGGTCGTGTTGAGCGCGAAGAGCACGCCGTCGCTGTCCACCGCGAGGGCTTCGTAGTTCCCGGCGTTCTCGTCCCAGCCCTTCCGGGACCACAACAGGTGCCCGGTCGAGGCGGTGAGAGCCAGCACGTCCCCGTTCCGGCTGACGTAGAGGTGGTTCCGTCCGTCGACCGCGAGCCCGCTCACGCTCAGGGTGCGCGAGGACGGGTCCGCCGGCACCCTCAGCGTGCGCACGTACGTGCCCGTGCTGGTGAACTCCTGGATCCGCCCGTCGGAGGAGTCCGCGACCCACACATTGCCCTTGGGGTCCACCGCGATCCGTTCCGGATCCTTCAACAGCCCCGGTCCGGTTCCCTCACCGGCGAACACCTTCGTCTGCTGCGCCGGGCCGCTCGAACCCAGGTGCAGCGTCGTGCGCAACTGGTTCCACGGGACGGCGGCGACCACCACGCCGATGACTGCCGCGAGGATGCCCAACGTCACCAGGCAGCCCACGGCCCGGGAACCGGCGCCCGGCGTGGGCACCCGGATCTGCGTGGTCGACGTCGGCCTGGTGGTCGTGGTCGACGAGGAGACCGTGAACACGGGGGCCGGCATGTCCACCGTGAGATGTCGACCGTTCGGGGTGTCGACCGTGATGTGGCTGCCGTCGAAGGTCACGTGCGGAGCGCCCGCGGTCCCCGGCTGGCCCGTGGTTCCCGGCCGGCCAGGACCCTGCTGGCCGGGCCCGGTCAGGGGCACGGTGGAGCCACAGTAACTGCAGACCGCATAGCGCCCGTCGCCGCCGGTCACATCGGCCAGGGCGAGCGACGCCCCGCACGAGGGGCAGTTCATCGCCTTCTTGCTCATCCCCGCACCGTCCCCATGACCCTGTTCCACCCCACTCGAACCGACCTGCGATCACCTGGATCCGAGCCGGATCGTACTGCCCCGCCGGCCGGCGCCGGGGCCTGCCCGCGACGACCACCCGATCGGGCAACCAGCCCGTGCCCGAGCGCCCAGCGCACTGCGCCCGTGCCCAGGACGGCTGATCGCCCCCGGACGAAACCGACGCACCGACGTCGCCCGATGACGGCGACCGCCTCAGAGCTTGCGGGCCACTCCGACCAGACCCGCGGTGGCCAGCAGTTCGGCCAGCTCGGGGGTGCTCGCCCGGGCGCCGCGCCATTGGCCGACCGGCACCAGTCCGGGCTCGAGGAACTCCATGCCCTCGAAGAAGCGCATCACCTGTTCGTGATCACGGAAGGCCATCTGCGCCGTGGCCTGCCGGTACTCGATGGCCGCGTCGTGGGCGCGGTCGGGCAGCTTCATGCCGCCCGCGTGGACGATCGCCAGGTAGCTGCCAGGGGCCATCGGCGCCATGAGCCGGCGCACCGCGCCGTAGGGGTCCTCGGACTCCTGGATGAAGTGGAGCACCGAGATCAGCAGCACCAGGGTGGGCTGACTGAAGTCGATCAGCTCCTGGGTGCTGTGGTGCCCCAGGATCGCCTCGGGCTCGCGCAGGTCCGCCTCGATGACCGCGGTACGCCCGCGCTCCCCGGGCAGCAGTGCCTGGGCGTGGCGCACGACGACGCGGTCGTAGTCCGCGTAGACCACCCGGGCGTCCGGCGCCACCTCACGGGCCACGGTGTGCACGTTGCGCCGGGTGGGCAGGCCGGACCCGACGTCCAGGAACTGCCGCACCCCCTCGCCGGCGAGGGTCTGGACCAACTCGATCAGGAACTCGCGGCCGACCCGGCAGACCTCGCGCAGCTCGGGATACCGGGAGAGCACCTTGTCGGCGGCCTCGCGGTCCGCGGCGTAGTTGTCCCGGCCGCCGAGGTAGTAGTCGTACATCCGCGCGACGTTGGGAACGGTCGGGTCGACACCGCGCGGCACGGGGCCCTCGCCCTCCACGATCTGCCAGGCCATCGTGGGCTCGGAGCTCTCCGTGGCGCTCGGCCCGTGCTCGGCGGGCGAGGAGTTGTTCGCCGGACCCTGCGACACCGCTGTCCCCTTTCTGCCAGGTTCCCCCGAGAGTATCGGTAGGACACCTTCGGCGGACGGTGTCCGATGGGGATTCCTCTGCCCCTCATGTCGCAGACGTCACACGGGACGCCGACGACGGCCCCGCCGCCCCCGGCTACCGGGATCCGCTCCTCCGGATCCCGGTCAGGCGGGGGACGGCTCGGGGGTGGGGTCGGCACCCAGGAACGCGGGCCCCCAGGCCCGGACCGGCGCCTCGTCCGCCGCGTCGTCCCCGACGGCCCGGATCCCGCTCTCGGTGACGCTCTCGGGCCCCGTCGAGGTGGGGAGCGCATCCCCCGGGACCTCCGCCCGCTCCTCGCGGCGCCCACCACCGGCCTCGGCCCGCACCTCGGCCCAGGTCGGGGTACCACCCTCGCCCAGGACGAGCGCGAGCTCCCGCCGCCGGTCCTGCGGTCCGGCCTCGCCCCGCCACGCACGCCCGTCGCGATCGGCCCGAGGCCTCGCCCCGCGTACCGGGTCCCCCTCGTCCAGGAAGCGGAGCGTACCGGTGTCCCAGAACTCCTCGCCCGGCACCGCGGATCCGCGCGAACGAGCAGCCCGGGACCGCGGCAGCCACCACAGCGGAGATCCGGCCACGGCGAACTCCTCGATGGCCCGGTACAGCCGCTCGCGGTACCCGTCCAGCAGGGCCCGCTCGGGGGCGGCCAGGCGCGAGCCCACCGCGAGCAGGGCGAAGTCGGCCTCCAGGGCCGCCCGGCCGATCCGACAGCCGGTCCGGTGGAAGGGCCACATCCCTCGGGCGAAGCATCCGGGCGCGGCCCGCATCCGCCGCGCGAGAAGCAGCGTGTCCGCGACCAGGGGATCACCGACCGGCACGTACCGCTCCTCCAGGTCGGCGGCCAGGTCGGCGGCCACCGTGGTCGCCACGACCCGCACCATGGCCCGGGCCGCCCAGGGCCGCAGGCACACGACGGCGACCGTCGCCACGACCGAGCCCACGACCCACACCGCACCGATCACTGGTCCGCCTCCTCCTGCCCGACGATCTCCTCGCGCAACTCCAGTTCGCCGTCCAGCGAACGCCGGATCCGGGACCGGGTCACCCGGTAGTGCCCGTCCCAGCGCAGGGCCTCGGCGGTCTGGCCGTCCAGCCACTCCCGCGCCCTGGTCATCTCCTCGGTCAACTGGTCGTAGCGCCCCAGCAGCCGCTGATGGTCCTGTTCCAGACTCGACCACCAGCGACGCATCTCCTCGGCCTGTCCGCGCAACAGGTCGCCGTGCACCCGCAACTCCCCGTTCTCCCGCCGCAACCGCCGCAACCGCAGACCGGCCCGGCGCAGGTCCTCCTGCAGGGCCAGGGCCTCACGCTGGGTGTCCCGCACCCGTGCCGCCGAACGCTCCCGCCGCCGGAACCCGGCCAGGTCCAACACGCGACGCCGCGTCCGGGCCTCGTGCACCCACCATGCCCAGACCCCCACCAGCACCGATGTGGTCACCGAGACCGACGTCGCCAGCGCCACCCCGTCGGGCATGCGCACCGTGGCTCCCCCGGAGACCCGGGGCAACACCGCGCGCATGAGCGCGAGCGCACCCACTGCACCCGCCCACAGCAGGGCCACGCCCAGGCCCAGCAGCACGAGCCGCTCGGCCTGCCCTGCCCAGCGGAACCCGTCGACCGGGTCGCGCGCCCTGCGGGCATGCTGCTTCGCCCGAGTCACGTCAGCTCCCTTGCCGTCCACGCACGACCGCCGGCCATCAGGGCTTCTGACGCTCACCCACGCCCGCCCATATGGCTGTCGGTAACTCCTCGAACACTTAGAGTACAAGCGTTTCCGGTCGAGCGAACCCGTCCTCGACCCCGTCCCGCTCAGGCCCGGGCGCGTCGCGAACTCGCGTCCCGGCGCGTCATCGAATCCCGCCCGGGCGCGTCGCCCGACCCGGTCCCGGACTGGCCCTGGGCCGGTCCCGAGCGCCCCGTACGACTTCACCCGGTGGCGTCCGTCATGCCTGTACTGTCCGGGGGAGGAACCGATCGTCCGAACCGTCAGCGACCGAACCCTCGGTTCCCGGCGGCCGGACCGCCGAGGAGGCGACGATGACACCGGGGTTCGACACCACACAGCTCTCGGCGGACATCCGACCGCAGGACGACCTCTTCGGCCACGTCAACGCCCGATGGCTGCGGGACGTCGAGATCCCGGCGGACCGGGCCAGCTACGGCGCCTTCCACATGCTCCAGGACACCGCCGAGCAGAACCTGCGCGACATCCTCGAGGACGCCGCGGCCAGGGCGGGCCTCGCGGACGAAGCCGAAGCCACGCGCCAGGTCGGTGACCTCTACGCGAGCTTCCTCGACGAGGAACGGGTCGAGCGGGCCGGGTGGACCCCGATCACCGCGGATCTCGACCTCGTGGAGGGCGTGCGGGACCGGGCCGATCTCCTTCGTGTCCTGGGCAGGCTGCACCGCACCGGGATCAGCGGGCCGTTCCAGTTCTGGGTGAACACGGACGCCGCCGCCTCGCACCGCTACCTCGTCTATCTCTCGCAGGGCGGCCTGGGGCTGCCCGACGAGTCCTACTACCGCGGCGAGGCCTTCGCGGAGATCCGGGCGAGCTACCTCAAACATGTCGCGCGCATGCTGGAGCTGGCCGGGCGCCCGGACCCGCAGGGAGCGGCGTCGCGGGTCATGGAGCTCGAGACGGCCCTCGCCGCCGCGCACTGGGACCGAGTGACGGCCCGGGATGCCGTGCGCTCGTACAACCGACTCGAGTGGGACCAGCTGCGCGAGCTCACCCCCGCGGTGGACTGGGCGGCCTGGCTCGAGGGGCTCGGCGCCACGCCCGAGCACCTGACCGAGGTCGTGGTACGCCAACCCGACTACCTGTCCGCGCTCGCCGACCTGCTGGAGCGGATCGGGCTGGAGCAGTGGCGCGAGTGGCTCATCTGGCGGGTGATCCGGGCCCGGGCCGCCTTCCTGAGCAGTGACTTCGTCACCGAGGAGTTCGCGTTCTCCGGCACCGTGCTGACCGGCGCCGCGGAGTTGCGGGTCCGCTGGAAGCGGGGCGTGGCCGTGGTCGAGTCCGGTCTGGGCGAGGCGCTCGGACGCCTCTACGTGGAGCGGCACTTCCCCCCGGAGGCCCGCGCGCGCATGGTCGAGCTGGTCGCCGACCTCATCGAGGCCTACCGGCACAGCATCACGAACCTCGACTGGATGAGCCCGGAGACCAAGGCCCGTGCCCTGGACAAGCTCGACCGGTTCACGCCCAAGATCGGCTATCCCGACACCTGGCGGGACTTCGCCGGCCTGGTCGTCGACCGCGAGGACCTCGTCGGCAACGTCCGCCGGATCGCCGCCTTCGAGCTCGACCGCGACCTGGGCAAGCTGGGCGGCCCGGTGGACCGCTCCGAGTGGTTCATGACCCCGCAGACGGTCAACGCCTACTACAACCCCGGCCTCAACGAGATCGTCTTCCCGGCAGCGATCCTCCAGCCACCGTTCTTCGACATCGATGCGGACGACGCCACCAACTACGGCGCGATCGGTGCCGTCATCGGGCACGAGATCGGGCACGGCTTCGATGACCAGGGTTCTCGGTACGACGGCGACGGCAACCTGACGGACTGGTGGACGGACGCCGATCGGACCGAGTTCACCCTGCGCACCGAACGCCTGATCGCCCAGTACTCGGTGCTGGAACCGCGCCAGGCCCCCGGACACCAGGTGAACGGTGCCCTCACGGTCGGCGAGAACATCGGCGATCTGGGGGGACTGTCGATCGCGTACGCCGCCTACCGGCTCGCCACGACCCGGGACCTGGCCGAGGGCAGCGCACCCGCGCCGGAGACGGTCGGCGAGGACGGATTCACCGGCCCGCAGCGCTTCTTCCTGTCCTGGGCCCGGGCCTGGCGCACGGTGGTCCGGGACACCGAACTGGTGCGGCGGCTGACCCTCGACCCGCACTCCCCGGCCGAGTTCCGCTGCAACGCCGTGGTCCGCAACGTGCCGGCGTTCTACACGGCGTTCTCCCTGGAACCGGGTGACCAGCTCTGGCTCGACGAACCGGACCGGGTCGCCATCTGGTGACCCCGGCGCCCTGCGTTCAGCGTACGCGCGCCAGGCTGAGCCCGTCCGCCACGGGCAGCATCATCGACTCCACGCGGTCGTCGGCGAGCACCTGCTCGTTGAAGTGCACGATCGCCAGGTCGCCCTCGTCGACCGGGTCGAGCACCCGGCCGTGCCGCAGCACGTTGTCCGCCAGGACGACACCGCCGGGGCGCATCCGCGGAAGGATCAGGTCCCAGTACTCGGCATAGCCCGTCTTGTCGGCGTCCAGGAAGGCCAGGTCGAACTGCCGCCCGTCCTCCAGCGCACGCAGCGTCTGCGCAGCGGGACCGAGACGTACCTCGATCCGGTCGGCGACCCCCGCCTGCGCCCAGTACTCCCGCCCCACGGCGGTGTACTCCGCGCTGACGTCGCAGCACAGCAGGCGCCCGTCGGCGGGCAGTCCGCGCGCGATGGACAGGGCCGACAGGCCGGTGAAGGTACCCACCTCGACGGCGTCGCGCGCGCCGAGCAGCCGGGTCAGCAGGGTGAGGAAACGGGCCTGCTCGGGAGCGACCTGCATGTGCGCACGCTGCGGCAGCAACTCCTGCGTGCGCCGGATCAGTCCCTCGGCGACCGGGTCCGGCGTGGACCCCTGACCCACGAGGTACTCGTACAGCTCCGGGGTCAACGGCTCGGTCTGCAATGTCATGGTTCCGTCCCTCCATGGTCACGACCGAGGGCAGCCTCCTGGGTCGGTGCGGCCCAAGGCAACCCGAAATCGCCCGGATCAGCAGCACCGGTCGCGGCAGCGACCTCAGCGGCACTGTCGGCGGCACCGGTCGCGGCAGCGACCTCGCCGGCACTGTCGGCGGCAGCGACACCGTTCGCGGCGATCCAGGCGGCCGGGTCGGCGATGAGTTCACGGACCACGCTCACCGCGGCGCCCCGCACCGCCGCCTGACTGCCCAGACGCCCCACGAGCACGTGCACCGGCGCCCAGGCCGCCGAGAGCACCCGCCGCGCGAGCTCACGCTCCACCCCCGCCCGCACCCACGGCGCCACGGCCGCGTAGAGACCGCCGAGGACGACCACCTCCACGTCCAGCACCTTCACCATCGTGGCGAGGCCGCTGCCGAGCGCCGCGCCGGCCTCGGTCAGCGCGGACAGGGCCTGCGGTTCCCCGGTGCGGGCGGCGGACACCAGCCGGGCCACCGAACCCAGCTCCCCGCCCGCGGTCGCCGAGGCCACTGCGGGCGAGGCCCCGGTGCCGAGGCCGGCCGCCCGCAGGATCGCCTCCTGGCCGGCGAACTGCTCCAGGCAGCCCCGCTGACCGCAGGGGCAGCGCGGTCCCCGGGGACGGATCTCCAGGTGACCGATCTCCCCGGCGAAGCCACGACGGCCCCGCAGCAACTCGCCCTCCAGCACCACGCCCGCCCCGACGCCGATCTCCCCCGAGACGTGCACGAAGCTGCGCACCGCCTGATCCTCCACCTGATGCCCACCGCACCAGAGCTCTCCGAGGGCGCCGAAGTTGGCCTCGTTCTCCAGGCGCACGAACTCGACGTCCCGGGGGCGACGGCGTCGCAGCTCCTCCAGCACCGGAACGTCCCGCCAACCCAGGTTGGGTGCCACCCGCAGCACCGGCTGCTCACGCGCGCCGTCCACGAGCCCCGGCACGGCCACGGCGACCCCGGCCACGCGATGGCCACGGGCCTGGGCGGTCGCGCAGGCGGTCCGCGCCGCCGCCGCAGCGGCGTCCAGCACCTCGCCGACATCGCGCCCCCGCAGGTCCCCCGCACCGACCCAGGCGTCCCGCACCGTCCCGCCGAGATCCACCGTGCAGGTCGCCAGATAGTCGACGTTGATCTCCAGACCGATGCCGACCGGACCTCGGGGGGCCGGTCCGAGCGCGGTCCCGGGACGCCCCACCGGCGCGTGGTCCGAACCACCCCGGACCGATTCGGCCAACTCGGCCACCAGGCCGCCGCTGATCAGGGTGTCCACGAGACTTGAGACGGTCGCCCTGGTCAGACCGGTGGCGGCGGCGAGCCGGGCCCGCGACGTCGGGCCCTCGTCGACCAGCCGACCGAGGATCAGGGCGAGGTTGTGTTCGCGCAGCCAGGCCTGGCGGGCGGGATGCCGGTCCGGTTGCGACATGGCGGGAGCATAAGCACCCGCGGCCCTCGTCGTGACGCCCCCTCGCCCGATCGGCCGCCGGATCGTGCTCGACGGGGCCCCTGGCCCGGCCTCGCGGTCACCGATCGCACGCCCCACCCGGCAGCCTCGCGGGCGCCGGCAGGCACCCCACCCGACAGCATCCCGGGCACCGGCCGCGAACCCGACCCGATTGCCTCTTGGCAAGGGCCCGAATCTCGCCTAAGTTCGACGCCAATACGTTCACCCATTGAACGAACACCTGCTCCCCCGACAACCGCACCCCTTCGACGGACACCGCTCCGCTCCGACGCCCGGCGCCCGATCCGACGAGCATCGCTCCCGCCGCTCCGACGAGCGCTCCGACCGCGACCGTCCCATCCGGTCCGGCACCGGCACGCAGACCGGGCGGCGCCCGCGGCCCCGGACCCCGCTACGCCGCAATCACACCGCAATTCCCCGCACCGCAACCGCACGGCCCCGCAACCGCACTGCGCACCAGAGCAGACCCCCAGGCTGGAGGATCCGATGGTCACGAACTCCGTACCGGCCGCGCCCGCCGCGGACACCGCACCCGCCGAGCAGTTCACGTTCGGACTGTGGACCGTCGGCTGGCAGGCCCGGGACCCGTTCGGCGACGCCACCCGCGCGCCTCTCGACCCGATCGAGAGCGTCCACCGGCTCGCCGGGATCGGCGCGCACGGCGTGACCTTCCACGACGACGACCTCATCCCGCCCGGTTCCTCGGCCCAGGCCAGGGACGAGCGGATCGCGGCCTTCCGCGCCGCGCTGGACGAGACCGGCCTGACCGTGCCCATGGTCACGACCAACCTGTTCACCCACCCCGTCTTCAAGGACGGCGCCTTCACCAGCAACGACCGCTCGGTGCGCCGGTACGCCCTGCGCAAGGTGCTGCGCAACCTCGACCTGGCCGCCGAACTCGGCGCGAGCACCTACGTCTTCTGGGGCGGGCGCGAGGGCGCCGAGACCGACTCCGCGAAGGACGTGCGGGTGGCCCTCGACCGCTACCGCGAGGGCCTGGACCTGCTCGCCCAGTACGTCGTCGAGCGTGGCTACGGGATCCGCTTCGCGCTGGAGCCCAAGCCGAACGAGCCACGCGGCGACATCCTGCTGCCCACCATCGGTCACGCCCTGGCCTTCATCAACAGCCTCGAGCACGCCGACATGGTCGGTCTCAACCCCGAGGTCGGGCACGAGCAGATGGCCGGCCTCAACATGGTGCACGGCGTGGCCCAGGCGCTGTGGCACGGCAAGCTCTTCCACATCGACCTCAACGGCCAGCACGGGCCCAAGTACGACCAGGACCTCGTCTTCGGTCACGGGGACCTGCTCAGCGCCTTCTTCCTGGTGGACCTGCTGGAGAACGGCGCGGGCGGCGCACCGGCGTACACCGGGCCGCGGCACTTCGACTACAAGCCGCTGCGCACCGAGGACTACGACGGGGTCTGGGCCTCGGCCGCCTCGAACATCCGCACCTACCGCCTCCTGCGCGAGCGCGCCGCCGCCTACCGGGCCGACCCCGAGGTGGCCGAGGCACTCGAGGCCGCGCGCGTGGGCGAGCTCGCCGTGCCCACCCTGGCTGACGGCGAGGGCTACGCGGGCCTGCTCGCGGACCGCACCGCGTTCGAGGACTTCGACGCGGACGCGACCGCGGCCCGGGGCGCCGGGTACGTGCGCCTGGACCAGCTCGCCGTCGAGCACCTCCTCGGCGCCCGCTGATCATGGCCACCGAACCGCTGCGTTCCGAGGAGACCGACCACGGTGGTCAGGGCGGACAGGGCGAGCTGCCACCGGGCACCCTGGTCGCGGGTGTGGACTCCTCGACGCAGTCCTGCAAGGTGGTCATCCGGGACGCGCGCACCGGAGCGCTGGTGCGCTCCGGGCGCGCGTCCCACCCCGACGGCACCGCCTGCCCCGTGGGCGCATGGTCCGCTGCGCTGCGCGAGGCCATTGCGGACGCCGCCGGCTGGGACGACGTCGCCGCGATCGGCGTGGCCGCCCAGCAGCACGGCATGGTCGCCCTCGACGAGGACGGCGG
>CAZOWW010000103.1:0-21518 GCA_964583765.1 uncultured Kineosporiaceae bacterium
CTGTTGTCGAGGGGATGTACGTCGGCAAGATCCTTCACGTATCGATGGGCCATGCGCTGTCCCTGCAGTGGCATCGCCACAAGGACGAGACCATGACGGTGCTGTCCGGGACCGTGGAGGTGGACCTGGGCACGGACCCGAGGCACCTGTCCCGGGTCACCCTGGCCGCCGGGGAATCGGTCCACGTCCCTCCTGGGCGGCTTCACCGGATCCGAGCTCTCACCGACGCCGCGCTGATGGAGACGTCCACCGCCGGTCCCGGATGGCGGGATGACGTCGTCCGGATCGACGATCTCTACGGACGCGCAGGCACCCATGTTCCCTAGGGCGAACCCTCTCGCCGCCCCCGGTCCGCACAGATGCGCCGCCGCGCGGATCACGCGGGCGCTCGTCCTCGACCTGGACGGCACCATCGCCGCTTCCAAGGAACCCATGGATCCGACGATGGCCACCGCTCTTGTGACAGCACTCCGGCGGCTCTCGGTGTGCATCCTCTCCGGCGGGACTTTCGGGCAGCTCCGGGCCCAGGTCCTCGACGGGCTCGCCGCGTCGGAGGACCTGTTGACGAGGCTCCACCTGATGCCCACCTACGGGACGCGCTACTACGCCCGGCGGGAAGGTGTCTGGAGACGGGTCTACGCCGAGGACCTGTCACCACGTCAGTCCCGGCAGATCCGGCAGGCTCTCGAGGCCTCGGCGAGATCACTGGGGTACTGGCGACCCATTGGGTGGGGCGCCACGATCGAGGATCGGGGAAGTCGGATCACCTACTCCGTGCTGGGTCGGGCCGCTCCCGTCACCGCCCGGACGGCCTGGGACCCCGACGGCGCCCGGCAGCGTGCCATGCTGGCCCAGGTGAGCCGGCGTCTGCCGGACTTCGAGGTCAGGGCCGGTGACTCGACCTCGATCGACGTGACCCTCAAGGGGATCGACAAGGCCTACGGCATCCGCAAGCTGCTGGCCCCACTGGCCGCCACGACCGATGACCTGCTCTTCATCGGCGACCGATTGGACGAACAGGGGAACGACCACCCCGTCCTGGCGATGGGCGTGCGCTGCGTCGCGGTCCAGAACTGGCGAGACACCCTGACCGTCATCGACCAGTTCAACCAGTGGTGGGACGGCACCATCGAGCACCCGACCTTCAGGATCCTCTCCGAACCGCGGCGTGAAGCGCCGGCGGACCAAGGCTCGCGCGCCACCGGACAAGTCTGCGAGGTGGGCGGCCCTCAGCCCGGTATCCGTCACGGCGGAGGCATTCATCGTATGTGAACCGTACTCGAGAATCGGGTGATTTCTGGTTGATCTGCGGTTGGCGGTTCGAATCAGTCAAGGGTGGCGACCGGACCGGTGTTGATCTCACGCTCACCTGAGCGTCGTGTATCGGCCTCCGGGGGGTGGGCCGGCCACGGCTGCCGATGGTTCCACGTACGGTCGACCAGCACGAAACCGGGATCAAGTGAACTCAACCATGAACTCTCGGCGCACTATTGACATTCCGGGAATTTCACGGTTGACTGTGATGTCAACGCCGGAGGGTCGGAGTACTACCAAATCCATGATCCTCCTGTTCCTCGCCTGGACCCGCGGGGCTCGACCGGAATCTCTTGTCCGGACATCTGGAGGCGGTCCCGGGAATCACCGTGGCGACCGGTGTGGTGATCGAGTTGATGTGATCCTGTTCTTTCCGGAGCGCGGCAACCCTCCTCGGCCGCCGGACATCCGAGGAGGTACTGAAACCATGTTCTATCGAATCGCGCCGCTCGTCTACCTCATCATCGGTGTGGTGGTCGCCTCGCAGCACGGGTATCTGTCACACCTCGACACGGCGAGTCGTGTGATCTCGGCGGTCCTGGGCATTCTCCTGTGGCCACTGATCCTGTTCGGCGTCTCACTCAACCTCAAGTAGCCCGCGTTCCCGGGACCACCGAATTCCCGCCACGGCCCCCGCGGACAAGGAGATGCAGATGATAATTCTCGGTATCGTGCTGTTCTTGGCGGGCCTTCTGGCGCAGTCCGCCCTCCTGGAGACCATCGGCATCGTGCTGCTCGTCGTCGGGGCGACCCTTTCCCTCCTCGGGGTCCGGGGTCATGCCGTCGGTGGCCGACGTCACTATTGGTAGTCGCGCAAATGGTAGTCACGCCAAGGAGAACGGCCGCCGGGTACCAGGAGGTGCCCGGCCACTCCGGTGATCTCGAGGATACGTCCGGTCTGAGGAGTGACATTCTGCACGCTGAGATCGCCGCCGGCGCTCATCAGCTGGTTGCGCAGGGCCACGAGCAGGCCGATGCCGGCGGCGTCCAGGAATGTCACTCCGGAGAGGTCCAGCCCGACCCTCGCCCCGGTGGAGCCGATGCGGTCCCGAGTCTCCTCCAGGCATCCGGTGGCGTAGTAGTCGATCTCGCCGACCAGCCAGCCCTGGCAGTACTGCCCCGGCCTGGCCTCTGGGCTGGTCGTCGACAGCTGGGACGGCACATCGAGCACGAGGCTGAACGGGTGATCCCAACCCGGTAAGGATCGGACCATGGGCGGATGCACGGAGGGCCCGGGGGGCCTTGCCGACGGGGACGGCTGAGCGGACTCGTTCGCCGTGGTGTCTGCGCCGTCAGGGGACGGTGGGATCCGGGGTGGGGACCATGAACGGTCCTGGGCCGGGACACCGGCAAGGGTCTCGCGTGCGGACCAGCCGAGATCTCGCATGATCAACTCGTTTCTGGTTGTCGTGACCTGGACGGACGCGAACAGCTGACGGGTCTGCGGGAGCGGCCGGCTCCCCTCCGGGCCGTCCGCTCCCGCGGAAGGATCAATGTCGGAGATCGGCGAGTTCGAGGTCCTCCGCCAGGCTCGGGAGGCCCGGGCGATCGGCGCAGTACTCGCAGGCGGGGTCAGGGCAGCATTTCTCCCGCCAGCTGTCACAGGGCAGGCAGATGGCGGAGTCGTACGCCAGAGACCGGCGAAGCCGTTCTCCACATACCTCGCACGACCGCGGGCCCGTCACGGCGATTCCTGGGAGCAACGGGCAGAGGGATGCGAGGCGCATCGAAGATCAAGAGTCCGGTCCTCGCGGACCTCCGGGTCCAGTGCTCGCCGCAGCGCCGTCCCGGTCAGCTCGGCCATCATGTTCAGGCACGCGACGTCGGCCCGCCCCAGATGCGGGGATCTGGACCACACGAGATCCAGGGCCGCGTAGATGTCTCCCGGGGGATCGAACAACGTGAATTCCGCGATCGCGACCCTGCGCTCGAGGTGTCTGCGAACGTCTCCGTCCGGGTGTCGGGGTGCGTCCGGGGTCGAGGTGACGGTGGGCGCGGGAGGTCTGACGGTGACCAGGCCGGCTTCCGGACCTGGTGATCCGGCGACTTGTGCCCGGGGCCGGTGTCGCCAGTCGGGGGCCACGAGCAGGTCCCGGTGCGAGTCCCACAGGACCAGTCGGCACTGCAGGGCGTTGACCACCTGCGGTCCCGACTCCGCGACCGCGCGGACCACGTCCTGGACGTCGGTCCCCGCCGCCAGTCGGCGGATGAACGTGGCCAGGGCCACTGCCTGATCCGGACTCATCTGCTCCGGACTCATCTGCTCCGGATCCACCGAGTCCGGGGCGATGCCGACCACCGAGGCGATCAGGGCGGTGATCACCCCTTCGACGATCACGGGGACCAGCGCCAGGTGGACCGTGAGCAGTCGTCCTTGCGTGCCCATCGCCTGCTCGCGGTATCGGAGTACCGAACCCGCTGCCGCGCTGGTCACCGCCTCTCGGACGCGGTGCTGGGCGGCTGGGGTCCACGACCACCAGGACGCCTGCCAGAACGGGCTCCCGACGGTGGCGTCCACGCTCGGCAGATTCGCCTCCGCGGCCATGTGATTGGCCCCGTACAGAGTTCCGTCCAAGGACAGCAGACCGACGAAACTGTCGAGTCCGGTCGCCGAGTCCACGACATGGGACAGAACGTGGCACGCCTCGGGAATTCTCGGAGATTCCTGGACGGAACTCGTGGGGCGCGGAATTCTGGATCTCTCCCTGGGGAGGAGCAGGGAGTCATCCTCGAAGAGAGCAGGGAGTCTGTGGCGGACCCGCCATGTCATGATGCCCCTCGCCGTCTGGAAGGCCTCCGCGGATGCGGACCGACCGTCACCAGGGTCTGGGGCAACTCAGTCAGTTTAGCAGTATCGACGGTGATGTCAATCGAAGGGGTTGGATGCATCGAAAAGGATGCGGAGAATGCTGAACGGTACCGCGACAATACTTCTGGGCCGGATCCGGGTGTGTCGAGCAGCCGGGCGGTCGTGATCGCCGGTCTCCTGCCGATGTCGCGTGCGTCGACTCACGGTGACGTATTCGATCCCGGCGCGCGTTGAATCACGGTTGCCCCCGGTGTACGTTGAAATCGGGCCAGGAGCGCGATGTCGATGGCCTCGTGGGCCTTTCGGGCCCGATCCACGACGGAGGTCGTGGGCGTTACTCCGGACCCTGGTAGCGCGTCTCCAGGACGTACTGCGTGTCTCCAGGACGTACTGCGTGAGGGGTTCCGCTCATGACCCGGCATCGATCTCAGTACCTGGTCCGAAGCCCCGGCGGGTTCGGAGTCCGCAGGGCGGTCCTGAAGTGGCTGTCGGCGACACCCGCCGGCGGATCGGATCCAGGAAGGGAGTCGGTGTGGAGCAGCTGACGGAAGGCACACAGCCCGAGGGCAGGATCGTCGTCGGCGTCGATGGTTCGCCCTGCTCGGACAAGGCTCTGCGCTGGGCGATCATGCAGGCGCAACTGACGGGCGCCGGGGTCGAGGCACTCGCGTCGTGGCAGGACCCGGTGGCGTCCGGGTACTACTCCTTCGGTTTCTCCCCGGTCTTCACCGGTGACGAGGACTGGGCAGCCCTTACTGAGACGTACGTGCAGGAGTCACTGACGAGGGCGGTCGACGCGCTCCACCCGGACGCCCGGATCGTGACCCGGGTCGTGCAGGGACACCCGGCCCAGGTCCTGCTGGAGGCCGCGGTCGGGGCCGAGCTGCTGGTCGTGGGGAGCCGCGGGCACGGCACGTTGGCCGGGATTCTCCTCGGCTCGGTCAGTCAGCACTGCGTCCAGCACGCTCCTTGTCCCGTCGTCGTCGTGCCAGCCGACCCCCCGGCCGACCTGTCGAGTCAAGCAACCTGACCGGGGCGACCTCGGTGTTGTCAGGTTCGACAATTCTTCACTGGCTCAGGCGTGTTCACGGGCTCAGGCGTGTCCTTGGTGGCCCGGTCGTGACGGTGCGGTGATTTCTGCTGTTCACCGCGGCCACGGTGCACCGCATCGGGGTGAGGTGAGCCCGTCCGAGGTCTGTCACTGCACGAGCTGTCTGGATCTCATCATCGATCCGTGTCAGAATGGAGACCTCAGCGGTCTTGGTATTCGTCCGGACCCAGCGTTCCTCGCCGCTCCGCCTTCTCGATGCCGGTGGGAGCTGGTTGACCATGTCCGAGATCTCGCGTCTTCCGCTGCCCCTGTTCAGTAACTACGAATGGCAGTTCCTCGGCGCCTGTGTCGAGGAAGATTCTCAACTGTTCTTCCACCCCGATGGTGAGCGTGGACCAGCTCGGCGGGCCCGCGACCGGGCGGCGGTCGCGGTCTGCGCCGGATGTCCGGTCATCGCTTCATGCCGAAGTCATGGGTTGTCCGTGCAGGAGGCGTACGGGGTTTGGGGTGGTCTCACCGAGAGTGACCGTGAGGTGCTCATCGTGCGTCAGCGCCACTCGACCTTGCGAACTCGTTCTTCCGGCAGACTCTCTCTCGAGAGGCCGCCCTCCCGCAGCATGGGATCCGGCGTACCCGAAACAGCCCTGGTGGAGACATCCATTGCCGGTTCCGGGTGGCGGGACGACGTCGTCCGGGTCGACGATCTCTCCGGATGTGTCGGAACCCATGCCCCGTAGAGCGAACTCCCCGACCGGCCGCGGTCCCGACGGGCGCCCGGCCGCCAGGACGACCCGGGCTCTGGTCTTCGATCTGGACGGCACCCTCGCCGCGTCCAAGCAGCCCGTGGACCCGTCGATGGCCGTCGCGCTGGTGGCGACCCTCCGGCGGTTGCCGGTGTGCATCATCTCCGGTGGGACGTTCGGGCAGTTCCAGGCCCAGGTCCTCGACAGACTCCCGGCGCCCGAGGACCTGCTGCGAAGGCTCCACCTGATGCCCACGTGCGGCACGCGCTACTACACCCGACAGGACGGTGCCTGGAGACGGGTCTACGCCGAAGATCTGTCGCCGCTTCAGTCCCGGCAGATCAGGCAGGCTCTCGAGGCCTCGGCGAGATCACTGGGGTACTGGCAACCCACCGAGTGGGGAGCCCTGATCGAGGATCGCGGAAGCCAGGTCACCTACTCGGCGCTGGGCCAGGCAGCTCCCGTCACCGCCAAGACGGCCTGGGACCCCGACGGCGCCCGGCGGCGCGCGTTGCTGGCCCAGGTGAGCCGACGTCTGCCGGACTTCGAGGTCAGGGCCGGTGGCTCGACCTCGATCGACGTGACCCTCAAGGGGATCGACAAGGCCTACGGCATCCGCAAGCTGCTGGCCCCGTTGGCCGCCACGACCGATGACCTGCTCTTCGTCGGTGACCGATTGGACGAGCAGGGGAACGACCACCCCGTGCTGGCGATGGGCGTACGCTGCGTCGCGGTGCAGAACTGGCAGGACACCCTGACGGTCATCGACCAGTTCAACCAGTGGTGGGACGGCTCCGTCGACCACCCGTCCTTCCAGATCCTCGCCGAACCACAAGCGGTGGCGAAGCCTCGGAGCTGACCTCGCCGCTGCCTGGGCGGCTCCCGTACCGGTCCAGGCAACGGCGTCGTGGATCTGATCAGGCGGACGCCACGGGGCCTGAGTGGTGTCCGGCGGCGACAGTCCCGGCCGAGAGCTTGTCGGCCTCGGCGCGGGCCAGGACAGCCTCCGCGACGGCGTACTCGGTCTGGTCGAGCACGACGACGGCCAGGGCGACCGCGCTGGCCGCTTCCTCTTCCGCGTGATCCGCGTGCCGCTCTGCCCTGGCGAGGTCCTTCTGAGCGCGCCGCTCGTCAGCGTCCTCACGCACGGTGGCGAGAGTTCGCTCCACCGCCGCCCGGGCGTTCCGCCAGGGCGCCTTCAGCTTGTCCACCACTTCGTCACCGGTGTGCTCGACGTTGCGCGCCAGGGTGGCCTGCAGCGCCCTGTGTCGGGCTGCCAGCAACTCCAGGTTCTGGTCCCGGGCCGCTGACAGGGAGTTCTCGATGTGCTTCGACCGCTCGGACAGGTCAGCGAGGTGGTCGGACAGAGTCTTCACGTCGCCCGCCTCAGGAGCGCACGTGCAGTTCGTTGACCACGGATGTCACGCCGGGGGCGAACCACGCGGAACGCTGGGCCACGTCGCGCTCGTGCTGCGACCGGACGAACCCTTCGAGTCGGACCGAACCGCCGTCACCGGTGTGCACGGTGATGTTGCGCCCGTCCACCTCGGCGCTGCGGATGAGGGCCGCGCTGATCGCCTCCCCGACGCCGATCGCCGACGCCGTGGGCATGATGGTGACCAAATTGTGCAGACCCGTGACACCCTTGAGATGGTGCACCGCTCGTGCGGCGGACTCCCGCTGGTAGTTCCACGAGACGTGCCCTGACAGCGTGACGACATGGTCATGGACCGTGGCGGTCACCGAGCCCTTAGGGACATTCGTGGCGTGGGCGAGCGCGCCCGTCGCCTCCCGGGCGATGTCGAGGTCACCCACGCCCTGCCACTTTCCGCGGACGGTGAGTTCCTCGGCGATCGCGGTCACCCCGCGCACCCGCATCGCGGCGTGCTCGGCCTGCAGCTTCTCCGGATAACTGTCGACCTCGCCGGAGAGCATCACGGCACCGTGGTTGACCGCGACCCCGATCTTCGCGTTGTTCAGATATGGAAGCCAGCTCAACTCGTCGGTCACTGCGGTTTTCAGTTCAGTATCTGTCATGACGGGGCTTTGTGTCATATGCTGAGTGTATCCGGGACGTGCGAGATATCCAGTTGATCTCGGGATGAAGGTCCAGATCGAACCAGGTGGGTGGCGTGAGCGGTCCAGGGTTGAAGGAACGTCGTCGATCGGAGAATTTCCTGTGGCGCGCGGGGGTTTTCGGTCGTCGATCCGTCGATCCGTCGATATTTCTCCGGGGCGCCGAGGATGGCGGGACCACCGAGCAGATGAACCATGATTCCCCCGGCGCCGTCCCGTTGACGCCCATGACTTCGCGGTGGCACGGGCCGGTGCCCGCGCGACCGTCCTGTGGCTCTGTCCGATGCGCACCCGTCAGGTAGGGCAGCCGGATCGGACGGCGACCCGAGCCTGTGACCGATGCGGTCGGACGGACCCGGCTCGACCGGGATGTGGTCGTTCCGGTCGGCGTGTGCCGGGAAGGCCGTCGTGACTGCCTCCCGGACACCACCCGACGGCCATGCCGATGGGCCGGCGGCGAGTTCTCCCGGATCCGACCATCGCGGCGTGCGGGTGGGGCTGGCCGTCACCGTGGTCGAGTCGGTGGCCCTGGCGGCAGCCGCCGGCGCCACCGGCTCCACCGCGCTGATCACGCAGACGGCCACCAGCCTCGCGGACGTCGCGGGCAGCGTCTTCCTCCTCATCGGCGTCATCAGCAGCCGCCGCACCGCGGACCAGCACCATCCGCTCGGATACGGTCGAGAGCGGTTCTTCTGGTCGCTCCTGGCCGCGGTCGGTGTCTTCCTCGGCGGCTTCGGGGTGGCCCTTGCCGAGACGGTCCACGCCTGGCTCGACCCCCGCGCACCCGGATCCTTCGCCATCGGCTATGCGGTCATCGCCGTCGTCGTCGCCCTGGACACCACCGGGCTCATGGCCGGACTGCGACCACTCCTGCGACGTGCCGCCGACAGGCGCCTGTCCGCCGTCGGCCTGTTGTGGCGCGGCACCGACCCGGCGGCCACCACCGTGGTGCTCACGAACGCGGCGGGCGTGAGCGGCGGCGTCCTGGCAGCGGGAGGGCTGGTCGTCTCGCAGGCGACCCACAGCCCCGCGGCCGACACCGTGGCCGGTGCCCTCATCGGGCTCGTCCTGCTGGCTACCTCGATCGTGCTGTTGCACACCAACCGGGAACTGCTCACCGGGCGCGGGTTGTCCCTGCCGGAGATCACGCGGATGAGGGGTCTCGTGCGGCAACAGGCGGGTGTCGAGGCGGTCCCCGACCTCTTCGCGATCTTCGTCGGGCCGGCGACCCTCTTGGTCGACGGCGACGTGATCTTCGACGATGCGCTCGACGTGCCCGCGGTCGAGGCCGCGATCGTCACTGCGGCGGCGGCCCTCCGCCAGAGCTGGCCCGCGATCGCCTATGTCTATCTCAATCCCGTCGCTGCCCCGCGACCACGCCGGCACGGGGACAGCAGCCTGGCGCAGTGACAGCGCCCGGGGCGAGGTCACCGCCTTCGAACCGTCGTTCCCCTGCCGTCGCCGCCCGGGGGAGTCTGGGCAGGACCGGCGTCGCCCGAAGCGGCCGATTTGGTGGGCGTGTTCCTGGACCCTGCGGGCACCGGACGGTCCGGGCAGCCACCGCACCGGTAGGACGACCACGACGAGAACGACCGGAAGCGGCATCAGGACCTCCTGGGGAGGGCGTTCTGCGGGTGCGGAGCATCCGTCACCGTGGTCCCGAGCAACGAAACCACTGTACGCGCGTCGCCGGACGTTCGGCCCGTTGCTGCTGGTCCCGCACGCTCGCTCGACCCGGTGTAGGTTGAGCGATGTTGCAGGGACGGCTCCCTGCTCTCCTCGGGCCCCTGAGGCCCGCGCCACGGTGAAGCCTGTGGGCGTTACTCCGGACCTCGGTAGCGCGTCTCGATGACGCACTACGTGAGGACTCCCGATCATGAGTCAAGACCTGGCTACAGAACTGACCGTCGGCACCCAGGGCGGCGGCACGACGATCCTCGACGCCGTTGTCGGTGTCTATGCCGCCGAGGCGGATCTCCACTCG
The DNA here is from genome assembly GCA_964583765.1 of uncultured Kineosporiaceae bacterium. Lineage (GTDB taxonomy): Bacteria > Actinomycetota > Actinomycetes > Actinomycetales > Kineosporiaceae > CAZOWW01. The sequence continues at coordinate 9,978 of CAZOWW010000103.1, forward strand.
GCGATCAAGCACCTCGAGCGTGAGCGCTGCGACATGAGGCTCGTCTCCGTGTTGTGCACAGCGGTCGGTCAGGAACCTCATGTGGTGGGGCTCGAGCCCCGCCCCACCCACATCGCGCGTGGGGCGACGTGGAACGGGATCTGGGGTTGGATCATGGGTGCCTTCCTCCTCGTCCCTGGTGTCGGACAAGCCGCACCCGGCCGTCGCCTGCTGTTCCTGCCGATCACGGCGGGGATCGGCACCTCCGATGGCCCACTGGTCGGCACGCTGACCAGCATGGGTATCCCCACGACGGGTGTCCCGCGCTACGAGGCGGATCTGCGTGCCGAGCGCTTCCTGGCGATCGCCCACGGCAACCCAGGGCAGGTCGCGCGGATCCGTGACCTGCTCGGCCAGACCTGTCATGAGCGCCTTGACCAGCACGCCGTGCCGGCACGCGTCCCATCGCCCTCCTCGGCGACCGTTCCTGGGAGGGGTTGAGTCGGTCATGGGTTCCCTTCTGGACCTCGGGGTCATCGGGGCAGTCGGTGTCATCGTGGTGACGGGTGCGGCGCGGGCCTACAACGGACTGGTTCGCGGCCGGGTCCGCGCCCGGGATGCCTGGTCGCGGATCGACGTGGAGCTCACGCGTCGCCATGACCTGATCCTGAACCTGGTCGAAGCGGTGAAGGGCCACGCCGCTCACGAACGGGCCACGTTCGAGGCCGTTGCCTCGGCAAGGGTCGCGGCGGTGAGCGCCCAGGCCGGCGGCGACCCGAGCGAGGTCGGCCCGGCCGAGGACGTGCTGAGCCAGTCGCTACGGACGCTGTTCGCGGTGGCGGAGAACTATCCCCGGCTGCGGGCGGGGGAATCCTTCGTGCGGTTGCAGGAGCAACTGACCGGGACCGACGACAAACTCGAATATTCCCGGCACTTCTACAACGCCAGTGCCCGGATCTATGACCTGGCGATCCAGTCCTTTCCCCGACGTTTTCTCGCGGGGGCGTTCGGATTCCGACCGGTGGCCCTCTTCGAGACCGAAGCGATCGAGGGTGAGATTCTGCGGGTGAGCTTCAACGGCCTGGGCTCACCGGTCCCGATGGCCAGGCACTGGAGCGGATCCCAGGCCAGGGCCGCGTCCGGTTCGCACTTGTTCAACTCCCCACCGCCCAACTCCCCACCGCCCGGTTCCTCGACGGCCTGAATCCGGGTGCGGACATGTCTCCACGGATCGCGCGGCACAGGCGGCTGACCGTCGTCCACGTCCTTGTCCTCTTCGTGGTCCGGGTCGGGTCAGCGATGGGAAAGGAAAGCGGAGCGGTCGCTGAGGTGGCCACCGGCACCTTCGGGTTGCGGCGGGGGAGACCATGACCGGGCCGATGGCGGAGCCGGTCTCCGCTGCGGGGACCGAGCCCCTGGACGGCGACAGTCCTCCGTCGACGGATGAGGCACGACAGGACGGCGACGAACGGCGTCCGTTGGCTGAGCTGTTCCGCGAACTGCGGACCTCGCGCACCGGGCTGGCGCCGCGGGAGGCGGTTCGCAGATTCGCCGTACACGGTCCGAACGAGCTGATCCGCCGGGGTGGCGCGCAGTGGCCCCGCCAGTTGCTGGCGCAGTTCACCCAACCCCTGGCGATCCTGCTTGCCCTCGCCGCCGCTTTGGCCTGGATGGGTGGCACCCACGCGTTGTGCCTCGCGGTGGTCGCGGTGATCCTTCTGAACGCCGGGTTCGCCTTCGTGCAGGAGAGGCAGGCCGAACGGGCCGTGGAAGCGCTGGCCGCCTTCCTGCCCGCCACTGCGCGGGTGGTGCGTGGCGGGACGGAGGTCGAGGTGCCGGCACGGGACCTGGTGCCGGGCGATGTCCTGCTGGTGGGGGAGGGGGAGCGGGTCTGCGCCGATGCCCGGTTGATCGAGGGCTCTGTCGAGATGGACCTGTCCGCGCTGACCGGTGAATCGGCCCCGGTCGCCCGTTCGGCGGATCCGACGTCACCGCTCGGACCGGTCTCGGAGGCTCGCGATCTGGTGTTCAGCGGCACCACCTGCACCAGAGGTGAGGCCATCACTGTCGTCACCCGGACGGGAATGCACACCGAGTTGGGGCGTATCGCCGCGCTGTCGCAGCGTGGCCGCCCCGAGCCGAGCCCACTCGAGAGGCAGGTGCGGCGCGCCACCTGGATCATCGCCGTCGTGGCGGTCGTGGTCGGGGTGGCCTTCCTGCCACTCGGTGTATTGGCCGGCTTGGGTTGGACCGCGGCGAGCGGCTTCGCGATCGGACTGATCGTGGCGAACGTGCCGGAAGGGTTGCTGCCGACGATCACGCTGGCGCTGGCCGCCGGAGTTCGTGAGCTGGCGCGGCGCGGTGCGGTGGTCAAGCGATTGTCGGCGGTGGAGATGCTCGGATCCGTCACCGTGATCTGCACCGACAAGACGGGCACGCTCACCGAGAACCGGATGCGGGTCACCGAGCTGTGGCTGCCCGGAGGGTCGTCGGATCTCGCGGCCTCGCGCCAGGACCCGCGGGCACGGCTGCTCGCCCTGACGGCGGCGGCCTGCACCACGGCCGCCGCGCCATCAGCGGACCGGCCCGACGGGACGGGTGACCCGACCGAACTGGCGTTCCTGGACTTGGCCGTCCGGGTCGGGGTCGCCCAGGACGCAGCTCGGCGTGCCGGCGCGCGCCGTGCGGCATTCCACTTCGATCCTCGGCTGCAGCGGATGTCGACGGTGGACGAGGAACCGCGAGGGCTGACGGTCCACACCAAGGGCGCGCTCGAGTCGGTGCTGCCGTGCTGCACGCGGCTGCTGGACGACCAGGGCCAGGAAGTCCCGATCACCTCCGAATGGCGCCGTGGGCTGAAGGAGGCGCTCGACGCCTACGCCGGGCGTGGGCTGCGCGTGCTCGCCGTCGCTCGTCGTGAACTGGGTCCCGGTCTGCCCGTACCGGGCACCCGGGAGCAGGCGGAGTCCGGCCTGGTACTGCTCGGTCTGGTGGGCATGCTCGATCCGCCGCGGGCCGGGGTCCCCGCGGCGGTGGTCGACGCACACCGCGCCGGTCTCCGGATCCACGTCATCACCGGTGACTACGGCCCGACCGCCGCTGAGATCGCCCATCAGGTCGGGATCGGACTCGAGCATGGGCGCATCGTGACCGGCGTCGAGCTCGACCGGCTGGACGATCCTGCGCTCGACGAGCTGCTCGACGGCGGCGAGGAGATCGTCTTCGCCCGGTCCTCGCCGGAGGTGAAGCTACGCATCTGCGAGGCCCTGCACGCCCGGGGGCAGGTGGTCATCATGACCGGGGACGGCGTGAACGACGCACCTGCGCTGCGGCACGCGGACATCGGGGTCGCCATGGGGCGGTCCGGCACGGACGTCGCTCGCGAGGCGGCGACGATGGTCCTCACCGACGATGACTTCGCCACCATCGTCACCGCGGTGGACGCCGGGCGCAGGGTGTTCGACAACGTCCGCAAGTTCGTGCTGTACATCTTCGCCCACGCCGTCCCCGAGGTGGTGCCGTTCCTGATCTTCGCGCTCTCCGGTGGCGCCGTACCGCTGCCGCTGACGGTGCTGCAGATTCTGGCCATCGACCTGGGAACCGAGACCTTGCCGGCGCTCGCCCTGGGCCGCGAGCCCGCGGAACCGGGACTGATGAGTCGGCCGCCGAGGCCGCGCACCGATGCCGTGATCGACCGCGCGCTGTTGATCCGCGCGTGGGCCCTGCTCGGATCGGTGTCGGCCGTGCTGGTGACCGCGGGTTTCTTCGCCGTCCTGTGGCGCGCGGGGTGGCACCCCGGGGACCCCACGGACGCCTCCTCGACCCTGCACCACGCGTATCTGCAGGCCACCACGGTCACCTTCGCTGGGATCGTCGCCTGTCAGATCGGGACCGCGTTCGCCGCGCGCACCGACCGCGCCTCGCTGTTCACGGTGGGGGTGTTCTCCAACCGGTTGCTGTTGTGGGGGATCGCCGCCGAACTGCTGTTCACCGCGGCGGTGATCTACCTGCCGCTCCTGCAGGGCGTCTTCGGTACCGCGGCCCTCGATCCCCAGCAGCTGGCGATGATCGCGCCGTTCCCGCTCGTCGTCTGGGGCGTGGACGAGCTCGTGCGATGGGCCCGGCGTCGTCGGACGAGGTGAGGTGGGTGAGGGTCCGATCCCGGCACCCGTCCACGTCGGCGCGGGGACGACGATCAGGACGGCCAGGTGCCCGGGACCGTCGACCGGACGGGAGTGCCCTCAGGGTCGCCGCCACCTGGCCCGCCGCGGTGATCCCCAAGGCCGGCTGGGGGCAGGCACTGCCGGTGTTCCTCGACCCGCGGCGGGTCACGGTGGACAACCTGGCGCTGTCCGGGGCGAGTCCCAAGAGCTTCATCGAGGTGGGGCGGCTCGACCTGATCGCCGAGGCCATCCGTCCCGGCGACTACCTGCTCATCTCCTTCGGGCACAACGACGAGAAGACCGACGACCGGCACACCGACCCCTTCACCACTTGCCAGGAGTACCTCACGCGGTACATCGACGTCGCCCGTGCGCACGGTGCGCACCCGGTGCTGGTCACCCCGGTGGAGCGCCGTCGGTTCGACGTCGCCGGCCACGCCACCGCCAGCCACGGCGAGTACCCGCAGGCCATGCGGGAACTGGGTGCCACGGCCCGGGTGCCGGTGATCGACCTGACGGCGATGAGCATGGCGTTGTGGGACTCCTTGGGGGTCGAGGGCACCAAGGACTACTTCCTGTGGCTGGACGCCGGTGAGGCACTCGGCTTCCCCGACGGGTCCGCCGACAACACCCACTTCCAGGCGCACGGTGCGATCGAAGTAGCCCGGCTCGTGATCGGTGCCATGGTCGCCCGGCACGTCCTGCCCCGGCTGCTGGCCGTGCGCCTGCACGCCCCCGTCCCGGACCGGGTGCTGGTCTGGCCCGAGACCATCCTGTCCTGATCTCGGCCGTGGGGTGTGCCGGATCGGAGTGGCGGTGAGGACGACAGGCACCACCGGGCCTGCACGGTCCACGTGGTCCTCGCGGTCCACGCAATCCGCACGGTCCTCGCCTTGCCGCGTCAGCGGGTTCGGGTGTCCGGCGGCCGCTCGGTGCGAACGGGGTTGCCGCGGATGAGCTCGTCGTGCAGGTGACGGCGGACGGCGTCGGCTGAGCGGACTTCTGCTGCATCGATCTCGGCGAGGCGGCGGCGCAGCAGGCCGAGGGCCAGGCGCCGGTTGGCCTGAAGGTGCCGCTCGTCATCCACGACGACGACCAGGCCGGTGGGCCGGTGGATCGCTCGCACAGCAGTGCTGGCCTTGTTGCGGTGCTGGCCGCCGGGTCCGCCGGTGCGGCACGCCACCACGTGGACGTCGGCCTCGTCGAAGGTGGTGCCGCGGGGTTGGGGCTCACAGATCCGGGCGGTGACGTACCAGTTCTTCCGGCCGGCGGACGCTCGGTAGGGGCTCGGGGCCTGCCAGCACAGGGTTCCTGTCCAGGACCGGGCGAGTGCCTCGGCGTCGGACCCGGTGATCCGTAGCAGCAGGGATCGCCAGCTGTCGGGCCGTTCCCCGGGGACGGAGTCCCGGCGTCGTACGTGCAGGCCGCGGGCTGCGGCTTCGGCTTCTAGGCGGGTGGCCAGTTCGGCGACGGCCCAGGCGCATTCCTGGGGCCCGCGTCCCGCCGAGAGCAACAGGTCCACCTGCGCGGGGTGGGCCCGGTCCTGCTTGGTCTGGCCGCGGCGCCAGGCGTCGTCCCGCACGGTCTGGTCCCGCCCGCCGTCGTCCCGCACGGTCTGGTCCAGCTCGGGTGGGTGCCCGGTCTGGCGCCGGGGGCGGGGTCCGGGCGTCAACGTCGGCGCCGGGGGCGACGGCCGGGTCCGGGCGGTTCGTGGTGGCGTGCGGGTTCGGCGTCCGGGGTCTTGTAGGTGATGATCGGGATGGTCGTGGCCAGGGGTGTGGCCAGATCGTGGCTGGTCAGGTCGGCGACGACCTGGTCGATCCGCTTGTAGGCGTCGGGGGCCTCCTCGAACAGCAGGTGTCGGTCCCCGCAGATGACGAGGGATCCCAGCCGGGTGCGGCGCAGTTCGCGGACGGTGTGCTTGGCCTGGCCGCGGCGAAGGGCGTCGGCCCGGGACATCTTGCGTCCGGCTCCGTGGGCGATGGAGAAGTTCGCCTGGGCACCGGCGTGTGCGGTCACCGGATAGGAGGGGGTGCCGCGGGAGCCAGCCACCAGGACGAGCCCGTCGCCGGGAGCGGCACCCTTGCGGTGCAGGTACCCGCCCTCACAGGGTTCGATCGAGTTGTGTGTCAGGTCCAGGAGCGGGTCCCTCAGTTCGGTACCCAGGGCATGGGCGATGCGGGCGGCGATCACCCTGCGGTTCACCGACGCCCACCGGACCGCCTGGTCGTGTGCGGCCAGGTAGGCGGCGGGGTCAGGGGCCGGGGCGGCGCCGTGCCCTTCGGTGTGGGCGCGCAGAATGCGCTCTCCCCACGCGCGAGAACCGCTGTGCACGATCAGGACCAGGCGGCCCTCGGCCAGGCCGGCGGCGTCGTCCGGTCCGCCGGAGCCGACCTGCCCGGCGATCCCGGCTCCCACGGGGGACAGGAGCGGGCCGATCCGGGCGAGCTCCGCGAAGTGGTTGCCGCGTCCGAGCGTGCCCAGACCGCCGAGACCGCCGAGACCGCCCTGACCGCCCTGACCGCCCTGACTGTCCGGGGTGCCTCCGGGTACCCCGTCGGGGCTCGCGTCGGGCACGGCCGCCCAGGCCGGGTGGTCAGCGTCCCGCTCGGGGTCCAGGGCCCGGTCCAGGTTGGGGAAGCGGGCGGCCAGACGCTCGGGATCGGCCCGGCGCAGCGTGATCGGGAAGACCGTGATCCCGCACCCGATGTCCGAACCGGCGAGGTGCGGGTAGAGCAGCGTCGAGGTCATCGCGGCCCCGACAGGAGCACCCTTGCCCGGGTGCAGATCGGGCATGCCGGCGACGTGGAGCATGCCCGGCAGGGCCGCGACCTGCTCACACTGACGCAGCGCGTCGGACTCGATCCAGCTGGACGGGCTGGCGAACACCCGCACCGAGGCCGGGACTTCCCCCTGCGCGGCTCCTGGACCGGATCCGGACAGCCCGGCGCCGAGCGCGGGGGAGTCGGACCTGAAGGAGCCGAGCGCGGGGGGATCGGACATGGGAGAGCCAGGCATGAAGGAGCCGGGCACAGAGGATCCGGGTTCGGGGGAGACGCGAGGTGAGAACTGGGCAGACAAGGAGACGGTCTTCCTGTGGGACAGGCACGGACTCGGGACGGGCGCGGCGCGGGCCAAGGAGTACCGCAGCGCGGTCAACGGCCGCCGCCACAACCGGGGCAAGGCGCCGGGTGGGGAGACCGCGCAGAAGACACGGCACGATCGAGGTGCCGGCCAAGCCCGTCAGAACGTCATGGTCGCCAGACTCCCGGCATCGCCAGGTCCACGGCAACCCATTTTCGGGCGACCACGAGGGCCGGCGTCCACCGGATCGCCGCCGCCCCTCGCGCACACGGCGCTCCGGGCGCTTCCACCGGCCTGGAGTTGTTTCCACGACTGAACCGGCTCACCCCGCCCGAACCATCGCGGCTCCCTCGCCGTAGCCGCCCGTGGTGCGGCGCGTGCCGGAATGCGCGCGCAACTCCGCGGAATGGCGGGACATCCGCCGGCGACTTCGCTGGTGCCGTCAGGGTGCGGGCTCGGACGGGTGGCGGTCGCCGGTGAGCCGGATCCGCTGTGGACCCTTCGGCATCGGGTGTCCCGGCCCTCGATCCGACGCAGGCAAAGGTGCCGGTCAGAGTTTCCCCATCGGGATGTCCGATCAGCACTTCCGGCATGTCGGGTCCGCGGCTACAGTCACCCCCCATGACGAAATCATTGGTGCGCGGGCTGCGCCTCGTCGCCGCTGCCACGCTGGTGGCTGGGTTTCTCGCCAGCCCGGCCAGTTCCGCCCACGCGAGCTGGACCTGGACCCTCACGGACGGTTTCGAGACGAACGCCGCCGCCACGTGGAGTTTCGACATCGCAGGATCGGGCCAAGGGACTTTCGAGCAGTACGGCGACGGCCCTCCGCACACCGGCAGCTGGTACGCGGACGAGGTGACGTTCTCCGGCTGGATCGGGGTCCGGCGGACCATCGCCGTCCCCATCAGCCCGGGAATGCACCTGCCCTGCACGCTCATGTTCTGGGTCATGGCACAACCGGGACAGAAGCTCAACATCGAGGCAATCGACCAGGCGACGTGGACCTACGACGGGGTCAAGAGCTTGACCACCACGGCTGCCGGCAACACCTGGGTCGCCTATTCGACCGCGTTCACCACTTCCGCCTCGGCCGTCGTCGTGCGGCTCACCGCGGGCAATTACACCCGCTATCGGGTGAAAGTCGACGACATGTACGTCACCTGCACCTACGCCTGAACTCGATCTGTCGTGCCGGTGAGCGCTCTCGTCGCTCACCGGCACAGCCCCGGCATCCGGTCGGGCGTCCTGCCGGAGTGAGGCCGGTCAGGGCGAGTGATCCTCAGCATCGCCCGGCCGGGACGTCTATCAGGCTGCGGACAGCAACACCGCCCAGGTCACCGGGCGGATCTGCGGGGCGTCGATGAAGGGGCCCGGCGCCCAGTTCGCTCGCATCTACGGCATCCATGAGATCTGGGTGGGGTGAGTGCTCGGTGGAAAGGCGAGGTGCCCAGCCGGTCCTGACCCTTCAGCGGCGCGCCAGGGACGATGGATCGGACATCACCGGCTCGTGTGGGGTTGACCTTCCGAGATGTTTCCCTCGTGCGTCGGCAGCAGGAACTCGGCGGCATCCGGCGCCGGCACCGGTCGAGAGAAGAGGTATCCCTGCACCAGGGGGCAGTCGAGTTCGCTCAGAACCGCCGCATCTTCCTCGGTCTCGATTCCTTCGGCGATCACCGAGAGACCGAGCCGGCATCCCATGGTGATCATCAAGGCGACCAGCTCCCTGCCCCGCTGGTCGGTCCGCATGCGACGAACGAAGGACCGATCGATCTTCAATGCGGATATCGGGAAGGCGTGGATCGTCGAGAGCGAGGAGTAACCGGTGCCGAAGTCGTCGAGATGCAAGGTGAAGCCGTCCTCGCACAGTTGATGCATGATGTTGATCGCGGCGTCACCATTTTGCACGATGATGCCTTCGGTCACCTCGATCACCAACATGGACGGTGGGACACGGAAGGTCGCCAGCATCTCCTGGAGCGTCGGTCGCAGTGCGGGGTCCCAGAACTGACAGTCGGAAAGGTTGATGCTGACTGTGAATTCCTGACGGCCCGGCGAGGCGTCGAGCCAGGTCCGTATCTGCCGACACGCTTCCTGGATGGTCCATCTCCCGATCTGACGGGCCTGGCCCGTGATCTCGGCTACGGGGAGGAAGTCGTCCGGCGGGACCAGACCCCGTTCGGGATGATGCCAACGGATCAACGCTTCGAAGCCCTCCAGCTGCCGGCCCTCCAGGCGCAGGACCGGTTGGTAGTAGAGCTCGAACTGACCGCCGCCGATCGCTTCTTCCAGGTCTGACTCCAGCTGCAGTCGAGCCAGGGCATTGACGTGCATGGCCTCGTCGAAGATGACGACCTGCCCGGATCCGAGTGCCTTGGCCCGATACATCGCGGTATCGGCGTCGCGGACACAGTCATCGGCGGTCTGATAGTTCCCGGTACTGATCGCGATACCGGCGGAGGAACTGATCGAGCGCATGCTCCCGGCGAGGGCCAATGGTTCCGACATGACCGACAGCAAGCGCTCGACGGCGCTCCGCAATGCCGACGGGTCGTGCACGTCCTCGAACAACAGGATGAACTCGTCGCCACCGAATCTGCAGACGGTGTCGCTGCCCCTGATTTCCGTCGTGAGTCGTTTTGCCACCTGGACGAGCAGTTCGTCACCGATCTGGTGTCCGAGGCTGTCGTTCACCACCTTGAATCTGTCCAGATCGAGGAAGACGACGGCGAAAGTGTATCCCGGGTATCGTTGGGCGCGTTTGATCGCCTGGCTCAGCCGTTCCAGGAAGAACGCGCGGTTGGGAAGTCCGGTCAGCATGTCGTACGACGCATCGTGGCGCAGACGCTCCTCCAGGCGCTTGCGCACCGTGATGTCCGTCATCGAGCCAACGACCCGGCGCACGTGCCCCGCCTCGTCGCAGACCGACCTGCCCTGCGTGAGCATCCATCGGTAGTCGCCGTCCGCGCAGCGCAGCCGGTATTCGAGCTCTATCGTCGCGGTACGTCCGGCGAAGTGACCGGCCAGGGCCCGGTCCACGGCGCTCCGGTCATCGGGATGGATCCGTTTGAGCCATTCGTCGGCCGTGGCTCCGACCTCGTCCTCGGTGTATCCCAGTAAAGCCTTCCAGCGGGTGGAGTAGTAGACGGCGCCCTCCGCCAGATCCCAGTCCCAGAGCCCATCGTTCGCGGCCTCCGCGGCAAGGGCATAACGCTCTTCACTGATCTTGATGCCACGCATCGCCCGCTCGGACTTGATGGCGAGTTCCTGGTCGAGTGCGACGGTCAGCAGGGCGACCCAGTGGTTGAACCGCTCGACCACCTCGTCCCCGCGAATGTCAAATGCTCCGGACAGGGCGAGAAATCCCCAATCACTGCCGTCGAAGCGCAGTGGGAGCACGAGATTGACATCGGCCGGACTCGCCTTGCTCAACTCGATGAACGAAGCGGGCGGGAAGGCTGTGACCTCGCATCGCTCCTCGTAGTATCTCCTGGATTCCTTGTCCGAGTAGGTGCTGATCAGCCGAAGGGCCGTGTCCCGCGGGCCGTCCCGCCCGCTCTCCCACAGGGCGAGGCACCCTGCTCGGGCTTCGGTGCCCTCGAGCCAGGACAACGAGCGGAAATCCTGGTGATACCGGCGCACCAGGTTGGTACTGATCAAGTTGTGGCGCCGCTGGGTCGCGAGGTCCTCACGGAAGACCGAGAGACCGCCCCTCGTGCACTTGTGGTTGCGCATCAACCGCGTGGCGACCGCGAACGCTTGACGTTGCATCCGCTCCCGCATCGCTGCGTCATCGGGATCCAGACAGGACGCCAGCTGCTGTGCCAACTCGTAGATGGGACCGAGGGCGCCCAGCGGGGTCTGGGAGCCGGCGGCCAGTTGCTCGAGCAGCTCGGCGGTGATCACCGAGACCCCGGTGACGTCGTCCGAAGGGGTCCGCGCCACGGTGGTGAGCAGTTCGACGAGACGTCGACCCGCCACGTCCAGCAGCTGCTGCCGCGACGGCGTCAGTTCGCAGTTGGCGTACAGGGCGCCCTCGAGATCCTCGACGAACCGGGCGCCCACGCCCTCGGCGCCGCGATCCAGGGCCTGATCGGGCCCCGCGTCACCGCAACCGCAGGACTGCCGCACGACCAGCGTCGTGGGTGTGAGATGGAGGCCGGGGGCAGGCGGATTGCCCTCGAGCGCATCGCAGACGAGCGAACACGCCGTGGCTCCTGCCAGTGAGAAACTCTGCGCGACGGTCGACAGCGGTGGCCGGCAGCCGGCGGCCTGGGGAATGTCGTCGAACCCGATCACGGCAATGTCGTCGGGCACC
>CAZOWW010000104.1:0-21480 GCA_964583765.1 uncultured Kineosporiaceae bacterium
AGTCCGGCCGCGACCACATCCTCTGGCCAGCGCCACAAACCTGACGCACACCCGGCACACGCCCGGCCGACGGTTCGGTCGGTGGTGTCTGATATTCCTGATGCAAGCGGCGAACCTGGCACGTTCCGACCGCTCCCCAGCCACGTTCATCCACACCCCACACCGGCAACACACTCTCCGATCCCCGTCGGCCACCACCCCGGATCCTCCGGGACTGCGCCGGTCACGGACCACGCTCACCGACCGGAGGCACCATGCCCCTCCCCGAGCACCGTCCGGCGACCGCGGACGCACCGCCGCAGGTCCGGGTGGAGCCCACGCTGTCCGACCTCGGATTCGTCGTTCTCGACGTCGAGACCACCGGACTCTCCCGGCGCCACCACCGCATCCTCGAACTCGCCCTCGTGAGTACCGATCCCTCGGGGCGCACCCAGGAGGAATGGGCCACGCGCTTCGATCCGCAGGGGCCCGTGGGCGCCACGCACATCCATGGGATCACCCGCGAGGACGTCGTCGGAGCGCCCACCTTCTCGATGCTCGTGGACGAGATCACGCGGCGGCTCTCCGGTCGGGCCGTCGTGGCCCACAATGCGGTCTTCGACCTCGGCTTCCTGCGGGCCGAGTTCGGGCGGGTCGGGCGAGAGCTGCCCTGGATGCCCGCGCTGTGCACCCTCGAGGCCAGCCGGCACTACCTTCCCCGCCTGGCGCAGAGACGGTTGGCGGACTGCTGCGCGACCGCCGGGATCCCGCTCGTGGCCGCCCACTCGGCGCTCGGTGACGCCCGGGCCACGGCCGCCCTGCTCGCACACTTCCTGGCCGGGGGCACCGGCGTCCCACCGCTGCCGGAGCACCTCGAGCTGCCCGCCCGGGCCGCGAGGGCCCCGCAGGCACGGCAGCGTCCGGGGGCGGCATCCGCCGCCTCCGATCGTCGTTCGAGCACGCCGCTGCACCTGCCCGACACGACACCCCGATCTGCCGAACCCGTGACCGGCGAGTCCGCCCTCGCGAGCCGCCCCCACGACCCGACGCCCCGCTCCACCGAACTCGTGACCCGGTTCCCCGATCTCATGACCCGTGTGCCCGAGTTGCTCCGGGAGGTCGCACGGCAGGCGATCCTGCCGAGATTCGGGCCGGCGGGAATCGAGGCGCACGAGAAGTCCCCCGGAGAGCTCGTCACGGCCGCGGACCGGGAATCGGAGGCGATGCTCACCCCGGCCTTGCAGGCGCTCCTGCCCGGCTCGGTGGTCGTCGGTGAGGAGGCGGTGTCCGAGAACGCGGCCGTCCTGGACCTGCTCGACCAGGACGGCGACGTCTGGCTGCTGGATCCGCTGGACGGGACGGCCAACTTCGTGCTGGGCCAGGGACCGTTCGCGCTCATGGTGGCCCTGCTCCGGCACGGGGAGGCCGTCTGCTCCTGGCTGCTCGATCCCCTCTCGGACCGGCTCTGCGCGGCCGAGCACGGGGGCGGGGCCTGGCTCGACGAGGTCCGGGTGCGCACTGCGCCCGACGTGCCACCGCCGGCCTGCCTGGGCGGGTCCGTCCTCCGGGGGTTCCTGCCAGCCGGACTGGCCGACCACGTGGACACCGTCACCGACCGGTTCGCCCGGGTGGACATCGGCAGCCGCTGCGCCGGCCATTACTACCCCCGCGTGGTCGCGGGCGCGGACGACTTCCTGCTCTTCTGGCGGACCCTGCCGTGGGACCACATCCCCGGCACGCTCTTCGCCACCGAGGCCGGTGCCGCCGTGCTCCGGCCCGACGGCTCGCCCTACCGAGCGGCGGAGCACCGTCGCCCAGGACTGCTCGTGGCACGCAATCCCGGGATCTGGCGCCAGGTGCGGCGAACCCTGCTGCCCGGGCACCTCCCCGTCTGAAGGCCGGTCGCGACCCGAGCCCGACCGGGCCCGATCAAGGCACTGTCGGAGGCCGGACAGCCGCCGGCCGAGGTCGCTCCGGGCGCAGGCCGGGCTCCACCACGGGGTGACCTCGGGCGTCGGGGGGCGCCGACCTCATCGAGCCGACCCACCACTCGTTCATCGACATGTCTATTGACGACATGTCGATGACCGACATATGTTCCCGGCATGGAGTTCCGCACACCCAGCTACTTCGCGCTCGCGGCCCTCCTCGACGGCCCGCTGCACGGATACGCCATCGTGCGACGAGCCGAGGAGTTGTCCGGCGGCACCGTGCACCTCTCCGCGGGGACCCTGCACGCGCTGCTCGACCGCGCGCTCCGCGAGGACCTGGTCATCGCCGGGGAGCCCTACGTGGAGTCCGGTCGACCGCGCCGCGACTACACCCTCACCCCCGCCGGCCGCGACGCCCTGGGCGCCGAGGCTGAGCGCCTCGCGCAGGCCGCGGAGACCGTCACCCGCCGGCTGCGGGACTCCGCCCGGGGCCAGACCCTTCCTTCCGGCACCGACTCCTCGAACCCCGGAAGGGTGGCACCGGCATGGTGATCGCGGAGCGCCTCGCCCGCCTCGCCGTCCGCGCGTTCCCGCAGACGGAACGCGCCGAGCATGGCGACGAACTGGTCGGCACCGCCTGCGAGCTGGGCGCGGATTCCCGGACGCGCCTGGTCCACGAGCTTCTGTACCTCGTGGCCGCCGGGCTCGGCGCGCGCAGCCGTCAGGTGGCGGACCTGACCACCGGCAGCATCGTCCACGACGGCCTGCGCCTGGGCATTCAGTGGATCGTGACACTGAGCATCGGCACGCAGATCCGGGCCCTGATCTATCGGCCCGGAAGGTTCGCGGTCCAGGGGAACATCAGCATGCTCACCCTGGCCTGTCTCGCCTCCGTGCTGGTCCTGCTCCTGTGGCGGCTCGACCGAGCGGCCGGCGCCCTCGGCCTGATCTGGATCTGCCACCTGAGCTTCACGCGCCTCTGGACGGGGATGACCATGGTCGCAGTCCTGTACCTCTACGGCGCGTTCCTGGTCGGATTCCTGGCACTGCTCCGCCGCCCCCGCGCACGGGGCTTCCGGCGCTCCCGCCTGTTCTGGCTCCTCGTGCCCGCCCTGATGTGCGCCTCCCTGTGCCTTCCCGTCGAGGGGGGTGGCACGGTGGCGGACCTGTACTGGTGGTACCTCGTCCCGCTGGCCCTGGTCCTGACCGTCGTGGTCGCACTCCCGTTCGCGCCACGCGTGGTCGTCGCCGTCGGGCTGCTCCTGGGCACCTGGTGGCTGCCGTTCCGGCCACTGCTCGTGGAGCAGTTCCTGCAGCACCTGCCCCTGCCCCAGCTTCCGCTCGGGCCGCTCGGCGTCGTGGTGTTGTTCCTCGCCCCACCCGTCCTGCTCGTGCTGCTCGCCGCCCGGCGGCTCCGCCGCGTCCAGACCCGGCCGGACCACCTCTCCCGGATCTGAACGCAGCGACCCGGCCGGATCGAGCCCGGCGACCTCCACGGGGGAGGCCACCGGGCTCGCCCGCATCTGGCGACCGCCCGACCGAACACCGCCGCCGCATACGCCACCGACACCCCGCGACCGGATCGGGGCAACGACCCCGGCGGACGACCGGGTGCCGGACGGTGCAGACGAACGGGTGCCGGGCGGGGTGGACGGGCACAACCGGACGAGTAAGGATCTTCCGGACAGAGGCTCGCATACCGCCACGTCCTGGGTGAGAGCGGGTCTGCGGGGGGCGGTGCCCACACGCCGGGGCACCGCGACGACCGAGAGGACCACCGTGCGAACGACCTTGATCTACGGAGCCGGCGACGTCCACGTCGAGGAGGTACCCGATCCCGTCCTGCGCGAGCCCACGGATGCCGTCGTCCGGGTGCTCCGCGCCTGTATCTGCGGCAGCGACCTGTGGCCCTACGGCTTGCTGCCCTCCTCCGACGTGGGCCAACCGATCGGACACGAGTTCCTGGGCGTCATCGAGGACCTGGGGACCGAGGTGACCGGCCTCCGACGCGGTGACATCGTCATCGCGCCCTTCATGTGGTCCGACAACACCTGCGACTTCTGCCGGGAGGGGCTCCAGAACTGCTGCCGTCACGGCGGGATGTGGGGGTTCAACGGCGCGGCCGGTGGCCAGAGCGAGGCGGTCCGGGTGCCGTACGCCCAGGGAACCCTGGTGCGCGTGCTGGGGGACGTCGATGAGGCGCTGCTGCCCTCGCTCCTCACCCTCTCGGACGTGTTCCCCACGGGCCACTACTGCGCACTGCGGGGCGGGGCCGGTCCCCGCACCACGGTCACGGTGATCGGGGACGGCGCGGTGGGACTGTGCGCCGTGCTCGCGGCCCGACGACTCGGTGCGGAGCGGATCGTGCTCATGGGCCGGCACGCGGACCGCACCGACCTCGGCCGCTTCTTCGGGGCCACGGACGTCGTGCCCGAGCGGGGCGCCGAGGGCGTGGCACGGGTCCGCGAACTGACGGGCGGCGACGGCCCGCACACGGTGCTGGACTGCGTGGGCACCCTCGCGGCCCTGGAGACGGCGCTGGCGGTCGTCCGGTCCGGCGGCGTGGTCAGCCGGGTCGGCGTACCGCAGTACACCGAGGGCCCGGTCGGGTACGGCGGCATGTTCTTCCGCAACGTCACCCTCACCGGGGGTGTGGCCCCGGCCCGCGCCTTCATCGAGGAGTTGCTGCCCGAGGTGCTCGACGGGCGCGTCGAGCCGGGGCGGGTGTTCGACCGCACCGTCGACATGTCCGGCATCCCTGCCGGATACCGGGCGATGGCCGACCGTGAAGCCCTCAAGGTCATGATCCAGCCCTGAGCACCGTCCGACCAGGGCGTGGGGTGCCGCCCTCACCGGGGCCGCTCCGCCGGGCGTGACCGCCCGGCGGAGCACAGCCGTTCCAGAGCTCTCGACCGCCACAGAGCTCGGCCGCCGTACAGCTCAGCCGCTACCGGGGTCGGCTACTCGGCCGCGTCGTCCCCGGAGCCCAGGGGCTCGACGTCCAGCACGGCCTTGCCGGCGACCCGCCGCCCGAAGAGAGCGTCAATAGCCTCGTCGGCCTGCGTCCACGACCCGCGCCATCCGATCTCGACGCTCAGCCGCCCCTCGCCGAGCAGGGTGAGGAGGGTGGACAGGTCGGCGTTGAGACCGGCGCCCATCATGAACGAGGTGAGGGTCTTGGCGGGACCCACCGTCGCGTACATCTCGAACACCGCGGGCTCTCGCGAGGTCCAGCCGATGCTCTGCAGGTTGCCCCCGACCGCCAGGCGCTCGTAGGCGGCGACCAGCATCGGGCCCCCCACGCTGTCGAGCACCACGTCGACGGGTTCCTTCACCGTGTCGAGCCCGACCACGACCTCGTGAGCGCCGAGTTCGGCCAGTCCGGCCCCTCGCTTCTCCGATCCGACACAGGCGATCACGTGCGCGCCGCCGAGAGCCGCCAACTGCACCGCGAACCGTCCGACCCCGCCCGAGGCACCGGTGATCAGCACCCTCCGCCCCAGCAACGGGCCGCCCGCCCGCAACGCCCGCAACGCGCTGACCCCGGCCACCGGCAGTGCGGCGGCATCGGCGAGATCGATCCCGTCGGGGACGACCGCCACGTCCGCCGTGTCCACCGCCCGCAACTGGGCCCAGGCGCCGCCGTCCCACCCGAAGGTGACCACCCGTGCGCCGACCTGGGGGCCCGAACCGTCCTCGGCCGCCGCACGCACGATGCCGGCGGCGTCCCAACCGAGCACCTGTCCGTTCTCCGCACCCTGCCGGGCATGGTTCAGTTCGCCCCAGTTCAGGGACGTGTGGGTCACCTCCACAAGGATCTGATTCGGTTTGGCCACCGGCCGTGGTGCGCGAGCCAGCCGCAACGCGGACGGAGTTGTCTTGTCCACCACAAGTGCATACATGTCCGCATGCTAAGCGGCGACGGATTCCTCGCCCCGGGCACCACACCGATCACGTTCCGCCCAGGGATCAATCACGGACTGCGACTGGAGCCGATCACCGATCCCTGGACGGGCCGATCGCCGGTGTGCAGCACCCCGGGTACCAGCTCGATCACCGGCTCGCGGGCTGGCCGAGCTCCCGTCCCGAGGGACCGGCCGCACGTCACGCGCCCGCGGTTAGCGGAGCCGCCGGACGAGCTCACCGACCGGGACCGCGGCCGCGATCAGGAACACCCCGGCGATGGGGCCGTCGGCCGGGGCTGCGTCCGGGGCGAACGCAACCCCCGCGACCAGAAGGCCCAGGGCCAGAAGCGCGCCGGCGAGGATGGTCAGGACCGGGGTACTGATCCGCCGGAGTGCCGGTGAGCGTGGCGATCCCTTCCACCCGGCACCGGCACCGGCACCGGCACCGAACCGGATCATGAGCCACCCGGTGAAGGGCGCGAGCGGCACGACGGTGAGGATCCCGGTGCGCACGGCGGGAGGACTGAACACGGCGACGACGATCAGGACGACGGTGACGAGACCGAGCGCAACCGGGATCCCCAACGCGGTGGTGAGAACCCGGCGGGCGAGGTGTCGACGCAGCGCGGGGGTGAGGGCGCGCAGGTAACGGCCCGCCCAGAACACCGGCACGGCCAGCAGGGCCAGGATGGCCAGCCGCTGTACGGGGGATGCGCCCCGCTGGAGGATCTGGCGAACGCCGACCATGAGCCACATCAGCAGGAGTACTGCCCGGAGCGCCGCCCCCCGGAAGGCCGTTCCCAGGTTCTCCCGCGCATCCTCGGCGCGGGGGTTCGTGCGCAGGACTTCGGCGAGTCCCCTCGCGCTCCCGGCCAGCTTCCCCGGAGCCACTACCGGAGACGGGGAGAACACGGGAAGCATCGCCAGCTGTTCCCGCGCGGGGGTGAACTGGGGATCGAGGGCCAGGGCCCGGCGGAAGGCGTCCTCGGCCGTCTGCCGGTCACCCGCGCGGAGCGCCGCCCGGCCGACCGTGAAGTGGGTCCGCGGCTCCCCCGGCGCAAGGGTCACCGCCGTGAGGGCCGCCTCCCGGGCGCTCGGGCTCGCGGGCCAGTGGGTGCTCAGGGCGGTGGACAGGTGGACATGTGTGCGCCAGTCCTGCGGTGCGAGGGTCAGGGCCTGTCGTGCGAGGTCGACGGCCTCGGCGGGACGTCCCAGACGGAGGAGCGCGATGCTCGCCAGGCGGTACCCGTACTCCTCGCGAGGATCGGCCCGGATCGCCTGCAGGGCAATCCCGAGCGCCTGCTCCGGGTCGGCGTCCAGCAGGGCACGGGCGAGGAGGCAGCAGGCGTAGGGATGCTCGGGCCAGGTCGCGAGCACACGTCGCAGGATCAGCTGGGCGTCCGGGGACCGGTTCAGGTCGAGCAACGCCTCCGCGCGCTCCACCAGCCTGTTCGGGTCCTCCTCACGGACTGAGCGCTCACCGGTCACGAGACTGTTGTCGCCAGGGCGACCCGCTCCCCTGAGCGATGATCGGGGATTCGGACCACCGGACCGAGCCGAGCGTGGGCGAGCCGCTCGTGGTTCACCCCCGCGCGCTCTTTCGGTCAGCGCACTGGTGCGGGAAGATCCAGCTCCGGAGCCGTCCCCACGACACCGCCGTCCCGTCCGCGCACTCCAGCCGTCCCGTCCCGGCATTCCTGAGTTCTGCGTCCGTGCAGTTCAGGAGTGGTGCGGCGTCCCACCGTCCCGGATCTTTCCGCGAACCTGACCAACCGAGGACGCCATGTCTCACGCTGTGCGCGGCCCGACCACCGCGGACCCCGATCCCACCGCCGCCACCACCCACGGATCCGATCCCACCGCCGCGAACCGTGCGGACGTGCCCCGGGGAGTCGAGGGCGCGACGGCCGGCCCGGTGAGCCGAATGCCTCCGGTCCGGTTGAGCGAACGCAGACCCTGGCTACGTCCGGTGGCAGTGCGCTGGTTCCGGGCCCGCCGGTACTGGCGGTGGCTGACCGGCCGCCAGCGATTCGCCCGTCGACAGACCCAGGATTCGCTGCCCGTGCTCGTCCGGCGCCATCGTTCGCTGCTGCTCCGGCAGCTGGGCGATGCGGACATGTGGCTGCAGCACAACAAGGTGACCAATCTCCGGCTCGTCGCCGCCCGGCTCGACGGGCTCGTGATCGCCCCGGGCGAGACGTTCTCCTTCTGCCACCGGGTCGGCCGGACGACGGCCCGCAAGGGCTACGTCGTCGGCATGTTCCTGTCGGGGGGCGAGGTGCGCCCGGACGTCGGCGGGGGCATCTGCCAGGCGGCCAACCTGCTGCACTGGATGGTGCTGCACAGCCCGCTGACCGTGGTCGAACGGTCCGAGCACAGCTTCGACCCGTTCCCGGACTCCGGCCGGGTGATCCCCTGGGGAACCGGATGCTCGATCTTCTACAACTACGTCGATCTCCAGGTCCGCAATGACACCGCCGTGGCCTGGCAGCTGCGGGTCCAGGTGGGAGACATCTCCCTGCACGGGGAGCTGCGTGCCGAGGCGATGCCGGCTCACAGCTACCACGTGGAGGCACGCGCCGAGCGCTTCGAGCAGGTGGACGGCGTCTGGTGGCGCAGCAACGAGATCTGGCGCCGGGTGGTCGACCGGCGCACCGGCCGGCAGCTGGGCGAGGAACTGCTGAAGCGGAACCGGGCGAGGGTGATGTACGACCCCACCGTGACCTACCCGGACCGTGCTCCCGGCGGTCGCCGGTAGCTGCCCACGGCGGCCTCGGATCCACCCACGCGATCGCCGTCACCACGACTCGGTCGCGATCAGGCAGCCGGCGGTCGGGCCGGGTCGGACCGGCACCGAGCGGGGCACGTTCCGCGGGAGCCGTTCTCAGCCGCAGTCGCTGTGCGCGCGGAGTCGGTCGCACCGGGCGCACCGGAACACGTACACCGCTGCCTCGCCGTCCCGCCCGAGCCCGCCGAGCCCGGATTCCCAGAGCGCGGACGGACACGCATCCGGCACGAGCTGGGCCAGTGCCTCGAACCCGGCTCCCGGACGGAAGTGCTCGAAGTCCTCACGACCCCACTGCCCGAGGAAGACCATCGGGCGGTCGTGACAGAACAACCAGCACTCACCCTGCCAGGTGTCGTAGAGCGGGGTCCGGAGCAGTTCCGCCAGGGCAGCGCGGTCGCCCGGGGAGGCCGGAGGGTCGAAGGCGGGGATTCCGTCGTCCTGCCATGCCAGCACGCCGCGTTCGGTGACGACGGACTGCACCCACCGGCCCGCCTTCAGGCAGTCCGCGCAGGCGTACACGGAATGGAGCACCACCGGGTCGGTCGCCAGACCCTCGCGCAGGGCCGCCGTCCTCCCGCAGGTCGCGCAGGCTGCGGACCTGCGCCGGACGTCCACCCGCGCGGATCCCGCGCAGCCGGGACACACCACGACGACCGCCGTCCCGCGTTGCAGCGCGAAGCAGGGACCACGACCTGCGCACAGGAGGCAGGTCCGCAGACCGGCATAGCTCCGAGCGAACTCGACCTGGCCGGTGAACAGCGGGAAGTCCGTGCCCACCTCGGCGAAAGTCACCACGAGCGGGATCTCCCCCAGCGCCTCGTCCCCGACCGGACCCGCCACCTGCGGGCCTCACGAGTATGCCGGGGATCGGAACATCCTCCTTCGCGAGCGGTCCCGCCGCCGGTGCGGACGACCTCTCAGCCCGGCGGAGCGGCGAGCTGGGCCCCGGCGACCTGGATCCGGTTGCGCCCGAGCGCCTTGGCCTCGTACAGCGCACTGTCCGCGGCCTCGAGCAGCGCCTCGACGCTCGCCCCGGCCCCCAGGGAGCCGGTTGCCACCCCGATGCTGGCGGTCACCACCGGCGCGACCGGGGAGGCGTCGTGCGGCAGCGCGGCGTCCGCGAGCAGCTCACGGAACCGTCGTGCGACCACCATCGCCCCGGAGACCTCGGAGCCGGGCAACAGCACCGCGAACTCCTCCCCTCCGTACCGGCAGGCCAGGTCCTGCGGGTAACGCGTGGCACGCGACAGCGCCAGGGCGACGGCGATCAATGCTTCGTCCCCCTTCCGGTGCCCGTAGTGGTCGTTGTAGGCCTTGAAGAAGTCGACGTCCACCATGAGCACGGCGATCCGGTCCCCGGCCGGGGCCTGCC
This sequence comes from uncultured Kineosporiaceae bacterium, assembly GCA_964583765.1. Taxonomy (GTDB): domain Bacteria; phylum Actinomycetota; class Actinomycetes; order Actinomycetales; family Kineosporiaceae; genus CAZOWW01. The sequence goes on from CAZOWW010000104.1 coordinate 9,976, forward strand.
CGCTGCCCGAGGCCGGCACGTCGTCCGGGCCCTGCCCACCCTGCCCGCTTTCCTCCTGGAGCTCGGCGATCCGCTGATCCAGGGCGGATCGGTTGCCGATCCGGGTCAGCCCGTCCACCAGCAGGGTGCTCTTCAGCTGGGCGTTCACCTGTTGCAGCTCGCGCTCCGCCCGTCGTCGGGTCCTCACCTCGGACTCCAACTGGCGGGTGCGCCGCGCGACCAACTCCTCCAGGATCCCGGCGTGGGCGTTGAGGGCCCGCGTGCTGAACAGGGATTCGAGGGTTCGGGTCAGGTCCATCCGCAGCGCCTCGGTGACCGTGGGGAGACCCCGGACCTGCTCGAAGAGCACGTACCCCAGCCCCTGCTCGGCCACGGACAGGGGCTGGAAGACCAGGGCTCCACGGTGCAGCTCAGGCTCCAGGGACGACGGCAGCAATCGGTGATCGGGGAACAACTCGTCCGGGGGCGGGGCGGCCCTGCCGTCGCGGTAGTCGAGGATCAGCCGGGCGAGACCGCCGGGCGCTCTCCGCGCGGTGCCGTCGGTCGAGGCCTCCGATGCGGGAGTGATCGAGGCATCCGGTCCGCCGTTGGTCGAGGCCTTCGGTCCGGAGGCGGTTCCGGGCGTCGACCGCGGAGCAGCTCTGGACGGCGCCCCCGGAGCGGTCCCGGCGTCCCCGGAGTGCAGCGCGTCCTCGTAGATCCCCAGGAAACACCGGGTGATGCCCAGTCGCTCCAACCGGCCGGCGCCCAGAACCGCAGGGATCTCCGCCAATCGCCGGCACTGGATCAGTCCTCGGCCCAGCCCCATCAGCGCATCCTGCTCGGCCAGTTGCCGCTGCGCCGCCTGCGCCATGGTGATCGCGACCTTCTCCCGCCGACGCAGGTGCCGCAGACCGGTCGAGCCCCGCACCACCAACCGCGAGGGGACGACGATCTCCCCACCGGGTGGGGTCCCGTCGATCTCCTCGAGCAGTCGGCGGGCCACGGCAGCGCCCTGCAGCTCCAGGTTCTGGTCGACCGTGGTCAGCCCGGGCCAGTGCGTGCCGGCGAGCGTCTCGTTGTCGAAACCGCAGACCAGGACGTCCTCGGGAACCCGGACCCCGTCGTCGGCGAGCGCTGCCATCGCACCGAGTGCGGTGAGGTCGTTGGCACCCACGACAGCGTCGAAGTCACGCCGTCGCCGGAGCAGATCCCGCAGCACGGCATAGGCGACATCGTGCTGCCAGCGGGCCGCGAGGAACAGCTCCTCGTCGATCTCCAACCCGTGCGCGATCAGCTCCTGCCGGAACACCTGCTCCCGCTCGTCGGAGTCACTGGCGTGGAGGAGCCCGCGGATCATGACCGGGCGCCGGACCCCGCAGTCCACGAGGAGGTGGTGCATCAGCGCGCGCATCCCCGACGCGTTGTCACCGTGCACGGTGGTGGTGCCGGGACGGAACGCCGCGATCCGCACCGTCGGGACGCGGAACTCCTCCAGGAGCTCGGCCAGTTCGGCGTCCTGTACGGGGGTGTGACAACTGGCGACGATGGCGCCCACGGGTGTCGCGTGCCGGACGAACCGCGTGATGGCCGGGGACAGCCGCGGGAAGAACGGGTCGCTGCAATGGAGCACCGCGGACAGGCCTCGGTCGACCAGAACCGGCTTGATTCCCCTGAAGACAGAGGTCTGGTACTCGTCGAACCCGGTCGGCACGACGAGTACGAGCCGACCGGAGGCCGCCACCTTCTCCCCCACGTCCTCGTCCAAGAGGCCGATGCCGTCCTGGAGGGTGTCGACGCCGTGCGGGTGCGGCTTGAGCTGCCGACGAGCGAGAAGGGCGAGGCGTCCGCCGCGCCCGCGAGCTGCGGCGCGTTCCGCCGCTCCGTCAGCCTGCGCCGTGCTCCGACGTCGAGACCGCCAGGAGACGGGAGAGCCGGGCTTTGCGACCGTTCTCCCGCACGATCCAGGCCACATCGGGGTCGGTGCTTCCGGCGAGTTGCCGGAAGGCGGGCAGGCCCGCCGACGGATCGGCGGCGATCGCGATGCTCCAGCAGTAGCCCAGAGCCTGGCGCAGCGTCCGCACCGACGGGGACCGGCGTTCGTCCGCCGGTCGATGCGTCAGCCGGTCCGTGGCGATCCGGCAGATCTCCAGGGCGGTCGCGGCGGCCGAGGCCGGGCGCAACAGTCTCGGCTCGCAGACCCCCGCGACGGCGGCCCGCTGCACCAGAGGGTCGGTGTCGGCGGCCCAGTCCCGGGCCAGGGCCCACAACCGGACCGGATCGGCGTCGCCGAGGCGCTGCAGTGCCATGGCCACCCCTTCCCGGACCCGCCAGCGCTCGTCCGCGGCCCGCTCGTACAGCAGCGCGATGATCTCGGTCTCGGCGGGATCGGTCGCGGGGACGATCTGCGCGAGGACCTGCCCCAGGCCCACCGCGCCGGTGGCCGCGAGGTACTCGTCGGCGTCTTCGGTGAGCTGCCGGAACCACGGGTACTCGCCCACGTCCGCCGCGGCCTGCATGAGTTCGAGGTTGCCGCGCGGCCCCGGAAGTCCGCTGTGCGCGCGCAGGAATTCCACTCGTGCGTCCGACGGCAGTGCTCGCAAGATCTCTCGGTACTCACTCGCGCGTCCCACCCCGCTGATCCTGCCGCATGCGCCGGATCTCAAGTCGTTCGACGTCGCAACCGACTCCGGGGAAGTGAACCGACGTCCGGTCGCTCTCTCCGTTGCCGTGGTCCTGACCACACTCCAGGGTGCGTTCCTCCTGCTGGTGGACGGCTTCCTCGGGCTGTTGGTCGTACTGGTGGGTCCGCGCCGTGGCATGGCACCGCTCGCGATGCTCATGCTGGTCGCGCTGGCCGCGGTCGGGCTAGTGGTGGTGGTTGCCGCCACGAAGACGTGGGCGGGAAGCCGCCCCTCCGCATTGGTGATCTTCGTGTACAACCTGCTGTTCGTCGTCCTGTGGGTCGCGGAGTTGCTCGAACCTGTCCGGAAGGTCAAGAACCCGCCGAGCGGGTCCGTGGCCTGGCTGATCGGTTCTTCGATCTCGCTGATGTGGCAGATCACCCCGGCGGTCTGTGTGGTCTGTCTGCTCCTGCCCCCGTCCTGGCGTTGGTTGCGCCGTCACGCGGTCGAAGTGGCCACCCTGCGATCACAAGCTGCTGTTCAGGGGTGGCAACCGCCGGCGCCGGTGTGGCAACCGGCACCTCCGACGTGGCAACCCCCGCCACCGCGGTGGCAACCCGCGCCCTCAGGTTGGCAGGCAGCGCCCCAGGGCCGGCAGTCCCCGCCATCGGGTATGTCGCCCTCACCGGAGTGAGCACCACCGTCATCGGCAGGAAGCCCAGTCCGGCCTGCAGTGCGGTGAACCCGAACACGCCCTGCATCAGCTGCGTGGTGAAGAAGAAGAATCCGATCATGGCGCCGAGGTAGAGAGCCCGGGAAACGTAGGCCGCGGTCCGACGCCGGTCGGAGAACAGCCGCAACGGCATGACCGGCTGCGCGGCCCGCCGCTCGTTCGCCACCAGCCCGGCCACCATCGCTGCCCCCGACAGCAGGGCCGCGACCACGATCGGGTCACCCCAGCCGCGGGCGGTGGACTCCAGGACGGCGAACACCACCGTGCCGGTGCCCAGGGTCGCCAGCAGCGCGCCGGAGATGTCGAAGGAGCCGGTGCGCGGCGGTGTCTCGGGCAGGTACCGAGGAGCAAGGTCGATCATCGCGGCACCGATCGGCAGGTTGATGAAGAACCCGGCCCGCCAGGAGATCCAGGACGCGGCAGCCCCGCCGACCAGCAGCCCGAGGCTGGCCCCGATCCCCGCCGTTGCTCCGTACAGGGCCACCGCCCACGTTTCCCTTCCCGTACGGGACAGCGGGCCCCAGGCTCAACCGGACCCGGCGCGCGGCGTGATCCTGGATCGGGAGGACGCACCCGATGTCCGACGTGGCGCCGGTACCGGTGGGTCGGCGGGTCCGGCGTCGCCAGCGGGTGGACCGTCCAGGCCTACCGGCCTGGGCCGCGCCCGATCGGTGACGCGGATGCAGTTCCGGCCGGAGGACTTCGCTCGGTACAGGGCCTCGTCCGCCGCCGCCATGAGCCCCGTGGGGGAGCCATCCGCGGCGCTTCTGGTCGCGATCCCGACGCTCACCGTGACGATCAGCGCCACTGCGGACGCGGCATGGGGGATCGCCGCCTGCGCCAACAACTCCTGGAAACGTTCGGCCGCCGCGGTCGCCGCCGACAGGTCGCTTCCGGGGAGGACGGCGACGAACTCCTCGCCGCCGTAGCGACTGGTGAGGTCGTCCGGGCCGCTCACCGCCCGGTCCAGGCAGGTTGCCACGGTGCGCAGCGCGTCGTCGCCGACCACGTGCCCGTACTGGTCGTTGAACGCCTTGAAGAAGTCGACGTCGACCATCACCACGCAGATGTCTCGGCCGTATCGAGACACGAGCTCCCAGTGCCGGGTGAGGTGTTGCTCGAAGGCGGTGCGATTGGCGATGTGCGTCAGCCCGTCCACCATCGCCAGGCGGTGGAGCTCGGCATTGGCCCGCTGGAGTTGCAGTTCGGCTCGTCGGCGGGTGGTCACCTCGACCTCAAGTTCTTGCGTGCGGAGAGCGATGAGCCGCTCCAGATCCGCCGCATGATCCCCCAGCTTCTTCGCGCTGAAGATCGCGTCCAGCGTCCGGCTGATGTTGACCTGGAAGATCTCCGAGGTCATGGTGGTGCCTCGACTGCGGTCGAACAGCATGCAGCCGATCTCCCGCCCGGCCATCTCGATCGGCTGCATGGCCAGTGCCCCACTCTCGAGTTCCGACAGCAGTGCGGCGGGGAGCATCTGGTTGGCGGGGAATTCACCGACCGGCGGTAGGGTCACCCGGCCGTCGCGGTAGTCGAGCACGAGTCTCGTCCGGATCTCTCCCTCGCCCTCGTGCGCGTCGCTGCTCGTCGTGTCATCCGGTTCGTGCACGGTGAGGAAGAAGCGATCGAGCTCCAGCCAGCCCAGACACACCGTCAGAGCGGACAGCAGGTCGTCCAGAGTGCGCGCATTGGCCAGGCTCCGCGAGAGGCTCGCGATCGCTTCCAGCTCGGCCAGCCGGGTCTCGGCCGCGCGTGCCATGTCGGTCAGGACATCAACCGACGCGGCGTCCCGAAGGCCGGCCGGACGGGTGGATCCGCGGACGACCAACCGCGACGGCACGACGATGTTCCTGGTCAACCGCACGTCAGCCATCGCGCTCAGGAGATGGGTCGCCGCGAACTTCCCTTGACCCGCGATGTCCTGATCGACCGTGGTCAGGCCGGGCAGGGTCGAGAAGGACAACATCGCATTGTCGAAGCCGGTGAGACGGACATCGTCAGGGACGCGCAGGCCGACCCCCCTCAAGGCCCTCAACGCACCGAACGCCGAGAGATCGTTCAGCGCGATGACCGCGTCCATGTCGCGTCGCCGCGTCAGCAGGTCACGCATGACGCCGTACGTGGTCTCGTGCCAGAACCCGCCCTCGACGACCAGTTCCTCGTCCACCGGGATCCCCCGGCGGCCCATCTCCTTGCGGAAGATCCCCTCTCGTTCGACGGAGTCCGCCTGGTCCGAGATACCTCGGACCAGGACGGGATGTCGGATCTTGCAGTCGTCGAGGAGATGACACAGGAGCGCGCTCATCCCCGAGACGTTGTCCCCCCGGACGCACATGCCAGGGAAGGAGTTGTAGGCGATGGCGACGGCCGGCATGCCGAGACGCCACACCTTCTCGTTCAGCTCAGCCTCCTGCGCGACATCCGTCGACGGCGTGAGGATGACCCCGTGCGGGTGGGCATGCCGCAGGATCCGTCGTAACGACTGCGGCAGGCCGACATCGGGTCGCGCCTGGAGATGGACGAGCAGCGACGCCCCAGCCGGTTGCAGCACCGACCGGACGCCGGCGATGATCTGCGCCCGGTACTCATCCAGCTGAGGGGCGACGAGCAGCACGAGAGACGTTGCGCGTTCCGGCATACGCACGCACCTGCCCCATGTCGCCTCACCTGCCCGGGCCTTCTGCATGCCTCGACACCTGGGCCGCCTTTCCTGAGGCGCTGGGGAGTGGAGACCTGGACAAGTACGCCGACAGCGCATCGGACGGGTCGGCCCTCAGCGGTCGGGCGGTCACGACGCTGATCACGCTGCGCACGCGCATCGCCGATTTCGAGACCCAGACCGAGCTCGCCGCCTCGACCGACTTCCCACCCGGCACCCAGCCGACCGGCCCCGGGTCGTCCCGTCGACCGGAACCACCGGCGACCGAGCAGGGCTTGAACCTCTCCTTGCGAGAGGTTCTAGCGTCCGCCGGAGGAGGTGGACGACACGAGTCATCAGACGAAAGAGACGAATCTCCCGGTCGAAGGCAGCCCGGGGTGCATGTGCTGGGAGCTCGACCTGCTGGAGGACGCGGACCCGGAGGTTCGACTGCGTTCGGCGCTGGACCTCGGTCGCCGGCGGGCCGCCGAGGTGTTGGTGGAGCGTCTCGGACTGGAGCGGGAGTTCTTCGTTCGCGAGGCCCTCACCTGTGCGGTCCTTCGGATCGTGGACGACGCCACGCCCTTGCTCCACTTCGCCCTCCGCCACCTCCGGGACACCCACCAGGTCGCCCTGCTCGGCGCACGCGGACGCCGGGACAGCCGATACCAGCTACTGCCGAAGCCCCTCACAGACGAAGGCACTGCTGGCCCTCACGCCCGGGTGTAGACCCGCAGGAGAGGACGGCGACGAGCCAACCCCCGTACTCGCTTCCCGCCGATCATGGCCCGCCGAGGCACAGGGAGGGCACGGAACGGCCCAACAGCCCCCGGGGCCCCTTCAGCAGCAAGGCCCAGGTCTCGGGATCATGCCCGTGACCTGGGCCTTTGCGGGGTGGAGGCGAAGGGACTCGAACCCTCAACCCCCTGCTTGCAAACCACTGTGACCTACCAGGACCGAGCCGCTGACCAGCGGATTCACGGGCACCGAGCGGCCTGGACTGCCCGGGAGGCTCCTCGGCTAATTGCCCGCTAATTGCCCGACCACAACGGCCGGAGCAGTCACTGATGGGACCACGGCGGCACGCACCAATGGTGGATCTTCCGGACGCCAGGGCCGTTCGGGTGGGATGCCGACCATGACGTGATACGCCGGTCACGGGGAGGCACCATGGACCTGCTCTCGCTCATCCTGGACGCCCTGAGCGCCGGAGCCACCGCCGCAGTTCGGCTTGGGACTGTGACCCGCCCCGGCCAGAGCAGGTGTGACTCATCTGCCCCATCGGGCTGCGCTGGGACCGTGGGCGGGCTGGACTGATCGCATGTTCGCCAAGGACATGGCCTTCGCTCCGGGCTGTACTGACCGGGTCGATGTCCAGCGCCGCCTCTCACACGGCCCAATCGATGAGGTGGTCAAGAGTGGGCTTCGACGGGCGAGGTTCGAAGGCGAGTGCGGCTCCCGGAAAAGTCTTCAGGCCTAGACACCTGAAAGATCACCAGGAGCCGCGTTCCCGCGCCAGCACGCGGCGCCCTGCACACCCAAGGTCAGGCACAGCGCCCTAGGCCTGAACAATGCCGGGTTCTGCCCTGAGAGCGAGATCTTCATCCCTGATGCATATCTCGCAACTTGAAGCGGAAAACGGCGTGAGTCTCGCGACAGGTCTCGATAGCCTAGGGGCCAGCCACAGTGTTGCGCCTACTAAGAGCTGACCCTGTTGTCAGGAGTGACTGTCGGTGCGTCGATAACTCCTTCCATGGGTTTAGTGGATCCCGGAATTGTCCGAGTTGTGAGCACCTTTGCCATACGCGCAACCCCATATCCGATCATGCACCCGACGACGTAGGTCATGACATCATCGAGCGTCGCCACGCCCCGGTTGAGGACGTACTGGAGAAGCTCGGCAAAGACTCCTACCACTGCGGCAGATAGCGTGGTCCACCAGAAGCTGAGCCGATTCCATGCCCAGTAGACCAGGAAGCCAAAGACGGTGAACATTGCGATATTGCCGACAACTTGAAGGATGGCGGTGCTCGTCGTCCCTTCATTCGAGAAGAGTTCGAGCACCGATCGGAAAGGCATGAGATCCCATCGCTTTGTGTCACCATCTATCATTACACCCCGGTGCACCCCAAGGGTGACCGTGACGAAAGCGGCGCCCCACATGAAAAGCGATGCCCGAGCCCACCACGCCCAACGTTCCCCGCGGCTGCCGACCGCGAACACGCAGATCGTCAGGAGCAGCCAAATCGCGGCTATCCCAGAGAGTATCCCCATGTCCACATATCTCGATAACACCGTCATGGCTTACTCCCTTGTCACGGATAGGTTACAGACCCCGTGACGTAGATGTACTTCCCGTTGTCAGCCTTGCGTATCATGAAGTAGTACTCGCCCTTGACGGTACCCTTCCAGGTGTACTGCAATTTCTTGCCGCACGCGTAGTTGACCGGCGATCCAATCAGCTTGTCGTTGGTACTGCTATCCTGGGCTTGATAGAGCCTGATGGTGTAGTAGGTGATGCCGGCACTCTGGCCGGAGTCTTTGCAATCCGAGTAGGCGACAATTACCTGATCGCCGTAAGATGAAGTATTCCAATGCCTTGACGACAGTCCATACTTGATGGTGGCGTCCCAAGCGAAAGACCCATCCGCGCTCGCCTGTTGGGCACCGAAGAGGACCATGACCGTCATGGCGCTCAGGATACCCGCTAGTAGGCGTATTCTCATGTCTGTCCCTCCGTGGTTTCGAGAGGCCGATCGATCGGATATGTCATTACTTATCACTACTGATCGGCCTGGGGGACCGTATCAGATGGGTCAACGTCGAGCAACCGCCTATCGTGCTTCGCGCATGTCTGCCCATATGACGGCACGATGCAGCCATTGAAGAGGTCCCGCCAATATGGTGATCACTCCCCTACGCCGAGTGATGCCGTGCTGATTGCGGGATGTTCTGCAGCGGCAGCGAAGAGACGGGGATACTTGAAGTCTGGATCTGGTTCCGCCCAGGTAGGTTCGTGTCTGAGGCACTGCGCGCGCACCAAGCCCAGATAGGGACCCGGTGATGCCGGCCAGACTGCGCACGCCAGGCGCTGCTGGTGCTGGCCCATCTGCGCAAGGGCGAGACCTACCGCGATCTGGCCCAGGGGTTCGGCGTCGGCGTCACCACCGCCTACCGGTACCTACGAGGTGGCAACTTAGTCAGCGACATCAACACCGTTCAGTCGAGTGATCAGCTCCCCAATGGACCTATCGCTAAGCCAAACTTCGAAGTCTTGGGGGTCATCCTCACCAGGACGATATGTGGCCATCAAGGCGTGGACAATCTCATACCACTCCTTGGCCGAGGGGATGAGATCAGGCTGAATACGCCCGGATTCCAAGGCATAGTGAAGGATCACCTCTAGCTCCTGAGCCATCAGATCAGGCTTCGGCCGCTGCGGGTTGACCCAGTCGTCTGTGAGGACGGGGCGGAGTCTGAGCGCATGACGGTTCCAATGTAGGAGTAGCTCGATATCGGCCGTAAAATCTGCGGGGAGCGAAGCTGGCCAAAGATGCCGCAATGCGGCGCGCTGCCCAGACCACGGCGTCGATCCAGACTTCGGCAGTATTTCAGGGATGAGCCGCCCAGCCAGTGGTGTGAAGAATCCGCACTGCCACATCTGCGGGTAGATCGGACGCCAGTAGAGGTCGGTGATGCAGGCGTCCGCGATTCCGCGAAGGATCGGGTCAACAATCAGAGCCACCAATGGCGGGTCACCGTAGTACCTTACGTCTCCATCGACCAAGCATATGATATCTCCGCCGCTGCGCTGCACGCCCGCGTTAATGGCCGCTCCTTTGCCGATCGGGGCCTCAACCACGATGGCGCCCACCTTATCCGCGACATCGGCCGTGTCGTCCGTACAGCCACTTGCGCTGACCAGCACCTCCCCCTCAACCTGAAGGATTTCCAGAGCGCGGAATGCATCCGATACAACCTCGGTGACAGTGTCGCGCTCATTGTGGGCTGGAATAACAACGCTGACCGTTCGCTCCTTAGCCTCCAGAGTGCGCTCATGGCGGAGATCCAGACTGAAGTCTGGGTTAATCAGGGGACGGCTCATGCTTCCACATCCTCACCGGCGCGTTCGCGCATTTCGTCATACTTCGGGTAGTCGGAGGCCCAGCGGCTCAACTGCTCGGTAATCGTGAACTCGGTCCGGTCAGCCGGATAGGTCGCATCGGAAAGCTCGACGACGCGGCCGTCCGTATCGATCGAACGGCTACGCACGCAGAGGAGGGGGACTCCTGACTCCATCCCCCATCTCTGCCGCTCCCCAGGCGTCGGCTCGGTGGCGATTACCGAACGGATAAACCTGTCGATCTCGATACCCACCGTGTATAGCTGGTGCTGATGCCCACCAGGCCAGGGTTCCTTGGTCTCGTCGAGCAGGTCCGGGTTACTTGCGATCAGGTGCACGGGAATGTACGAGACACTCCAAGCGAGCCGGTGACGCGTGGCCCTGTCCACCATCTCGTAGGTACGGCGAAGCAAAGATGCACCCACAAACACTTCGAATTCCTGGGCAAGCTCCGCTGAGGCCAGGATCTGTTCGTACCGAGCAGATGAATGCACCGAGGTGATGGGCATTCCTAGAGTGATTTCGAGGGCGCCCTGGCAGGCCCGTTCAGTGCGCGGACGCAGTACGAGATCCTTCTGCACCTGACTCTGATCGATAGATAGTCGTATGCGTCTCGGAGGTGTTCGGACCACCCCGGCCTTGCCTCTTCCGCCAGTGATTCTCCCCTCGGCCTTGAGGACGTCCAGCGCGCTCCGGACGGAACCGGGGGCACAGTTCCACTGCTCGCTCAGCTCCCGGATGGTGGGCACGGGGTCCCCCGGGGCGAGTTCGCCGGACTCGATGCGTGCACGGAGGGCATCCGCGATCTGGTGGTGGAGCGGGACGACGCCGAGCGTCTGCTGTGGCTGCATGCCGCCATTCAACCAGGGACTTCGCTAGTTCGCTAGCAGACTCTTGCGTGCCGCTCGACACCCCGCTACAGTCCTCCCCATCGGTTCGCTAGCGAACTAGCGAAGTGGTGTTTCGTCCCTTGTGCGCATCGCTTGCATGCCTCTGGACTGCGGCGATGCGCATCGGGAGGGCCTGTACGCGGGCCCGCTTGGACCTTGAGAACTCCACAGAGGTGATCGACTGCCCCCGGTTTGTGGGGCGGTCCGCACGACCCCACGTGGTCGTGCCGTGGCCGACGTGAGCGCCGGTCACTTGCGCAGGACACCGGTCCTGCCTCTCGCCCACGTCCCCAACGCGGACGTGGGCGGGGGAGTGGACCGGAGCCGGTTCACGCGTGGTGCGGCACCAGCGGGTCAAGCGCTGGTGCCGCCTGAGGCCACGCCCCCACCTTGCGAAGGAGCACGACCCCGATGTTCAGGATGCCCGATCCGCTCGCCCAGATCACCGGTCCCACGACCAAGGACCTGCGAGCCATCGAATCCGAAGAGCCCCTGTTGTCCGCGGAGCTGGACGTCCT
>CAZOWW010000105.1:0-21006 GCA_964583765.1 uncultured Kineosporiaceae bacterium
AGGCCCTCATCATCCACGGATCCTGATCATCATCCGGCAGGTTGAAATCTCCTCAGTGAACGTGGTGCGCCCTGTGTTCCGCTGACGAGCGTCGAAGCCCATGGGCGCCCAGGGTCACAACAGGATGCCTGATCGTGCCGAGCGGGCCGGTCGGCATGAGCAGGGTCGCCGTGAAGCCGATCTCGACCACGTCGCCGTCGCCCAGGTGGTTCGCGAGCAGCCGCCACTCTGTCGTGAACGATGCCGCACTCCGCCTGGTGGTGACCCGGCGTACCTGTCCGACCCCATCACCCGCTCAGTTCGGCTCCTCATGGCAGCGGCCCGTCAGCGAGGCGTCGCGGACCACGGATGATGCGGTGGTGTTCGCGGGGCGGCTGCCCGGTGCGCGCTGGTGGGACCTGCGCGGCCGCCTGAAGTGGACGCGCCCCACCGGGACGTCGCCCGTGTTGCGACGATCACGGGATCCGACCTTCGTGGTTCGGGTCAGACACGGGGACCTGGCGCCCAGGTTCGAGGAGATCGACGGGCAGAGTTGTCGGGCGCGAGCAGGTACACGGCCACCCCGGCGATTTCGAGGACGCGTCCGGTACGAGGCGGGACGTTCTGCACGATGAGATTGCCGCCCGCCCCGATGAGCTGGTTGCGCAGGGCCACCAACAGGCCGATGCCGGCGGCGTCCAGGAACGTCACCCCGGAGAGGTCAAGCTGGACCCTTGCTCCGGTGGAGCCGATACGGTGCCGAGTCTCGTCAAGGCATCTGGCGGCGTAGCAGTCGATCTCTCCGGCCAGCCAGCCCTGACAGTGTTGTCCCGGCCTGATCTCGGGGCTGGCTTGCGACAGCAGCGCCGGTACGTCGAGCACGAGACTGAACGGGTGATCCCAGCTCGGCTGGAACCGGATCGTGGGTGGGCGCACGGAGGCCGCTGGGGATCCTGTCGATGGGGAAGTGCGGACGGATTCATTCACCGTGACGCCTGAGCCGCCAGGGGCTGCCGCGGTCCCGAGCGGTGCCCACGAACAGCCCGGGCTGAGGATGAGGGCAGGGGCTCCGCGTGTGGACCAGCCGCAGCGCTGCATGACTGCCTCATTTCGGATCGACGTGGACCGGAACGGGCGCATGAGGCGGTGAAGGGCCGACGGGGGATACCGTTCCCCCGTCAGCACTTCTCGTTCCTTGGCGGAAAGCCACCGACGGTACTTCGCGTGCCGACTCCTCGCCCCCTCTGCGAGGCGTGACGGCCGGCAAAGGGCGCGACAGGGCACGCGCCACGTCCTCGTGGACTTCATTGTCCAGTGCCCGCCGCAGCGCCGTTCCCGTCAGATCGGCCATCATGTTCAGGAGCGCGACGTCAGTCGGATCCAGACACGGGGATCCGGCCCAGATGAGTTCCAGGGCCGCGTAGACGTCACCCGGGGGGTCATACAACGCGAATGTCGCGGTCGCGATCCTGCGTTCGCCGCGTCGGCGAGGTCCGCGGTCCGGGGCGCGGAGTACTCCCAGGACCGCGGAGACGGTGTGCGCAGGAGGTCTGACCGTGAAGAGGCCGGCTTCCGGACCTGATGACCCGGGCAATCGTGTCCGGAAATCGTGACGTTGCCAGACAGGCGCGACGAGCATGTCCCGGCGTGGGTCCCACAGGGCCAATGTGCACCGTAAGGCATCGACCACCGACGCTGCCGACTCGGCGACCGCGCGGACCACGTCCTGGACGTTGGTCCCAGCCGCCAGTCGACCGGCGAACGTGGCCAGAGCCATCGCCTGCCTCAGGTCCACCTGCCCGGTCGGCAATTCCACGACGTGCGACAGAATGCGGTAGACCTCGGGAATTCTCGCTGAATGCTGGACGACGCAGGCCTGGTTCGGGATCCAGGATTTCTTCCCGCGGGGGAGTGACGGTTCCGCTGCCGAACTAACGGAGAGTGTGCGGAGAGCCCGCCATTTCATGATGCCCCTCACCACCTGGATGGTCTCGCAGGTGCGGACAGACCGTCACCAGGGTCCGGGGCAACGTCAATATTTTAGCAGTGTCGACCATGATGTCAACCGGTGAACCGGAAAGCGCCGGAGCGGGCGGGGATTATCGCGGGTCACCTCACGCGAATACCCGGCCTGGCCCGGATCCCTGCGGGTCCCGCGATCCGGCGTGCGACCCACGCGGGCGGCCACGGGATGCCCGTCCCCACGCTCATTGATCATGAGGTCGTGCGGTCGATCCTTGCGAGGACGGTCCGTCACATGGGTGCTGGCCGGTGGCTCACCGGTGCCGGATCGTCGCGGTGGTCGCGTCGTGCGGACCACGCCGCGGCGGACTGGATGATCATCCAGACATGCTCCGGACCTCGCTCGAAAGGTGCGAACCTGGACGAGCGCGTAGTGTCGTGCGCGAAGCGTAACCGGGCGCACGTTGCCCGAGCCGCCGCTTCTGTCAGCACATGCGGGACCGTCCGGACCATGCGGCCACCGAACAGGCGAGGCGTACCACGGTCTCGCGTCCTGAGGCCGGGCACGCGGGGCGTGTCGATCTGATGATTGTCCGTAGCTCGTCGTCCGCGGTGTATTCGGGATTCCCTGTCGGTGCCTCCGCGCGGACGACGGTCCACAGCCCTCGTCGACCGGCATGGCGATGCCCCGCCGTCAGAAATCTCCTGGTCCCGGGGCGGCGAGTACCGTTCGCCCGAATGATGTCGTGGAGTCCCTCATGATTGTTCCCGAACAACAGCCTGCCGGACCCCTCCCCTCGGTGTTCGATTCTTTGGACTCCGCCCGGCCGGACCTCAGAAAGACGTACCGACCCCTTGCCCAAGGCGCCGTTCGGGTGCTGATCCCGAGGGAATCGACGACCGACTCGGGAGCGCCGTGGACCCGCGGCGAGTGGGTGGCCTGCGCGGGGGGCCTGCGATGACCGCTGTTCCGGAGTCGGCCGCGAGATCCACCCGGGTCCGGGACACCTACGTCAGTCTCTACACCGAGTTGTCCCGCCGAGTTCAGGCTGCGGGACTGCAACGGCGCCGTTACGGCTACTACTGGACCTGTTTCTTCCTGGCCGTCACTGCGTTCGTCGGAATCTGGGTCGGCGTGGTGCGGCTGGGGGACTCCTGGTTCCAACTCGTGCTGGCCGCCCTGCTGGCCCTCGTGTCGGCACAGTTCGGCTTCCTCGGACATGATGCCGCCCACCGCCAGGTCTTCCGGTCCGCCCGTTGGAACGAGTGGGCCTCCCGCGTGATCTCCGGGGCCTTCGCGGGGTTGAGCTACGGGTGGTGGATCCACAAGCACAACCGCCATCACTCCGGGCCCAATCAGGTGGACCGGGACCCCGACATCGGCCCGGGCATCATCGCGTTCACCCCGGATCTGGCCCGGGCCCGCACCCGGGCGGCTGCCGCATTCACCAGGCGACAGGGGTGGTGGTTCTTCCTCCTCCTGCCGCTGGAGGGCCTGAACCTGCACATCCAGAGCGTCCGCACGGTGCTGGGTGCCGCTCCGGTGCGTTTGCGCCTGGTCGAAGGGGCATTTCTCGCCGTCCGCCTCGGCGGGTATCTCGCCGTCCTGTGGCTCCTGCTGCCCTCCGGCAAGGCAGCCGCGTTCGTCGGCGTGCAGTTGGCCCTGTTCGGCGTCCTGCTGGGTGGCGCCTTCGCCCCCAACCACATCGGCATGCCGATCGTGCCCTCCGGCGCCAGGCTCGACTTCCTCCGGCGTCAGGTGCTGATGTCCCGCAACATCATCGGTGGTCCGGTCGTCGGTTTCTTCATGGGTGGCCTCAACCACCAGATCGAGCACCACCTCTTCCCGAACATGCCGCGCCCCGGGCTCAAGAGGGCCCGCCACCTGGTCCGGGCGTACTGCGCCCAACACCAGATCGCCTACACCGAGACGAACCTCCCCCAGGCCTACGCCGCCATCGTCCGGTACCTCAACACCGTCAGCGACGGCGACCGGGACCCGTTCCGCTGTCCGCTGGTCACCCTCTACCGGTGACGGCGGCCTCCAGCGCCCACCGCGGCCGTTCGCTGACTCGACCCCTACGGGGATGATTCCTTGAGCAGCCGGCTCAACTGGAGATCATCAAGTGCGGTCCACCTCAGGTCGTCCGGGGCGATGGCGGACCCCGGCGTGGTGGGGTCGACGACGCACGGGGAGCCGTCACCCCGGCGGTGCCGGGCGCGGGTCTCCGCGCCGGGGGCGGGCTCGGGTGTGGCCAGGTCCCGAGCGTTGCGGCGAAGCATTCCGCCCAGCCGGGTCAGCAGGAGGACCCCTTTCCTCACAAACCGCATGGCG
Organism: uncultured Kineosporiaceae bacterium; assembly: GCA_964583765.1. GTDB lineage: Bacteria > Actinomycetota > Actinomycetes > Actinomycetales > Kineosporiaceae > CAZOWW01. Next base: position 4,277 of record CAZOWW010000105.1, read on the forward strand.
AACATGAACGGCTCCCTACCCTCGTGCCGTGCCTCGACGTTGTACGGACGACACCCGGTACGCGGGTGGGCCGTGTGCGTGCCCCGATCCCGAAGGGGAGTTCGGGTGCTGAGGATGAGTTCCTACCGGGTGGACGCCTGCCCTGCGGGTGAGCTCCGGTGCCGAGCGTGAGCTCCGGCCTTGAGGGTGGACGCCTGCCCTGCGGGTGAACGGGGTGCGGCCGTCGAGCGGGGTGAACCCGTCGGCCACCAGGTGGAGGTCGGCCGGCGGTGGTTGCAGCCCCCGGCTGCGGGGCGGCGACCGGGCAGGTGGTGCCGGGGGCGTGTCCCGGGGTAGCGGCCGGGCGGGTGGTGCGCCCGTCCTCACGATCCGGGCGGTGCCGGTTCCGCCGAGGAGGTCTTCGCAGGCCGGCCGAGGCGGTGGGCACGCGCCGCCCGCAGGCAGAGCAGGCCGGTCGCCAGTGAGGTCAGGCCGGCCACCGTGGTGATCACGGCAGCCCCGACGGTCAGGAGGGTGTGCCCTCGCGGGTTCGTGGCGACGGCCGCAGGAATCTCTCGCGAAATCGTGGCGACCGCGGGCGGGACGCTGTCGGTGTCCTTGCCGTGCCCTTTCGTCCGGGTGCGTATCTTGATCACTGGTCTGTCCTTTCTGGGCGGTCGTCCGGTCATGGCCGTGGGACAGGTATCCGCGGCCCGCTGACGGTTGCCTGGCCGGGCAGGGCGGTCCTCGCACCCGTGCTGAAGCGGGCGGCGCGGCGGCCTAGGTGGCGGTGGTGAACGTGAGGACGAGGCGGGTCGGTGGGGGCCGCGGCGGCGGCGCCGTAGAAGAGCCGCTTGCCGACCTCCACCAGGACGAGGTAGCCGGCGACCATGGCCGCCAGCGTGGCGAAGAACCCGCCGGGCAGGGGTTGGAAGCCGAGGGTGTGGGCCAGGGGTGTCGCGGGCAGCAGGGCGCCGACTGCGACGACGCCCAGAGCAGCCAGGGTCAACGGCAGGCTGGGATGGCTGCGGACGAACGGGATCCGGCGGGTGCGGATCGCGAAAATGATCAGTGTCTGGGTGGCGAGCGACTCCACGAACCAGCCGGAGCGGAACTGGGCGGGTCCCGAGTGGAAGATCCACAGCATGACGGCAAAGGTGAGGAAGTCGAACACCGAACTGAGCGGCCCGAAGTAGAGCATGAAGCGGCGGATGAAGGCGAGGTCCCAGTGCGAGGGGCGGCGGAGCTGCTCCTCGTCCACGCCGTCGGTGGGGATCGCGAGTTGGCTGGTGTCGTACAGCAGGTTGTTGAGCAGGATCTGCGACGGCAGCATCGGGAGGAAGGACAGGAACAGGGAGGCTCCGGCGGCGGAGAACATGTTGCCGAAGTTGCTGGACGTGCCCATCAGGACGTACTTGATGGTGTTGGCGAAGATCCGCCGACCTTCGCTCACGCCGTCGGCCAGGACCTCGAGGTTCTTCTCCAGCAGGATGACGTCGGCGGCATCCTTGGCGACGTCGGTGGCGGAGTCGACCGAGATGCCCACGTCGGCGGCATGCAGGGCCAGGGCGTCGTTGACGCCGTCGCCGAGAAAGGCGACGCCGCCGCTGCGGCGTTGTACTCGCACGATGCGAGCCTTGTGCTCGGGGCTGACCCGGGCGAACACGGTGGTGCGGGCGATCGCGACCGCGAGCTCGGCATCGTCGAGGGCATCGAGGTCGGCCCCGACGAGGGCGCTGCACCGGGTCGTGTGCCCCGGGTCCGCCAGTCCCAGATCGTGGCAGGCCTTGACGGCGACGGCGGGGTTGTCGCCGGTGACGACCTTGACGACGATGCCCAGGGCGGCCAGACGGGCCAGCGCTGCCGCGGCATCGTCTTTGGGCGGATCCAGGAAGACCAACAGTCCGACCAGGCGCAGATCGTGCTCGTCCGCCGCGGTGGGTGGGCGATCGTCCGTCGTCCGGGTGGCGACAGCCACCACGCGGTTGCCGGCGCTGAACTCGGCGGCCAACGCTTCGTGGGTCGCGGCGGGAACGTCGAGGCAGCGCTCCAGGACGGCCTCAGGTGCGCCCTTGGTGATCAGGGTCGTGATGCCCGCGGCGTCCCTCAGGCTGACGGAGATCATCCGGCGTCCGTGGTCGAACGGCAGCACGCCCACGCGCGTCCGCTCGGTCGACCACTTCCGCTCGGCGGCGGCCGCGGGGGAGTCCCACAGCGCCTGGTCCAGCGCGTTCCCACCGATCAGCCGCGCGGCCGAGGGTGCGGTCTCCGTGCACGACAAGCCGCAGCGCCGCACGTCGGCGGCTGTGGCCGACCCGCTCGGTAGCGCCCGCGCGTACTGGATCCGGCCGTCGGTCAAGGTGCCGGTCTTGTCGGTGAACAGCACGTCGACATCGCCGAGGTCCTCGATGCAGACCAGGCGCTTGACCAGCACCTTGCGGGCCCGCATTCGCCGCGATCCGGACGCCAGGCTGGAGGACACCACCGCCGGCAGGAGTTGTGGGGTGATCCCGACCGCGATGGCCAGCGAGAACAGCAGGGCATCCATGATCGGTTTGTTCAGGGCAATGTTGATCACGAAGATCGACGTGGTCAGGGCGCCCGCGACGTAGACCAACAGCATCGAGAACCGTCGCAGCCCGACCTGGAACGCGGTGTCGACTTGATGGGTGCTCAACCCGGTGGCGATGGCCCCGAACTCGGTGTGCGGGCCGGTGGCCACCACGATGCCCAGGCCGCTGCCCGCATGTACCACGGTCCCCATCAGTGCCGCCCCGGTCAGGTCGCCCAGGGGCGTCCCGGCGGGGACCGCTGCGGTCGACTTCTCCACCGGCAGCGACTCGCCGGTCAGGATCGACTCGTCGCACTCCAGCCCGGTCGCCTCCAGCAATCGCAGATCGGCCGGGACGATGTCACCCAGCCGCAGCCGAACCAGGTCGCCCGGCACCAGCGCCGTGACATCGACCAACACCGACTGTCCCGCGCGCACCACGAGGGCCTGGTGGTGGATCTGGTCGTGCAACGCCTCGGCCGCCTTCTCCGCCCGGTACTCGTTGACGAACCCGAGCCCGACCGACAGTGACACGATCACCCCGATGATCACTGCGTCGCTGCGTTCCCCCACCACGTACGACGCGCCCGCGGCGACCACGAGGAGACCCAGCAACGGCGAGCGCAGTTGATGCCACAGCACCAGCAGGGCGCGGGCTCGGTGCGAGGTCACCGCATTCGGACCGAAGTTCCCCTGCCGCCGCAGGACCTCCTGCTCGTCCAGACCCGACGCCGCATCCACTCCCCAACGGTGCAGTACCTCGTCGGTCTCGCCCGTGGCCGCCGATCTGACCGCGCTCGGTGCGGCCTGCTCCGAGGGTGCAACGCGACTCACCGGGGGCGTCGAATCGCTCACCGAGAGTCCCGAATTGCTCGCCTTGAGTCTGGATTCGCTCACCGGAAGTCCCGGCGAAGGTGAGGGCCGCCCGGCGCCACGGTCAGGTGTGGGGCTTGGGCGGTCCGGTCGGCAGCCGAGGCGAGCCGGATGACCGTGACGAGCACGACCAGAAGCGCCATCAGGACCTCCCGAGGAAGGCGTTCCGCAGGTGCGGAGCGGCCGTCACCGGGGTCCCGGGCAACTACCGGTGATTGTACGCGGGTCACCGGTAGTTCAGCCCGTCTGCGCGGGTATGGTATTCGCGCTCGATCCGGTGTACTTTGAGAGATCCTGTGAGGACAATTCACTCAGCTCCTCATGTACCTCAGCTGCGTGTTCCTCAACTGCTCAGGGCCCCTTGAGGCCCGCGCCACGGTGAAACTCGTGGGCGTTACTCCGGACCTCGGTAGCGCGTCTCGACGACGCACTACGTGAGGAATTCCGATCATGAGACAACGCCGGGTGAGGGAGCGGACCTCCAGCGTCGGTGGCGACAGCGCGACGATCCTCGATGCCGCCGTCGGGGTCCCTGCCGCCGCGGCGGATCCGCCCACGACCGTCGAGCCCCGGTCCACCCGCCTTGCTCCTGCGGCGACGCCAGACGGGCGCTCTCCCCACCGTCCGGTTCGCCACCGTCCGATTCCTCGACTGCCTGAATCCGGGGAGCCGGCGCGACGAATCACCTCTCTGCGGTTGTCCGACTCCGACCTTCTGTTGAGGCGGCATCCCCCTACGCCGACCGAGGAGTCCCATGGGCAGCACCGATAGCCTCAGCACCGATAACTTCAGCACCGATAGCTTCAGCACTGACAGCCTCGGTGCCAACGGCGTCCCGGACGTCGCCTCCCGATCCCAGCACCACTCCCGCGCGCCGTTGAACGGTCAGCAGGTCCACGAGCTCGAGCTCTGGTGGCGGGCGGCGAACTACCTGTCGGTCGGGCAGATCTATCTCCTGGACAATCCCCTGCTCCGCGAGCCCCTGCGCCCCGAGCACGTCAAGCCGCGACTGCTGGGCCATTGGGGTACCTGCCCGGGGATCAACCTGACGTGGGCCCACCTCAACCGCGCGATCCGCGAGCGGGGACTGCAGGCGATGTACGTCGTGGGGCCCGGCCACGGTGGCCCGGCGGCTGTGGCCAACGCCTACCTGGACGGCACCTACAGCGAGGTGTATCCCGATGTCTCCCTGGACGAGACCGGGCTGCGCAGGTTGTTCCGGCAGTTCTCCTTTCCCGGCGGGATTCCCAGCCACGTCGCACCGGAGACGCCCGGTTCGATCCATGAGGGCGGCGAGCTGGGCTACGCCCTCTCGCACGCATTCGGGGCGGTGTTCGACAATCCCGATCTGGTCGCGGTGTGCATGGTGGGCGACGGTGAGGCCGAGAGCGGCCCGGCGGCCACCGGGTGGCACGGCACGTCCTTCCTCAATGCGTCCCGGGACGGGGCCGTACTGCCCGTCCTGGCCCTGAACGGATACAAGATCGCCAGTCCCACCGTGCTCGCCCGCATTCCCGAGACGCAGTTGCTCGCGTTGCTGCGGGGCTACGGCTGGGACCCGTATGTCGTGACGGCCGATGTGGACGCCGACCACGAACAGGTCCACCAGCGGTTGGCCCGGGTCGTCGAGGCGTGTTTGGACGACCTGGACCGGATCCGCACGCGAGCCCGCGCCGGCCAGGACACCGCGCGTCCGACCTGGCCGATGATCGTGCTGCGTACTCCCAAGGGCTGGACCGGGCCCCGGGAGGTGGACGGCGTCCAGGTCGAGGGCACCTGGCGTTCCCACCAGGTTCCGCTCACCGAGACCCGGACCAACCCCGGGCACCTGCGCCAACTGGAGGCGTGGCTGCGGTCGTACGGGCCCGAGGAGCTCTTCGACGAGAACGGCACGATCATCCCCGGGATCACCTCGCTCTCACCCCCGCCCGCCCAGCGCATGAGCGCCAGCCCACACGCCAACGGCGGCACGCTCCGCCGGGCGCTGGTCCTGCCGGACTTCCGTGACTACGCCGTCCCGCTCGCGGGTCCGGGCACGGTCAGTACCGAGGCCACGCGCGTGCTCGGGACCTGGCTCCGTGACGTCATCAGGGCCAACCCGTCCACCTTCCGGTTGTTCGGCCCGGACGAGACCGCGAGCAATCGGCTGCAGGCGGTGTTCGAGGCGACCGACCGGCTGTGGGTCGACGAGCGTCTGCCGGTGGACGAGCATCAGGGACCGGACGGGCGCGTGCTCGAGGTGCTCTCGGAGCACCAGTGCCAGGGCTGGCTCGAGGGCTACCTGTTGACCGGTCGGCACGGACTGTTCTCCTGCTACGAGGCGTTCATCCACATCATCGACTCCATGGTCAACCAGCATGCCAAGTGGCTGAAGGTCACCAACCGGATCGCCTGGCGGGCGCCGATCAGTTCGTTGACGTATCTGCTGACCAGCCATGTGTGGCGGCAGGACAACAACGGTTTCAGCCATCAGGATCCGGGTTTCATCGATCACGTCGTCAACAAGAAGGCCGAGGTCGTTCGCGTCTACCTCGCGCCGGACGCCAACTGTCTGCTGTCGATCGCCGACCATTGCCTGCGTACCACGCAGTACATCAACGTGATCGTGGCCGGCAAGCAGCCCGCACCGGTCTACCTGACGATGACCGAGGCCGTCCTGCACTGCACGCGCGGCATCGGCATCTGGGAATGGGCCGGCAACGAGGACGGTGCGTTGCCGGACGTCGTGATGGCCTGCGCCGGGGACGTGCCCACCTTGGAGACGCTGGCGGCGGTCGCGCTCCTGCGCGAGCACCTGCCCGAGGTGACGGTGCGCGTGGTCAACGTCGTGGACCTCATGCGGCTGGAGCCCGAGACCGAACACCCGCACGGCCTGTCCGACCGGGAGTTCGACTCCCTGTTCACCGCCGACCGCCCGGTGGTCTTCGCCTACCACGGCTACCCCTGGTTGATCCACAGGCTCACCTACCGACGTACCAACCACGCGAACATCCACGTGCGCGGCTACAAGGAGGAAGGCACCACGACCACCCCCTTCGACATGGTGATGCTCAACGATCTCGATCGCTTCCACCTGGTGATCGACGTCATCGATCAGGTTCCCGGCCTGGGGTCGCGGGCGGCGGGCCTGCGCCAGCGCATGCTGGACGAGCGGCTGCAGGCTCGGGCGTGGACGCGCGAGCACGGCGAGGACCCGGCGTACATCCGGGACTGGACCTGGCCAGGCCGGGCCTGACGGCGTCGTCGACCTCGCCCAGAGGTGTTGATCAGATCACGGTCCGCACCTCATCACCCCCGTCGATGTGTCCCCCCGAAACGCCGGTCTCGTGTTCCCCGAGCCCGGACGGGAACCTCACGGGTCGCGTTCCGGCTCGGCAGTGCCAGGAGTACGCGGCCCGTGATCACTCCCGAGGAGCGGCGCGCTGCGGCGCGAGCCCTCGTGACCGCGGAGCCGGAACCGCCCGACCGGCCCGGGGACACCGGGCAGCCGACCGGCATGGTGGGGTGGTTGCGACGGCTCTGCCGGGTGGCGGTGCGGTGCGTTCCGGCCACGGGGTCGGGGGTCAGCGGGATGACCGCCGGTGGCGTCCAGGGCGTCGTGGCCACGTCGGAGCCCTCGTGGGCTGCCCTGGAGGAGACGCAGTTCGCTCTCGGTGAGGGACCGTGCCTCCAGATGTTCGACCAACGCCGACCGGATCTCGAACCCGCGGTGGGCGCGGCGACGGCCGGCCGGTGGCCCGCGTACTGCGCGGCCGTACGGAGTCATGGCGTCCGTGCCGTGTTCGCCTTCCCGCTGCAGATGGGCGCGGTCCGGCTCGGGATGCTGACCGTGTCCCGGACCTCGCCGGGTGATCTGTCGATCACCTCGTTGGCGCAGGTGCTGACCCTTGCCGAGATCGCCGTGGAAACGCTCCTGGACGGGCAGGAACACGCCGAGGGCGACCGGCCGGAGGACACGCTCGACCGGGCCCTGGATTCCCAGTTCGCCGTGTACCGGGCCCAGGGCATGACCATGGTCGATCTGGGGGTCTCTCCGAGGGACGCGATGGTCCGGTTGCGTGCTCATGCCTGTGCCCAGGACCGATCGCTCCGGGATGTCGCGGCCGACGTCGTGAAGGGAGGACTGCGGCTGGAACGTGACGTCCCCTGACCCGCGCTTGTCCGATCACTCCGGAGTGGAACTATCATGAGCGAACGAATGGGGAGGCCCGGATGTCCGCAGTGTCACGGGAACGGCTGGCGGAAGTCTTCGTGGAAATTGCCGACACCCTCGTCGACGACTTCGACCTGATCGAGTTCCTGCGCACTGTCACCGTCCGGGCCGCCGAACTCGTCGACGTTTCCGCCGTGGGGCTCCTGCTGGCCGACGCACACGGGCAACTGCAGTTCATGGCTGCCTCGGACGAACAGACCCGGCTGCTGGAGCTCTTCCAGTTGCAGCACCACGAAGGTCCGTGCCTGGACGCGTTCTCGACCGGCGTGCCGGTCGTCAATGTCGACCTGGCCGGGGCCACCGAACAGTGGCCCCGGTTCGCACCGCATGCGGCTCAACTCGGGTTCCGATCCGTGCATGCCCTGCCGCTGCGCCTGCGGGTGCGCGTCATCGGGGCCCTGAACCTGTTCGGCACCGTCGCTCGGGGCCTGGAGCCCGGGGACGTGAAGGTGGTCCAGGCACTGGCGGATGTGGCGACCATTGGCCTGCTCCAGGAACAGGCGATCCGTCGGGCCGAGATCCTCACCGAACAACTCCAGGGCGCCCTCAACAGCCGGATCGTGATCGAACAGGCCAAGGGTGCCCTCGCCCGCACTCACGGCGTGGACGTCGACCATGCGTTCGAGTTGCTGCGCGGATACGCCCGCAACCACAACCGCAAGCTCCTCGATGTCGCACTCGCCGTCCTCCACGACCCCGCGAGCGTCCTCGAGCTGACCCGGCGCCGGGGAGTTCCCCCTCGCCAGGCCCGCTGACCTGCGGTTTTCATCCCGGGTCAGCACGAACCTGGCGAGCGCGCCGCTGCACCGTCCGGGTGCCGGTGTGCGGAGCGCCCTTCACGTCCGCCGGTCGGCTGTCGATGCTTCTGGATCAGTCGGCACTCGGATCGAGGGGGTGCGCGTGCTCTGCCCATCGTGGCGCGGGGACGTCTCGTCGTCGCCGGTGGACAGTCCGCCGGGGCCTTCGTGCCCTTCTGAGAGCCGGTAGTCACGATCATGCCGAGTGCCCGTTCGCGTCCGGCTCTGGTGGTGACCACGGGGTTCGACGAGTACCAGCAGGAACTCCTGCGAGGTGTTCTCCCGGTGCTTGCGCCGCACGGGCCGGTGCTCGTGATCAACTCCTTCAACTTCACCGAGGAAGGCTTGTCCTTCCCGGTGGAACAACTCATCCGACGAGTCGCGCCCTACGGGGTCCTCGCGACGACCTGTGTCTCCCCGCAGGAGGAGCGGGATCTCGTCGCGGTGCTGACGGACCTGGGTGTGCCCACGGTCCGGATCGGGGTCCGCGTCCCGGGGATGACCTGCGTCCGGGGGGACGACCTGGCCGGGATGCGGGCCGTCATGCGTCACCTCCTGGACGAGCGGGGAGTCCGGCGGCCGGCCCACGCCCGAGGGGTGGCCCATCAACCGGACGCCGTCCGTCGGGAACAGGTGTTCCGCGAGGAGCTCACCGCGCGGGGTATCCCGGTGGACGAGGAACTGATCTTCGATGGTTTCTTCTGGCACGAGACCACCTACCGCGAACTGCGGAGCCTGTTGCAGCGACGACGCGACCTGGACGCCGTCGTGGCGGCGAACGACCTGTCCGCCCTGGGGGCGCTGAAGGCCCTGACCGACGAGGGGCTGCGCGTGCCCGAGGACGTCCTGGTCACCGGCTTCGACAACGACACGTCCGCGCTGAGCTGGCCGACGTTGACCACGGTCGACCCCGCGCTGCGGGAGCAGGGGGCGGCGGCCGCGCGCCAGTTGCTCCAGGAGGTGGCGGGCGGATCCGCCGTGGATGAGGTCCTCGTCCCCTCAACGGTGGTGGTCCGCGGGTCGACCCGTGCGTGGGCCCCCGGAGACCCGGGGCAGTTCGCCGCTGCCGTGCACATCGCAGGTGTGGCCCAGGAGCAGTTGGCGGCACGCGACGCCCTGTGGGCACTGAACTTCGACCTGAGCGCCTGTACCTCCGTGCCCGAGGTCGCCACGACGTTGGCCGGCAGTCACCTGTCCCGGCTCGGTGTGCACCGGTGCTTCATCGGGATCTACACCCGCGACCCGCTCACCCGCCCCGTCCCGGCGGGGGAGCCTGGCGGGACCGGGGAACCCCTGCGGGCACGCGTCGTCCTCGACTACCGCAACGGGCACCAGGAGCCGGTAGCGGACGAGGTCTTCCCCCTCGGCCAGTTGCTGCCCTCCGCGCTGCGGGAGGAACTCGCCACCGGCCTGCTCCTGTTCCAGCCGCTGAGCTCGTCGGAGTCCCCGCTGGGTTACCTGCTCCTGGAGATGGGCCAAGGGGCCAACGTGGCGAGCGACTGGCTCCGCCTGAGTCTCAGCCGCACCCTGGAGACCCTGTTCAGCACTCAGGCGATCAAGAATCACGCCACGAACCTGGAACGCACCGTGGCACGGCGTACCTTCGAACTCGCCTCCCGCTCGGAGCAGCTGCAGGCCGAGGTCGAGGTCCGACGCCGGACCGAGGAACGGCTCCAACAGGCGGTCGCGGATCTCCACCGGATCGCCATGAGCGACGGCCTCACCCAGCTCGCCAACCGGGTCGCCCTGCGCGAACACCTCACCGCGCAGTGGGAGGCCCTGGCCCGGGCGGGCGATGAACTGGCCGTCCTCATGATCGATGTGGACCTGTTCAAGGCCTACAACGACCACTACGGCCACGTGCAGGGGGACGAGGCGCTGCGGACCGTGGCGTCGTGCCTGGCCCGGGCCGCCCGCTGTCCCCAGGACCTGGCCGGGCGCTACGGCGGCGAGGAGTTCGTGCTCATCCTGCCGGGAAGTTCCCTGGAGGCCGCGCGGCTGGTCGCGGAACGGTTCCGGGCCTCGCTGGCCGAGGCCGCCATCCCGCACGAGAGATCCTCCGTCGCCCCGGTCATGACCGCCAGTGTCGGGATCGCCGTCGCGCGGGCCGAGCACGGGCTGGACGCGTGGCAGGTCGTGGAACGGGCGGACCAGGTCCTCTACCAGGCCAAGACCCAGGGACGCGACCAGGTGCGCGGCGTCAGACTGGGACCAGGCCTGAGCATGCCCGGCGTGCCGCAGGCCCGCGCGGCCTCCCCGGGATCGGTGCCGAGTCCGCGGTGACGGAGCGCGCCGGCACCGATCCGGTGACGGAGTAGGCCGGCACCGACCCGGGGAAGGGGAACAGCTGTCCGGTGGCCTCGCCCACCGCGAGCGGGGTCACGTCCTCGCGCTTGACCGCGATCTCGCTCTTGTCCGCCTTCCCGATGACGATCTTGCCTTCCTGGGAGGACGGGTCGGTGTCCGTGATGGGGCCGGCCAGGTTGCCCCGCCTCGGTCGAGGCCAGCCAGGGGACCCCGACCGGCACCACACCCTGGACGACGTCCCCACCGTGCTGGACCACCGGGCGAAGGTCCCGACGATCGTGGCGAGCACGACGTCGATGTCCCGGGGGCGCGGCCGTCCCGAGGCGCGGGTGTCCTGAGCCGGCCTCGGTCACAGGCCCATGTCGCGGCGCAGGGCCACCACCATGCGGCAGTGGTCGACCAGGTCGGCGGACGAGGTCACCTCGCTGGTGTAGTTCAAGCCGTACGGCCAGAAGTGCTGTGAGTCGCCGTGGACGGCGGCAGCCTGGTCCCCGGTGATCGCCCGCAGCTCTGCGGTGGCCGCCGAGCCCGTCCACACTCCTCCGGAGAGATGCGACGCCCACCCGGAGTAGGTGCCCACGCCCACCGTGTGCGAGATCTCGTGCATCGCGGTGATCTGCTGCATCGTCGAGCGGGCACCGAACCGGATCGAGCCGTTGTCACTGCCGTCGGCCGTCGCCACGCTGGGCTCGTACGAGACGGTCAGCGCTTTCGTGATGTTGGTCTGGCAGTTGTAGACGGCCAGGGCCTGATCCATCGCGGTGGTGATGAGCTGGTAGGCACTGAGCTGGTCCGAGGTCGGGTTGGCGGCACGGCTCAGCGTGTAGGTGAGGTGACCCGAGGCGGGGCAGTTGCCCGAGGCGCTCGTCGTCGTGGCCCGCGTGGTGCTCGTCGTCCGCGCCGTCGTCGACGTGCTGGTGGACGACGTGCTGGTGGCCGAGGTCGTGGGGGTGCCCGAGCCCCGGCAGGTGACACCGTTGAGCGAGAATGTGGCGGGCGCCGGGTTGGACGTGGTCCAGGAGCCGATCAGGCCGAGGGTCAGGCTTGCGCCGGTCGCGAGAGATCCGTTCCAGCTCATGCTGGCCGCGGTCACCGTGCTGCCCGACTGGCTCCAGGTCGCGTTCCAGCCCTGGGTCACCTTCTGCCCGGGATCGGGGAAGGTGAACGCGAGGGTCCAGCCGTTGAGGGGATCGCCGAGATCGGTGAGCGCCATCGATCCCTGGAAGCCGCCGGTCCACTGGCTGGTGACCGAGTAGGTGACCTGGCAGGAGATGACGGCCTGGGCCGCAGGAACGGCGGTCACGGACACGCCCAGTGCGGCGAGGGCGGCGGTGAACAGCACGAGTCGTCTCATGGGTGCCTCGGGGTTCTCGGCGGGACAGGGAATCCCGGCCGGACCCGCCTCGCGGTCAGCCGCCGACCTCTCCCGTCGTCGGCGACGGGAGAGTGACCCCGAGCCGGTGCCAGGCCGGCCTGGTGCAGGGGGAGGGTAGATGAGCCGGACTCACCGGTCCATACCCCTCGTGAGATCCTGGGCGCCCTCGTCCGGGGTGCTGCGGGTCCTCCTGCGGGGCCCCGGGGTGCGTGGACGGGCCGTCCCAGGGCTCTGCGGGGCTGATCAACCTCGGGGCAACCGGGGGTGATTAGTGGCGAATGCACGATTTGCGGGATCCTCACCGCCGAGGACCACGTGAGGCGTGTCGCACTCGTTCCCGGGGGGCTCCGCAGTTCCCGTCGGTGGTGACCACGACGTCCTCCCGCGGACCGCGGCTCCTGCCGTCGGTCGCGCGTGGTTCCCCGCGTCCGTGACCGGTTGCGCGCCCGGTACGGCCCGCACCCCACGGTCGTGCTCATCTACCCCTACCTCCACAACACGACCGATCTGGCCGACGCCGTCCAACAGGTCGCCCGGACCCGGGTCAGTCACGGTGACCGGAACATCAAGGTCCTCTACTACGGCGACAACGCCCTCGGTCTGGACCACCTCGGCTGCGACTGGCATCCCTCGCTGCACGACGACCGGCTCCTGGCCGGTGCCCTGACCTCCTTCATCAGTTCGCTCGCGCCGGCCTGGTAAGGGCGGTTCCTCGAGATCGAAGAAGTGGATCGTCCCGGACCAGGAGGAGCGATCCCACTGAGCGAACATCCCGTGCACGGCGGCATCAGCCGGGCCGCGAGCGCGCTCGGACGATGGTCATCTCCTGCGACCCTGGCATGTGTGGATCCCGCTCACGGCGCCTCGACCCTGACTTCGCGACGCTCGTGGTTGGTTGCCGGGAGGGTGATCTCCCGCTGCAGGGGGCAGATCGCGGGTATCCGGCCGTCAGGCTTCTCCGACTCGCCGGTGTCCTCCGAGGCGAGTCGTCCGTGTGCGTCCAAGACCGGCGAGAGACCCAGCCGGCGTAGCCCGAAGCGCGTACCCGCGCAGGACAACAGGTGTCCGAACCGGGCACGATCCGTCGACCGGGTGAGTTTCTGGGCGAGCCGGTCGCAAAGATCCCGGACTTGGAGTGCCTGCTCGCTGTCCGAGGTCGTGTCGCCGGTCGTCGCGGCCGCGAGTGTGGCCAGAGCCGTCGTGAGCGCGAAGGGTTCCATGGTCACGTCGGATTCCTGGAGCAAGGCGATGATCTCGGGCAACATGTCGATCGGCAGGTGGGGCAGATCCTCGATCAATTGCCGTAGCACCAGGTGGCGGTACCGGTGAGTGCCCACTCGGGTAAGCGCGACGGTATAGAGCTGTACCCGCCGGGAGGCCGACTCCGGGGATGTCGGGTCGAGCAGCAACTGTGTGAGGACGTGGGCGTCGAGGACCAGGTGGTCGTCGTCAGCGGCCCACCACTCCATGTCCCCGATCGTGCGCCAGTACGGCATCAGAACGTAGAGGTACTCGCGGACGTCGATCGTCGTCTGCATGAAGGCGGATCTGCGGATCGCTTCCCCGATCTTGCTGTCGCTGGGAATCACGACGTCAGGGGAGAGGAGTTCGCCCTGGCATTCGGTGGAGATCGACGGCGGGTCGGGGGGCCAGGGCAACGAGTCACGCGTCGACACCTCGCTCCCGTCCTCCTGCCGGATCTCCAGGCGCGAGATGGATCCCTCACGGTGCCATGTCACGCGGAAGTTCTGCCACATCCGACGCCGGTCCTCCGGAAGGAGCTGGCTGTGCCAGAGCAGCGACTGGCGGCGCCAGTTGGGTCCCACGGGCTCGCCGACCAACGTGGCCACGTCGACCGGCCCGGTCGCAAGCATCACGGCAAGACACACGAGGTTCGCCGAGAACGCCGCGTGACAGGCCGCCAGAGGCTGGAGACGTGGTTCATACCCTGAACGCGACCAGGTGGGATGTGGGAATCCGGCCTCGGGGAGCAGCTCGAGGACCAGATCGTGACAATCCCTTCGGGCCTGCGGGCTCAACCTGGTGAGCATGCCGCGGCAGAAGTCCCGCAGGGGAGCTCGTCGGGTGATGGTGGCGAACGACAGGGCCGCATACAGGAAACCGGCGTCCAGCGTCGGCTGTGGACGGCGGCGTTGGTGCACGCGCTCGGCGGCCAGGTCGACCAGGCTGTCGACGATCCAGCGTGCTGCGAGGAAATCACCGAAGGTGGAGTGCAGGAACTCGAAGCTGTTCTCCGGGAGTCCGGTGTCCCGGGTGGCTCGGGACTGGTGGATGAAGAAGAAGCGGCCGACCAGGATCTGACCTGCGGTGAGGGCACGGCTGACCCCGGTGTCGTCGGTGGCCAGGAGATCCCGTGGTCCGAGAAGCCCGGGAACGTCGTTGTCCAGTTCGGTCTCGGTGATCACGTCGCCACCGTGGTTGAGCATGGCGAGACCGACTGCGCTCAGCCGGCGCCACTCGGCCTCGACAGCCTGGTCCCGTTGCTCGACCGAGTAGCTACTGGCGTGGCGCCCCACCTCGCGGCTGATGAAGTCGCCGAACAGCCGCTCGTACAGTTCGACGCGCTCCATGACGCCCTGGTCCTTGACGCTTCGCGTGTTCTGCAAGGCGTTCTCGCTCGCGTCGTACAGGGCGAGCAGCAGGAGCAACAAGGGCTGTCGTGCCAGCTCCTCGTGGATGAGTGCGATCTCGGCCGGTAATGGATGCAACGAGCGATCGCGCAGATTGTGATGGTTGGCGTCGTTCCACACCGCAAGCCATGTCCGGACCTGCGCTTCGTCGAACGGCTCCAGGCGGACCACGACCGACCCCTCGGGAAAGCGCGCCCGATCAGCGACGACGGTCCGGCTGGTGACAAGGACGGCGAGGGGGCGGCCCAGCTCCGCCTCGCGGCGTTGGAACTCCTGGATCTCCTCAAGGTAGTCGGCCCTGTTCATCCCGGTGGCCTGCAGGAGCTCGTCGAAGCCGTCCATCATGATGATCGGCAGGGCGTTGCCGGACCGTCGTCCCAGGTCAGGCCACGTGATCCGCTCGCCGAGCATCTGGTAGAGCGCTTCCTCAATTTGAGCCTGAACTGAGGTGTCGGCCGGGACGTTGCGCAGCTCGACGCGGGCGACGAGGAAATCGGACTCCGGCAACTGCGCAGCGAGGATCTTCGTCAGGACCGATTTCCCCGAGCCCGGGTGGCCGAGCACGACGAGTGGCCCGGCTGTGGCAGCCGTGCTCGTGAGATGGCCGATGAGCACGGTCTGCAGATCGTCGAAGCAGGGCTTGTCCAACCACCAGGCCTCCGTCGCCGGATGATCGGAGGGTCCCGCCACGGCGACCCGCGCCCGCGGGTTCACATAGATGCTGCCCAACGAGGGCAGCACGACGTGCATCGGGGCGTTGGCGGAGGCCAACACGGGCCGATCGAGTTGTGCCCGGTGAAGCTTGGCCAGTCCGGTGCGGATCTCGTCCACCGTGCCGTCCCCGCACCGGGTGGCCAGGAGCGTCCCGATGTCGCGTAACCCGACGCGTACCTCGGTCAGTTGGGTGCGGACATCGGAGAATGACTCCCGCAGCGCCGTCCTCGTCGCTTGCGCGTCGACCAGGCCCGCCCAGATGGCGAACTCCGGTACCTGGGCGGCGAGCGATCGGTACTCCTCCTCGTACCGTTGTACCGCCAGTTGTGGCACGCGTTCCGTGATCTGGTCGAGAACGGGACTCGTCTGGTCGCCGTGGCTCTCCGCAGCGCTCAACCCCAGGAGGAACCGGCGAGCGGCGGCCGCCACCATGCGGTAGTGATCCTCGAGAACCGCGAGGGTGGACTCGAACGGCTGCAAGGGGGTGGGAATGGGAATCGGTGTCTCGAGGAGTGCGGTGACGAGATCCGCGGAGTCACGGCTCGGCCATCGTCCTGCCCAGATGGCGACCTGCTCAGCCCTGGACATTCGCAGGGAGCGAAGACCCAGCTGCGGGTCTTCGCGCAGGACGTCGCCAAGAGCTTCGTAGAACGCCGTGACGACGATCACGGCGTGGGCGGCGGCCAACCGCTGTGACCGGTCGAACCGGCGTAGGCCGGTCAACCGTGCGGAGAGCTTCTTCGTTGTCCGACGGCTCCAGGAGATGAACTCGTCCCGGAGCCCGAACAGGTCGATCCCACCAGCACTTCCGACCGTGACCGCGGCGGCAGAGGCGCTGAGTATCGCCGTCACGGTGCTCAGGACGGGGCCATCGGCGGCATCGAGTAGACGGACGGCGTCCGCACAGGACAGAGAACGAGAACGCACACTCCGGACAGTAGTGGATCAGTTACGGTGAGTCATAGTTGGGTACCAGGAGTGCTCACTGAGGGACCGAATCCGGCGGCGGGTCGCCTGCCTGGGGGTGTCTGGCCCCGCGACGACGTGGCCGGTGCCTGCTCGGGCACCTCGCCGACCTCGCTACCCTGCAGGTCCTCACTGCTGTCACCCAGGGCTCCGGCGCCCACCGTCCCGTGCGCTCACCGTCCCGTGGGGGGAAGCGGCCCCCACCCTCCGGGTGCGCGGGCGACTGGCTGGACGCCGCACCGTTGCTGTGGAGCTCTGGGGTGTGAGTCATGGACGTGTCGTCCACGACTTTGGGCAGGTCGTT